>CAJTKI010000036.1:0-8091 GCA_910576875.1 uncultured Christensenella sp.
ATGACCGCGGAAAATCCGAACCCGACGTATCCCGAATCGATCGCGCAAGCATACGGCAATCAATTGATTTTGCTGGTGCCGTTCGAAAACACGCCCGAACAAATCGCATCGCACCGCGCGTTTGTCGAAGATCTGTACCGCATCGGCGCGCAACGCGAATCGGACGATGCCGATCCTACATACAGCGAAGTGACGGATGTGTTTTCGCTGTTGAGCGTGCTGGACGACGACGTGTACGGCAAAATCGAAAACAGTCCTTACCGCGCGCTCATCTATCGCCGACTGCACGACAGTTTTATCTCGGACGCGAACAAGGCGGATGCCGAACACTACATGCTCTATACCGTCCGACTGCAAGGCAACGCCGAAGATCCGCAATCGATGCGCACGCTCGAAGCGGTGCGCGCGCTTGCGACGAATCGCTTCGGCGCAGTCAACATCACCGGACTCGCCGCGGGCGCGTATGAATTGAGCGCGGTCACGCCGCACGACTTTGCCGTCGTCAATATCGTGTCCGCCGTACTGATCTTCGCGATCCTGCTCGTCACGTTCCGCAAACCGCTGTTGAGCGCGTTGCTGTTGCTCGTCATCGAAACGGGTATCTTCGTCAATCTGACGATCGTATATTGGATGCAAGCGCAGATCAACTTCATGGCGTATCTGATCGTCAGCGCGATTCTGCTCGGCGCGACCGTCGACTACGCGATCTTGGTCACAAGCAAATATCTCGACGAAAAACGATCGGGCGCAACCGGAAAAGCCGCGATTCTCAATGCGATCTACCGCTCCGCCCCGAGCGTACTGACGTCGGGCGCAATCCTGATCACGGTCAGCGCGAGCGTCTTTGCCGTCACGTCCAACTTGATCGTCGCTCAGATCACGGAATTGATCGCGCGCGGCGCGGCGATCAGTCTGCTGCTCGTCTTTACGCTGCTGCCCGCGATCCTGACGTTGCGCGAAACTTGCGCGCACGCATATGCCGTCCGTCGCAAACGCGTCGCCGACCAATCGGGCAACGCCGCCGTCCTATACGATGCGGACGATCTCGCGTTCGCCGCCCGCAATCCGAGCAAAGCCGAGCGCGTATTGCGCAAATTCGGCATACGCAAAGATCCGATCGCGCCCGAAGACGTTTCGACGCCGCCCGAAGACGATTCGGACACGCCTATGTCCACGCCTAATGACGCGTCGAACGACGCAAATACGTGCAAAAACTCCGATGTCGAACCGACACCGTAGCACCGTCGTCGAATTATAAACAAAAATCGGGAATCAATCCAGATAACTTTCCGTCAGCGTCAAAATCGCCTGTTGTTTCTTTTCGTTCAATTTGTCGAACAAATCGAGCATGCGGATTTGATTTGCGGTCAATTTATCGACATCCGCGTCCGCAAACAATTCCGACATCGTAATACCGAAGACCTGACAAACGTCTTCCAATACGCGTACCGTCGGCATATAATCGTTCTCGTTATACCAATTGTATACGGAAGTCTCCGATATGCAAATTTTATGCGCCAATTGCGCCAGAGACCATCCGCGTTCGATGCGCATTCGATTGATCTTCTGTCGTATATCCATAGTTTTCCACCCAACCGTAATAGATACTGTATAGTGTATCGTAATCGATATAGGTTTATCTTGTTTGTGCTTATACGAATCCCGCAACCTAACTTGCACTTCGCCCGAATCCGTGTTACAATATAAATTACAGATCCGAAATAGGTTGGTAAATGTATGATTGTAGCGTTTGTGGGAGAACGGAACGGCTACGTTTCCGATTGCAATTGCGCGAAATTACGCGACATTTTAAGCGATTTGATCGATCGACAAGGAGCGGATACATTCTTGATTCGTCCCGATTACGATTTCGACCGCGCGGCGGCGCATGTGCTTGTCCGACTGCGGCAAACGCATCCGCATATCCGCATCGTGCTTGCGTACGCGCAAGGCGACTCGGACGATCCGACGCCGTACGACGATTGTCTGCGCTTGGACCTGTCGGATCGACAACCGTTGGCGCGGATGCGGATGCAGCGCGCGCTCGTCGAGCGTTGCGATCTGCTGATCGCGCAGACTTCGCATGCGTCGTATACCGCGCATCCGATCTGGCAGGCGCAACAGTGCGGCAAACGCGTACTGTATTTGCACGCCGCCCCGAGCGAGAGCGATCGCGCGACCGCGTCCGAGGCATAACGTCCTTGTATCGAAACGAAGGAGCGACTTCGATCGGTGTCGCTTTCGTTTCTCGATCGACATTGCAAAACGCGACGCGACGACGCGTCAAAGTTCGGCTATCGTATCGATCTCGACCAGAACGTTCTTGGGCAGCGTCTTGACCGCGACGCACGAGCGCGCCGGAGCAGACGTGAAATACTGCGCGTAAATCTCGTTGAACGCAGCAAAGTCCGCCATATCCGCCAAAAAGCACGTCGTCTTGACGACCTTGGCGATGTCGCTGCCGCTCGCTTGCAACAGCGCGCGAATGTTGCGACACACCCGATGCGTCTGCGCCCGAACGTCGCCCTGTTCGACGACGCCGGTCGCGGGATCGATCGCGATCTGTCCCGACGTATATACCATGGCGCCCGCTACGATTGCCTGACTGTACGGTCCGATCGCCGCCGGAGCCTGTGCGGTAGAAATAACTTGCATGTATTGTCTCCTTATATCAATTTGAACCCTTCCGCAATCAGTTGGTTGCGAATCTGTTGGATATGATCGAAATTGCGCGTCTCGATCTCGATGCGCAGAAAACATCCCGTCACGTCGCTGCCTTCGCTCGCGCGCTCGTGGTGCACGGCAATCACGTTGGCGCCCAACGTCGAAACGATCTGCGACACGTGCGACAGCTGTCCGGGCTTGTCCGGAAGTTCGATCGTCATCGCATAATTTCTGCCGCTCATCAGCAAGCCGCGCTTGATCACGCGCGAAAGAATCGTCACGTCGATGTTGCCGCCCGAAACGATGCAGCAAACCTTTTGTCCTTCGGTCGGAATCTTGCCGAA
This sequence comes from uncultured Christensenella sp., assembly GCA_910576875.1. GTDB lineage: Bacteria > Bacillota > Clostridia > Christensenellales > UBA3700 > MGBC101980. The sequence goes on from CAJTKI010000036.1 coordinate 3,009, forward strand.
CATCGCCGCGGCAACCGATACCGCGCCTGCGCCTTCGGCGACCATTTTGTATTTTTCCATCAACGTCAAAATCGCCGAAGAGATCTCGTCATCCGTCACGGTAACGACGTCGTCCACATACTGTTTGCACAACTCGTACGTCAGATCGCCCGGTTGTTTGACCGCGATTCCGTCCGCGATCGTCGATACTTTGTCCAACGCGGACAGGCGATTCTTGCGTACGGATTCGTACATGCTCGGCGCGCCCGCCGCCTGCACGCCGTATACGCGGACATTGGGTTTGAGTTGCTTGATCGCATACGCGACGCCGGCGATCAGTCCGCCGCCGCCGATCGGTACGACGACCGAATCGACGTCGTCGAGTTGATTGAGAATTTCCAATCCGATCGTGCCCTGTCCGGCAATCACGTCCGGATCGTTGAACGGATGGATAAACGTGTATCCGCACGTATCGCGCAGTTCGATCGCCTTATTGTACGCGTCGTCGTAGACGCCCGGCACCAGACACACTTCCGCGCCGTAACGCTTGGTCGCTTCGACCTTGGAAATCGGCGCGCCGTCCGGCAGACAGATCAACGACCGAATGCCGCTCTTGGTCGCGGCAAGCGCGACGCCCTGCGCATGGTTGCCCGCCGAACACGCGATCACGCCGCGCGCTTTTTCTTCTTCGGAAAGTTGCGAAATCTTGTAATACGCGCCGCGTACCTTAAAGGATCCGGTGACTTGCAAGTTTTCCGTCTTCAAATAGATCTGACTTCCCGCTTTGAGATCGGACGCCGGAATGATGTCCGTCTGACGGATCGCTTCTTTAAGCACGCACGCCGCGCGGTAAACTTTGTCCAATGTAAGCATTTGCCGCAACTCCTTATTCCAACACCGCGCCCTTGTCCGCGCTCGTGACCAGACGCGCATATCGCGCCAGCCAGCCCGTACGCACATTGGGTTCGGGCAACGCGTGCGCCTTGCGCCGACGATCGAGTTCTTCGTCGCTCAGATGCGCGCGAATCGCATAATTGGGAATATCGATCGTAATCGTGTCGCCGTCGCGCAACAATCCGATCTCTCCGCCGACCGCCGCCTCGGGCGCAACGTGCCCGATCGAAGCGCCGCGCGACGCGCCGGAAAATCTGCCGTCCGTAATCAGGGCGACGCTCTTATCCAGTTTCATGCCCGCCAAAGCCGACGTCGGGTTGAGCATCTCGCGCATGCCCGGTCCGCCCTTGGGTCCTTCGTAGCGAATGACGACGATGTCGCCCGCATGGATTTGTCCGCCGTAAATCGCCGCAATCGCCTGCTCTTCGCCGTCGAACACGCGCGCGGGTCCCGTATGCGTCAGCATCTCGGGCGCGACCGCGCTGCGCTTGACGACGCAGCCGTTCTTGGCGATATTGCCCCACAGGATCGCCAAACCGCCCGTCTCCGAATACGGACGTTCGATCGGACGGATCGTCTCGTAATCGCGCACGCAGACGCCGACCAGATTTTCGCCGACCGTCTTGCCGGTCGCCGTTATCGCGGAAGTGTCGATCAAATCGCGTTTGACCAACTCGCTCAACACGGCTTGCACGCCGCCCGCCGCATACAGATCCTGCATGTGCGTCGGTCCCGCCGGCGCCAGATGGCACAGGTTGGGAACGATCTCGCTCATCTCGTTGAGTTGTTGCAAATCGAGCGGATAGCCCGCCTCGTGCGCGATCGCCAGCAAATGCAAAACGCTGTTGCTCGAACAGCCCAACGCCATATCGCACGCAAGCGCGTTGCGAATCGCCGTCGGACAAAGGATGTCTTTGATCTTGATGTCGCGGCGCACCAGTTCCATCACCGCCATGCCGGCGTGTTTGGCAAGCGCGGTGCGCGCGCTCATGACGGCGGGAATCGTGCCGTTGCCGGGCAATGCGATGCCGATCGCTTCGCACAGACAGTTCATGCTGTTGGCGGTATACATGCCGCTGCAAGAACCGCAGGTCGGACAGCAATTGCGCTCGAAATCCAGCAATCCCGCATCGTCGATCAGATCGGCTTTGCGCGCGCCGACCGCCTCGAACATCTTGGACAGCGATACTTCGCATCCATCCACGACGCCCGCCATCATCGGTCCGCCGCTGACGACGACCGTGGGCAGATTGACACGCAACGCTCCCATCACCATGCCGGGAACGATCTTGTCGCAGTTGGGGATCAGCACGAGCGCGTCGAACCGATGCGCCTGCGCCATCGTCTCGACGCTGTCCGCGATCAGTTCGCGCGAGGCAAGGCTGTATTTCATGCCGATATGTCCCATCGCGATGCCGTCGCAGACGCCGATCGACGGTACGAGCACGGGCGTGCCGCCCGCCATCCGTATGCCGGCTTTGACCGCTTCGGCAATCTTATCCAAATGGATATGTCCCGGCACGATCTCGCTGTGCGCGCATACGACGCCGACGATCGGACGGTCCAACTCTTCCTGCGTGAAACCGCACGCATACAGCAACGAACGCTGCGGCGCGGTCTCCGCTCCTTGTGTCAAATATCTGCTCTTCAATTGCATAATCACTCCTTGCCCGTCCGCAAACGGGTCTTGCGGCGATCGCCGATCGGCGCAACGTCTTCCGTCCCGACGCACCGTACGCCGTCGATGCGCCCGTCTTCGGATAGGACATATCCGTGCAACGCAGGTCGCACGGATATTTGTACCCGATCGGATTAGCGTCGAAGATTATTTCTTCAACCAGCTCATCATCTGACGCAGTTCCGCGCCGACTTGTTCCAACGGATGCTCGGCTTCCAGTCTGCGGGTCGCAAGGAACTTCGCGCATCTGCCGCTCTTGTTCTCGGTCATCCACTCGCTGGTAAACGTACCGTCCTGAATCTCGCGCAAAACTTTCTTCATCTCCTTGCGCGTCTCTTCGGTGATCAAACGTCTGCCGGTGCGGTAGTCGCCGTATTCCGCCGTGTTGGAAATCGAATAACGCATTTTGCCGAATCCGCCGCTGTTGATCAGATCGACGATCAGCTTCATCTCGTGAATGCATTCGAAATACGCCATCTCCGGCTCGTAGCCCGCTTCGACCAACGTGTCGAAACCTGCCTTCATCAACTCGGTCACGCCGCCGCACAGGACTGCCTGTTCGCCGAACAGATCGGTCTCGGTCTCTTCGCGGAACGTCGTCTCCAAAATACCCGCTCTGCCCGCGCCGATGCCGCTCGCATACGCCAACGCGTAGTCGTGCGCTCTGCCGGTGTAGTCTTGGTAAACCGCGATCAAAGACGGAACGCCCTTGCCTTCGGTGTACTGCGAACGCACCGTGTGTCCCGGTCCTTTCGGCGCGATCATGATCACGTCGATGTTCGCTTGCGGTTTAATCAAATTGAAATGAATGGACAGACCGTGCGCAAAGCACAATACGTCGCCGTCCTTCATGTACGGTTGAACCTGAGCTGCGTAGATGTCCGCGCACAATTCGTCCGGCACCAACATCATTACGAGATCGCCGGCCTTTGCAGCTTCTTCGACACTCATCACTTTGAGCCCGTAATCGGCGGCTTTCTTCGCGTGCTTGCTGCCTTCTCTCAAACCGACGACGACGTTGACGCCGCTGTCTTTGAGATTCATCGCATGCGCGTGACCTTGCGAGCCGAAACCGATGATTGCAACGGTCTTGCCGTCCAATACTTTGAGATCGCAGTCTGTGTCATAGAACTTTTTGATCATGATATATATCCTCCAAAAAATTGCGTTTTATATGCCGTTCGGTCGCCCGATCGGAATTACATAATGATTTCGTCGATGCTCTTGCCTGCCGGAATCATCGGCAAAACTTTTTCGTCCTTGTCGATGACCGCGTCGATCACGCACGGACCTTCGCACGCAAACGCCGCTTGCAACGCCTGATCCAACTCCGCCTGCGTCGTCGCGCGGAATCCGGTCGCGCCGAACGATTGCGCCAACCGTACGTAATCGGTCTTGCGATCCAGCGTCGTCTCGCTGTACCGTTTCGCATAAAACTGGGTCTGCCATTGGCGCACCATGCCGAGCACGTTGTTGTTGAAAATCACGACGACGACGGGCAGCCGATTGCTGACCGCGGTCGCAAGCTCGACCAAATTCATGTGGAAACATCCGTCTCCGGTCGCCAAGATCACTTTGCGCTCGGGACACGCGATTTGCGCGCCGATCGCCGCGCCCAATCCGAATCCCATCGTCCCCAATCCGCCGGACGTCAGAAAACTGCGCGGTTGCACGCGCTTGCCGTACTGCGCCGCCCACATCTGATGCTGTCCCACGTCGGTGACGAGAATGCCGTCTTCGCCGATCGCGCGCGCCATGCTGTCCACGACTTGATGCGGACGCAAAATCCCGGGCTTGTCCTTGGGCGCATAATCCATCTTGCGCCACGCGTCGATCTGCGCGTACCAATCCGCATGCCGGTTGTCCGCGACGAGCGGGAGCAACTGCTCCAACACGTCTTTGACGTCGCCGATCACGCTGACGTCGCAACGTACGTTTTTATTGATCTCCGCCGCGTCGATATCGATGTGCACGACTTTGGCGCAGTTGACGAAATGTTCTTTGTCGGTCGCGACGCGATCGGAAAACCGCGTGCCGATCGCAATCACCAGATCGGAATGCTGCAACATTCTGCCCGCAGACATGCTGCCGTGCATGCCGACCAAGCCCAGATTGCCGCGCTCGCCGTATGCAAGCACGCCCGCGCCCATCAGCGTGTGGCATGCCGGAATGTCCGCCTTGGCGATCAGCTCGCGCAACTGACGGTTCGCACCCGAAGTCAGCACGCCGCCGCCGAACAGGATCGCCGGACGCTGCGCCGCGTTGATCATCTGCGCAGCCGCCTCGATCGCGCTTTGATCCGGCGCGGGAATCGGAGCGGGCTGAACCGCGGGCTGCGGCAAAAATTCGCACTGCGCAGCCGTCACGTCCTTGGGAATATCCACCAAGACCGGACCGGGTCTGCCGCTCTGCGCGATCTCGAACGCCCGACAGATCGTCTCATGCAGATCTTCGACCTTGCGCACGACAAAGCTATGTTTGGTAATCGGCATGACGATGCCGGCGATATAAACTTCTTGGAAAGAATCCAGC
>CAJTKI010000036.1:8101-15922 GCA_910576875.1 uncultured Christensenella sp.
CGACCATCGGAATGCTGTCCATGTATGCGGTCGCAATGCCCGTCACGAGATTGGTCGCGCCGGGACCGGAAGTCGCAAGACACACGCCCGTCTTGCCCGTAGCGCGGGCATAACCGTCCGCAGCGTGCGCGGCGTGCTGTTCGTGCGCGGTCAAGACATGGCGCAAGCGGTCTTTGTAATCGTACAACGCATCGTAAATGTTGAGTACCGAACCGCCGGGATATCCGAAAATCGTATCCACGCCTTGTTCGAGCAGCGATTCTATTAAGATCTGTGAGCCGTTGAGCTTCATAAGCACTCCTTTGTAGCCTTGCGCACGCGCCTACGCGAGTCTTGTCCTACCTTTTCTATTTATCATAAAAAATTATTGCCCAAATGTCAAGTATTTGCCCGAGACTTTCCGAAAGCAAACCCGATATTGCCAAATAAAAACGAAACGGCGGTCCGGACCGCCTTTTCGAAAACCGTCTGCGCAAGCGTGCGGATTACTCCGCTTTTTTGCGTTGGAACGCGGATTTGACCCGCGCAAGCAAATCGATGTCTTTGACCGTGCAATACGTCGACAGAATCGGTACGGCGAGAAAGATCGCGCCCATGATGCATCCGAGCACGTAGATCAGATATTGCACGCCGCCCGTGCCGAAAATCGCCTGCAACGCGACGCAAACGTCGCGCACCATGCCGTCCAAAAACGCCGGCAACGTCGCGCCCGCCGCGATCGGCATGCACAAAACGAACGCCAGAAACAACGGAATCGTCAAGATCGTGCTGTACACGCATACCGCAATCGAAAATACGTTGCGCACCTTGCCGCGAAACGTGCCCGCCGCATACGACATCAGCATGATGCCCGCCGCCATCGTCACGACGACGATCACGTAGCGACCGATCAAGTTGCCGATCCGATCGAGATAGCGCAACCCTACGTCCGCGCCCGTCGTCTGCGCCAAAGACAACAGCCCCCATACATTGAGTCCCGCCGCGACGACGATCATCGCCGCCTGCAACCATTTCTTTTTGCGATCTTCCATGTTCTGCCCCTTTGCCGATCGTATCCGAACGAACTTGCCGTCATTGTAACCATCATACCCGATCCGACGAATAAAGTCAATCGGCTATGCGCGTCGTCGCCCGCTTTGCGCTCCGACGCCGCGAAGGACGCGGCGCGCGCATGCATCGCATCGCATTGACGATCGCCAGAATCGCGACGCCGACGTCCGCAAATACCGCTAGCCACATATTGGTGACGCCGAGCGCGCTGAGCACGAGTACGGCGGCTTTGACCGCAAGCGCGAAGACGATATTCTGCCATACGATGCGCATCGTCTTACGCGCGACGGCGCGGGCGGTCAACAACGCCGACAAATCGTCGTGCATCAGGACGATATCCGCCGATTCGATCGCCGCGTCGCTGCCGACGCCGCCCATCGCGATCCCGACGTCCGCCCGCATCAGCACGGGCGCGTCGTTGATGCCGTCCCCGACATACGCGACGGTCTTGGCGGATCGCATGATCGTCTCCAACCGCTCCACCTTGTCTGCCGGCAATAGTTGCGCATGATACTCGCATACGCCCGTCTGTTCGCATACTTGCCGCGCGACGTCTGCGCCGTCTCCGGTCAGCATGATCGTTTTGCATCCCGCTTCGTTGATCGCGCGGATCGCATCCGCCGTATCCGGTTTGAGCGAATCGTTGATGCGGATCGCGCCGACGTACGCGCCGTCCTTGGCGACGTAGACGATCGTGCCGACGCCGTCCGACGCGGGCGCGTCGATCCCGTATTCGCGCATCAAAGCCGCGTTGCCCGCCGCAATCTCGCCGCAGTCGGTCTCCGCTACGACGCCCTTGCCCGCAATCTCGCGTACCGAACGCGTTTCGCCGCCCGCGTCGGGCGCGGCCTGTACGATCGCACGGGCGATCGGATGATTGGATTGTCGCTCCGCCAATGCCGCCCAAGCCAACACCTGCTCGGCAGACTCGGACGCGGATACGGATTCGACCGCGAATTTGCCTTGGGTCAACGTCCCCGTCTTATCGAAGACGAACGTATCGGCGCGATGCAACAATTCCAGATAATTGCCGCCTTTGACCAACACGCCGACGCGCGACGCGCCGCCGATCCCGCCGAAAAAGCTCATCGGCACGCTGATCACCAAAGCGCAAGGGCACGAGACGACCAAAAACGACAGCGCTCTGTGCACCCAATCCGTCCAACCGCCGCCCTGCACGAGCGGGGGAATCACCGCCAGCGCCAACGCCGCCAATACGACCGCCGGCGTATACCAACGCGCGAATTTGGAAATAAAGTTTTCCGCTTTCGCCTTTTTGTCGGACGCGTTTTCGACGAGATCCAAGATTTTGGCAACCGTCGAATCGCTGTACTGTTTTTCGGCGCGGAACGTCAATGTCCCGCCCATATTGATCGCGCCGGACAGCACGCGCTCGCCTTGCTTGCACGCATACGGACGGCTCTCGCCCGTCAATGCCGCCATGTCGAGCGTGCCGTCTTGCAACGCAACGCCGTCCACGGCAATGCGCTCTCCGGCGCGCACGAGCAACGTTTGACCGATTTCAACCCGCTCCGGTTCGATCTCCGCCGTCTGTCCGTCGTCGCATACGATCCGCGCGACGTCGGGACGAATGTCCATCAACGCACCGATGCTGCGACGCGATTTGCCGACCGCGTATTTTTGGAACAGTTCGCCCACCTGATAGAACAGCATGACCGCCAAACCTTCCCGATAATCGCCGATCGCAAACGCGCCGACCGTCGCGACGATCATCAAAAAGTTTTCGTCGAATATCTGCCCGTGCGCAATGTTGACGGCGGCGCGCCACAGCGTATCGTACGCGATGACCAAATAGACGGCGAGATATGCGATCAGCTGCGCCCATTGCGGCGCCTGCACAAACGCGAACACCGTCCACAACGTCGCAAACCCGACCGCCGACACGCCGATCCGGATCGACAATTTGCGGTTGGCGCTCATAATACGCGCACCTTGGCGTCCGGCTCGGACTTGCGCACGATTGCGATGACGTCGTCGTCCAAACGGGCGGCGATCGCGTCGTCGCATTCGACGCTCAACTTCTGCATCATAAAGTTGAGATTCGCTTGCCGCACGCCGTCGAGACGCGCGACCTTTTGTTGAATTTTGTTTGCGCAGTGCGCGCAATCGAGATTTTCGATTTTGTATTGTTTTATCATCGTTTCGACTCCTTAATGGATTGAATTTTCGACATACCGCGCCGTACGGATACGTTTATTCCACCGTATGTTCGTACGCCATCTGCAAAATGCGCACGACGTGCGTATCCGCCAGCGAATAATAGACTTCTTTGCCGCTGCGACGCATCTTGACCAGTTTGGACTGGCGCAACGTGCGCAACTGATGGGAAACGGCGGATTTGGTCATCTGCACGAGATTGCATATATCGCATACGCACAGTTCGGCATGCGACAACGCCTCCAAGATCCGCGTGCGGGTCGAATCTCCGAACACCTTGAACAATTCCGCCATCGCGTACAATACGTCCTCGTCCGGCATGTGCGCGCGCACTTGCTCTACCGTCGTATCGTGCACGCATTCTTCGCTGCAAACTTCTCCGCTGAAATCGGAAGATACCATATTGCGTTCTCCTTGATCTATATTACAGTTGAACAATTATTCAACTGTTTGTATTTTAAGTATATGCCGCAAAAAGTCCGATGTCAACCGTTTTCGACAAAAAAATATAAACTCTAACAATATATAAAATTTGCAAATAAAATCCGTATCCGCTCGAATCATACGCTGCGCGCATATCTCGCCGCGACGTGCGCGCAACAAAAAACCGACCCCGCGAACGGAGTCGGTCTGCAATGTCAAAATCGAAATTACTTCAATTCCGCAAAGTACTTGATCGTTCTGACCATCTGGCTGGTGTAGCTGTTTTCGTTGTCATACCAGGAGACGACCTTGACCATCGTGCTGCCGTCGCCCATGTCCATGACAAAGGTCTGCGTAGCATCGAACAAGCTGCCGTAGGTGATGCCGACGATATCGCTGGAAACGATCTCTTCTTCGGTGTAGCCGAAGGAAGCGGAAGCCGCCTTCTTCATCGCCGCGTTGATTTCGTCCGCGCTGACCTTGCCCGCGACAACCGCGACGAGCTGGGTCAAAGAACCGGTCGAAACAGGTACGCGTTGCGCGCAGCCTTGCAGCTTGCCGTTGAGTTCCGGAATTACGAGACCGATCGCCTTCGCCGCGCCGGTGCTGTTGGGAACGATGTTCTCGGCGGCAGCGCGCGCACGACGGAAGTCGCCCTTGCGGTGCGGTCCGTCCAAAACCATCTGGTCGCCCGTGTAAGCGTGGATCGTGGTCATGTAACCGCTCTTGATCGGAGCGAGTTTGTTGAGCGTATCCGCCATCGGAGCGAGGCAGTTGGTCGTGCAGGAAGCAGCGGAAATGATCTTGTCGTCCGCGGTCAAAACCTTTTCGTTGACGCTGTAAACGACGGTCGGGAGATCGTTGCCTGCCGGAGCGGAGATAACGACTTTCTTCGCGCCCGCATCGATGTGCGCTTGCGCCTTCGCTTTGGAGGTATAGAAGCCGGTGCATTCGAGCACGACGTCTACGCCGATTTCGCCCCAGGGGAGATCCGCAGCGTTCTTTTCCGCATAAATGGTGATTTCTTTACCGTTGACGACGATGCTGTTGTCTTTTGCAACGACGTTCTCGGCGTACTTGTAACGACCTTGGGAAGAATCGTACTTGAGAAGATGCGCGAGCATCTTAGCGTCGGTCAAATCGTTGATTGCAACGACTTCGTAACCGGCAGCGTCGAACATTTGTCTGAAAGCAAGACGGCCGATACGTCCGAAACCGTTGATTGCAACTCTAACATTTGCCATAAAATCTTAATCCTCCAAAATAGATATTGGTTTGAGTTCCGCCAACATTTTAACAATATCCGCGCCGAATTGCAAGCAAAATGCAAGGTTTTTTCGGATTTTGCGCGGAATTTACGCGCGGCGCGCGCGTCACGCCAGATTTTCGGGATTGAGCCCCTGCAACGCCGGGGGCACAAACCGCCCGTCCTTGCGCACGAGCACGTCGTCGAAGTAAATTTCGCCGCCGCCCGCCTGCGCGGTCTGCACGAGCACCAGATCCCAGTGAATCGCGGAACGGTTGCCGTTGTCCGCGTCGTCATAACAACACCCGGGCGTAAAATGGATGGATCCGGAGATCTTTTCGTCGAACAGGATATCCCCCATCGCGCGGGTGATATACGGATTGACGCCGAGCGCAAATTCGCCGACGTAGCGCGCGCCTTCGTCGGTATCGAAAATGCGATTGATCGCATCGGTATCGTTGCAGGTCGCTTCGACGATCTTGCCGTCGCGAAACACGAGACGGATGTCTTCGAACTTTTTGCCGTTCTTGCCGGTGGGGACGTTGTAATGAATCACGCCGTTGACGCTGTCGCGCACGGGCGCGGTATACACTTCTCCGTCCGGAATGTTGCGCAAGCCGCTGCATTTGACCGCGCCGATCCCCTTGATCGAAAACGTCAGATCGGTATCGGGTCCGACGATGCGCACGCGGTCGGTACGGTTCATCCATTCCACGAGCGGCGTCATCGCTTCGTCCATCTTGGTATAGTCGAGCGTGCATACCTGCAAATACAAATCTTCGAACGCTTCCGTGCTCATCGCGCTCATCGCGCTCATGCCCTGCGTCGGATAGCGCAGAATCACCCATTTGGTATGTTTGACGCGGCGCTCGTGATGCACGGGATGCGCGTATTCGGTATCGTACGCCTGCATCTGCGGCGCGGGCACGTCGCTCGTCTCGTACGCGTTGTCCCCGCCGCGCAGACCGATATACGCCTGCATGCGATCCATGCGATAACCGTCCATGTCCGCCATCTCGCGCGCATGCTCGGGCTGCATGCCCATCAGCAGTTTGCGTTCGATACGGCTGTCTTTGAGCGTGACGTACGGTTTGCCGCCCGCCTTATAAATCTCTTCGACCAACGCCGCCACCAGCACGTAATCCACACCGTTGGCTTCGATCAGCACGTTTTCGCCCGGTTGCACGCGGCACGAATAACCGACTAAATTGCGCGCAAGCGCGCGGATTCTCGGATCTTCTATCATCGAAAATTCCTCCTTGTCCGTCCGTATAACATACGGAAACCTGTACGGATTATAACACATCCGCCCGCAATATAGTATCGCTGCGCGCAATATTTTTTTCGCGCGGATCAAAATCGGGCGCGAGAAGACGGAAATTTCCTTTTCTTGCCAAATCCCTTGTCTTTTCGGCGGGAGTGTGCTAGTATGTGTTTGTGAAAAAATTACTTATTCGGAGGTCTATTACATGCCACTCGTAACCAGTACCAACATGTTCAAAAAAGCGTACGCAGGCGGATACGCCATCGGCGCTTTCAACGTCAACAATATGGAAATCATCCAAGGTATCGTCGAAGCCGCTACCGAAGAAAAAGCTCCGTTGATCCTGCAAGTTTCCGCGGGCGCGAGAAAGTACGCCAACCCCGTCTATCTGCGTAAGATGGTCGAAGCGGCGGTCGAAGTCAGCAACCTGCCCATCTGCTTGCATTTGGATCACGGCGACAGCTTCGAACTGTGCAAGAGCTGCATCGACGGCGGATTTACGTCGGTCATGATCGACGGATCGTCCAAGCCTTTTGCGGAAAACGTCGAGTTGGCAAAACGCGTCGCCGACTATGCGCACGAACACGGCGTCGTCGTTGAAGCGGAACTGGGTCGTCTGGCAGGCGTCGAAGACGACGTCAACGTCTCCGATGCGGACAGCTCCTATACCCGTCCGGAAGAAGTCGAAGAGTTCGTGACCAAGACGGGCGTGGACAGCCTTGCGATCGCAATCGGCACGTCCCACGGCGCATTCAAGTTTAAGCCGGGCACCAAGCCGCAACTGCGCTTCGACATTCTCGAAGAAGTCGCGCGCCGTCTGCCCAACTTCCCGATCGTCCTGCACGGCGCTTCGTCCGTCCCGCAGGAATTCGTCCGCATCGTCAACGCCAACGGCGGCGCGCTCAAAGACGCGATCGGCGTACCGGAAGAAATGCTGCGCCAGGCCGCTTCGATGGCGGTATGCAAGATCAACATCGACAGCGATCTGCGCATGGCTTGCACGGCGGGCATCCGTCAACACTTCTGCGAGCATCCGGATCACTTCGACCCGCGCCAATATCTGGGCGATGCGCGTGCGAACATCAAACAAATCGTCAAGCACAAACTCGTCAACGTATTGGGTTGCGCAGGCAAAGCCGACGAAGTGCTCGCCGACTGATCGACCGAATCGACATTACCAAAAGAACCGTCCCCGATCGGGACGGTTCTTCTTTTATCGTATTTGCGCCGATACCGACTGTTCCATAAAGCGCGGCGCAATCAACAGCATCATGCCGATCGCCGCCGATAAAATCAATCGAATCGCATATACAAATTTATTTTGTCTCGCGACGGTTGCGCGCGTTGTGTATGCGACGGATATCCATCTGCACAAACCACATCAACAACAGCACGACGAATATTCCGCCGAGCAGCGACGTCATCGCGATCATCAGGATGACGATGATCTTCTCCGCCTTGGGGCTGAACGCGCCGCCGCTCCCCGTCCCGTCCGGATTGTTCGGATCGTCGGGATTGCCGTCGGAACCGAACGTAAACGAATTGGGATCGCTCTGCGTCGGCGTCTCCGTCACCTGCCCGTTCTCCGCGACAAACACGTAGTTGCCTGCGCTCGTCCCGCTGAGTTTGGCGACGACGGTGTAGGTCTGTCCCGCCTGCA
>CAJTKI010000037.1 GCA_910576875.1 uncultured Christensenella sp.
ACAAAAAAAGGTACATGGAATATGGCATTCCATGTACCTTTTGTATCTATATTTTAATGCTATGCGGGATATCTGTCAAGGCGTAACGCGGGTTTGATTCGGATTTCGGCTATTTTTGCGCGTTGCTCGACCGGTAAAATTCCGATAAGACTCAAAAAGTTCATGGAATGCCATATTCCATGTACCTTTTTTTGTGTTAAAAAATACGCGAAAACGGTACGAAAAAGCAACCGTTTGCGCGCGCATTTTTATCTTTGCGCGACGAAGATCAAAGCTCCTTCCGATCGGCGAGCGCGCGCGAAAGCGTGACTTCGTCGGCGTATTCGATATCGCTGCCCATCGAAATGCCGCTGGCAAGCCGCGTGACCTTGATCCCCATCGGCTTGATCAAACGCGCGAGATAGACGGCGGTCGCTTCGCCTTCGACATCGGGATTGGTCGCCATGATGACTTCTTTGACGTCGGCGAGCCGCGCCAAAAGCGGCTTGATCGCAATGTCGTCCGCGCCGATCCCCGCCAAGGGATTGAGCGTCCCGTGCAAGACGTGATAGACGCCGCGATAATCCTTGATCTTCTCGAACGCGACGACGTCCTTAGGTTCCTTGACGACGCAGATCACGCTGTGATCGCGCGTACGGCAGATATCGCACACGTCCGTATCGGTATAATTGCCGCATACGTTGCAATAACGGATCTTGTCCTTGGTCTCGATCAACGCCTGCGCGAATTCTTCGACCTCGGACTGCGACATGTGCACGACCTTATACGCATAGCGTTGCGCGGTCTTGGCGCCGACTCCGGGAAGTTTGGTAAACTGCGCGATCAAACGCGCGAGCGGACTGAGCGTTTGCATTACAGTCCCAGCGCCGAAAATGCCGCCATCTTCTCTTGCTTAAACGCATCCGCCTGCGCAAACGCGTCTCCGAGCGCCGCCAGTACGAGATCTTCGAGCATCTCGACGTCGTCGGGATCTACCGCTTCGGGTTTGATCTTCAAAGAAAGCACTTCCGATTTGTCCGCGCGCACGGTCACTTGAACCATACCGCCGCCGCTGGTGCCGGTGACTTCGGTCTGCGCGACTTCTTCCTGCGCGGCAAGCATATCCTGCTGCATTTTCTGTGCCTGTTTGAGCAGTTGCTGCATATTGCCGCCACCGCCGAATCCTCCGAATTTTGCCATATGAATCAGTCTCCTTGTTTGGTTTCTTTTATCTGTACGACGCCGTCGCCGAACATCTGATTAAGCGCTTCCACGCCTTGTTTGAGCGCGATATCGGGTTGTTGGATGCGGATTTCGAGTTTGGTCACGTCGAAATAGCGCTCCATAATGATCTTTTCGTACTCTTTGAGATAATACTGCAACGCGGACGCGTCGCCTTCTTTGTAGACGGTGATCGCGAGCGTCGAGCCTTCCAGCGCCAATTGCTCGGGCATCACGCCCGCCGCATACGTATACGCCGCGCGCATGGACGGATTCCATTGCAATTGGTTGAGCAAATGTCCCCATGCCGCCTGTATGTCGAATCCCGACGGCGCCCCCGCGCTCGACGCGCCCTGCCGCACGCGGCTTTCGATCTCTTTGAGCCGCTGCAAAATGCCGTTGGTATCCAGACTGACGGTAACGTCGCTCGCCTTGACGACTGCCGCTTCGAGCACGACGCTCGGAGACGTCGCATAGCGCATATCCGATTCCGCCGCCACGAAAATCTCGATCGCGCGCAACAGACGATCGTTGGTCGTCTCATGCGACAACGCGACGACGCGATCCGTAAGCTCCTTGGGAATGCCGAGATTGGGACGGTTGCAGTTGCGGGCAAACAGAATGTTGCGCATCATGCGCGCCAAATCGCGCGTCAGCAATTCCACGCTCTTGCCCATCGCCAAAATCGCGTCCGTTTCGACCAACGCCGCGGAGATGTCTCCGCGCACGATTGCCGACGCCAAATCCACGATCTTGTCGGGCGAACTCGCGCCGAGCACGTCCAGCACGTCCGCATATCGGATCTCGTCTGTGCAATACGACATGCACATGTCGCAGATCGACAGCGTATCGCGTACGCTGCCTTCCCCCGCCTGCGCAATCGCCTGCAACGCTTCGGGCTGATAGGGCTTGCGCTCCGCATCCAAAATGCGGACAAGCAATTGTACGAGCTCTTCGCTCGAAAGCAGACGAAAATCAAACCGCATGCAACGCGACAAAATCGTCTGCGGAATCTTGTGCACTTCGGTCGTCGCAAGGATCAACACCGCGTGCGCGGGCGGTTCCTCCAACGTTTTGAGCAACGCGTTGAACGCGCTCTGCGTCAACATATGCACTTCGTCGATGATGTAGACCTTGTATCTGCCCACCGTCGGCGGGTACTTGATCTTCTCGCGCAGATCGCGGATCTCGTCCACGCCGTTGTTGGACGCGGCGTCGATCTCCAAGATGTCCATGTTGGAGACGTCTCCCAGCGCCAAACACGTCGGACACTGTCCGCACGGCGATCCGTCCGCAAGCGGATGCTCGCAGTTGATCGCGCGCGCAAAAATTTTGGCGGACGACGTCTTGCCCGTGCCGCGCGTGCCCGTAAACAAATACGCGTGCGAAACGGTGTGGTTGCGCACGGCATTGCTGAGCGTGCGCACGATGTGCCGCTGCCCGATCATCGCGTCGAACGTCGCCGGTCTGTATTTGCGATAAAGTGAAACGTATCCCATAGTAATCCGTATAAGGGGGCATCGCTGCCCCCTAGTGTGTCAAATCCCGACTATGCGCATCAATCGCGTTCGTCCGTCTGTACGTCAACCGCTTCGTCCGGCTGCTCCGCAGACACTTCGACAACGTCTTGCGCCGCCGCATCCGCCGTCGCGCCGTCTACCGCCAGATCCGCGACGTCTTCGCTCTCGACGACGATCGAATCATCCGATGCAATGTCGTCCGAAGCTTGTTGGTGCGCTTCGGCTTTGCGCGCCGCGATGCGCGCGACCGCCTCGGCTTGTTTCTTCTCCGTAAACGTGTAGAAGAACAACGGAATGCAACACGCCAGCGTCGAAAGTCCCGACAACAGCGTCGTCATCATCCAGATGCCGTCCTTGTTGACGTCCGCGCCGGTGAGCTTATCCGCATCGGCGTAACCGTGGATACCGAGCACCAGCAGAACGACGAATGCCGTCAACGCCATACCGATCTTGGAAATAAACGTCTGCATGCTGAAACAGATGCCTTCCGCGCGCTCGCCGGTCTTGTCTTCCAGATAGTCGATCGAGTCGGCGATCATCGAATATTGCAGGATGTTGGAATAACCGGACGGCAGTCCCAACAAGATCAATACGATATAGAACAAGACTTTGGACGCGACGCTCGTACCCGCAGAACCGAGTCCGACGAAATACAGCAACGTCATCGCCACGCCGCCGACCAAGTGCGAGAACAGGAACAGATTGCGCTTGCCGATCTTCTTGGACAGATACGGCGTCGTCGCGGTCGCGATCAAACCGCCCGGCACGACCAACAACGTCAGCGTCGAGAAGATCGCTTCGTTGCCGAGATTGTACTTGGCGTAGTACAGACCGGACGTCATGTACACCAGACGCAGCGCGCCCAAGACGCCGACTGCGATCAGGAGCAGAATGGGCTTGTTCTTAAACAACAATTTGACGTTGTGAATCAAGCTGGCTTTCTGCGAATCGTTTTCGTAAAAACGCTCTTTGGTATTCTTGAATCCGATGAAGAACGTCGGCAACGCCAACACGGCGACGACGATCGCAACGATCAAAAATACGAGTTTGTAGTTGCTGACCAACTGCGCACGCGCGCTTTCCAGCACATCGGCGCCGACATCGCCGACGATCTTACCCGTTTCGTCCAGCTCGATGCCGAATTTTGTATATGCGCTGTCGCGCGCAACGTTTTGGAAAATCGGAATCAATACGGTCACGACGCCCGCGCCGATCGTACAGAACAGACGCGCGATCGTCAGCATCGTATTGCGTTTGTCGGTGTCGGACGTCATCGACGACGCAAGTCCCCAGTACGGTACGTCCACCGTCGTATAACATACGCCCCATACGATATAAATAACCGTCGCGTACGTCATGTTGGCAACCGCGCCCGCGTTGATCGACGTAAACAACAGTACCGTCAATACGCAAATCGCCGCCGGCATGTACAGCAGGTACGGACGCATCTTGCCGTATTTGCTGCGCGTGCGGTCCACGATCGAACCCATGATCGGATCGTTGAACGCGTCGAACAAACGCGCGCACAGGAACATGATCGCAAGCCAGACCGGATTGAGTCCGACCGCGTCCGTCAAGTAGAACAAGAAGAACGACGTTACCAGCTGGCAAATCAAGTTCTGTCCGAAACCGGCAATCGAGTACGACAGGACTTCTTTGGGTTGCATTTCTTCGGGACGATCGGGACTGGTGCCGAGCATCTTATGAAGAAACTTGATCTCATTGAGCTTTTTCATCACAATTTTCCATCCTTTTTCAATAAGGGTAAAAGTTACCCAAATCATAGTACCATATTCGGCGCGCGCAGGTCAAGACGATCGGCGCAAAATTATGTAATTTTAAGAAATTTTTATGCACGATTTCAGGAATATTCCGCGCGCAACGCGCATATACGCCGCAAACGCAAAACCAACCGGAAAACCCGCGCGCAAAAACGGGCGATCGCCCCGTCGCGCGTCGCCCGTCCCGAAAAATATGCTCCTCATACAATCGAAAAACGCAAGTCCGAAACGGGCTTGCGTCGCGTCAGTCGTAAAATCCCAGACTCACCAACAGCGCTTGATTGATGCGCGTCATGACGTCCAAAGGGACTTCGCCGATTTTTTCTTTGAGCCGCCGCTTGTCGATCGTCCGGATCTGTTCGAGCAGGACGACGGAATTTTTCGTCAATCCGTAATCGGGCGCGCTCAGCTCGATGTGCGTGGGCAATTTGGCTTTGTCGATGCGGCTGGTGATCGCCGCGGCTATTACGGTGGGGCTGTACTTGTTGCCCACGTCGTTCTGTACAACCAACACCGGTCTCACGCCGCCCTGTTCGCTCCCCACTACGGGGCTGAGGTCGGCGTAATACAAATCTCCTCGTTTGATCATGCAAGGGTCTCCGATAACATATTGCCCCACCACAAGATATGCCGTCGGCGGAACATCCGTTATTGTTGCCCGTGCAAAAAAGTTTATTCGTCCCGATCGCAATTATCGCGCCGCGTCCAAAGCGCGATTCGACGCGCGACGTCGCTCGCCAAAACGCCGTACTCTCCGTACTCTTCCGCGCACGCCCGCGCCGCATGCGCGCACACATACGCCGCCGCGCCCGCTGCGCGAAACCAATCCGACTCCCGCGCCGCGATGCCTAAGCATACGCCGCACAGCGTATCCCCGCTGCCGCCCTTGGCAAGCGCGGGCGTGCCGTCCGTCATCAAAGCCGTGCGCGCGCCGTCCGAGATCACGCTCGAAGCGCCTTTGAGCAACACCGTGCAACCGTATCTGCGCGCAAAATCGCGAGCAACGCCGATCGGATCGTCCAAGATGCTCGACACGTCCGTGCCGCACAACCGCGCCATCTCCGCCGGATGCGGCGTCAACAGCACGTTGGAACGCGCGCCTTCCAGCAACACGAGATTGCGCGCCAACACGTTGAGCGCGTCGGCGTCCAGCAAGACGTTGCCGTCGTACTCGTGCAACAGATGTCGCAACCATTGCGCGTGCTCGTCTCGATCGCCCAGTCCCATACCGATCGCAACCGCGCGGACGCCGCGCAGCGCCTGCGTCGCCGCGCCGCGATCGTAACGAATCGCGCCGTCCGACTCGGCAAGACCGATCAGCGTGTTTTCCAGCGCGTACGTCTGCATCGCCGCCAACAACGAACTCGGTACCGCAACCGCGCTAAGACCGCATCCCGCGCGCAACGCTGCGCGCGCGGCGGTCGCCAGCTTGACGGCGCCGACATATTCCCGACTGCCGCCGACGATCAGCGTCTTGCCGTAATCGCCCTTGTGCGAAGCCGCGCGACGCGGCGCGAACAACGCCGTTACGTCGTCGCGTCCGACGATGCCGATCCGCTCGCCGACGATCTCGATCCCGATCGGCGCGACAACCGATTCGCCGACGCAATCTTTGCCCTCGCCCAACAGCAACCCGCTCTTGATCGCCTCGATCGCAACCGTTCGATGCGCGCGCACCGCGCACGGAGCGCGCCCGCTGTCGCCGTTCAGTCCGCTCGGAATATCGACCGAAACGACATACGCGCCGCTCGCGTTGACCGTCTCGATCGCCGCGCGCAAATCGCCGCGCACTTCGCCGCGGAATCCCGTGCCGAGCAGACAGTCCACGACGATATCCGCCTTGCCGTCCCACTGTTGCAAATCATACACGTCCGCATAGCGGATACGCGCCAATTTCTCTCGATAATACGCCGCGTCCGCAGACAGCGAACACGCCGCGTACAGATATACCTGCGGACGAAAACCGCGCTCGATCAAAATGCCCGCAAGCGCCAAACCGTCTCCGCCGTTGTTGCCCTTGCCGCACAAAATCGCGATCCTGCCGCGCCACTCGACCCGATCGAACACGCCCTGCGCCGCGCGGCGCATCAATTCCGTCGACGCAACGCCGGCTGCGATCGTCGCGGCGTCGCTGTCGCGCATCGTCGCGGTACTAACGCAATACGTCATCTTTCGCCTCCCGTTCCAATACGCGGATACAATCCCCGATCTCGTCCCAACCGAATCCGCGATACGCGAGATAGCGGGACAACTTGGCGCGGTACTTGGGATCTTGCAAATCCTGCCCGCGCGCATGCTTGCGCGCCAGTTCGAGCGCGCCCTCGGCAAACGTCATACCCTCCAACGCCTGATCGGCGTCCGCCGCGCGAATGCCCTTTGCCGCCATGTCCGCGCGCAAACGCCGTTCGCCCTTGACGCCCGCCGACAGCGCGACGTAACTGCGCGCCCATTCGGCGTCGTTGAGATATCCGTACGACTGCGCCTTGTCGATCACGTACGAGACGACTTGCGCGCCGTAGCCTTTGGCATACAGTTTATCCCGCATCTGCCGCACGGTCGGCGCGTACTGCGCGATGTATTGGAGCGCATAGCCGAACGCGCCCTCCTTATCGCTCTCGAATACGATCTCGCGCAACCTGCCTTCTTCGATCTCCATGCCGACGCGCAGACGATTTTGCACCGCCGTGATCTTGGAAATCGCACAGAAAAATTCGCCGTCCAAATACAGATTGGCACGATCGGGATGCTTGCCCTGCGCGACGAGTTTGGTAATGATCGGCATACGGCTCCTTATCCGCGTTTGCGCGGCGGCGCGACGCGGGATTTGTCCGCGCGTTTGTCCGTCCGCCGTCCGCGCGCGCCGTCCGAGGCGCGGGAATCGCTCCGACGCTCGCTCGCTTGCGCCGACGAGCGGCTTGTGCGATCGCGTTTGGCGGCGATCGCTTCTTCCTTGGTCGGTTTGATCAGACATTCGGGTCCGAAGCCGATCAGATCTTCCCGCCCTGCCGTCTGCAACGCTTCGCGGACGAGATCGTAATTGGACTTCTTGCGATACTGCATCAACGCGCGTTGCAACCGCTTCTCGTGCGGCGTACGCGCGACGTACACGGGCTGCATCGTGTCCGGATGTATGCCAGTATAGTACATGCAAGTGGACTTGGTGGACGGCGTCGGATAAAAATCCTGCACCTGCTCGGGCATGTATCCGATCGATTTGAGATAACACGCGAGCGCTATCGCATCGTCGAGCGTGCATCCCGGATGCGACGAAATCAGGTAAGGAACGAGATACTGTTTGCGCCCCAATTGAAGGTTGATCTCGTCGAATTTGGTTTTGAAATCCAAATACATCCGAAACGGCGGTTTGTTCATCGCGCGCAAGACGCGGTCGGACACGTGTTCGGGCGCGACTTTGAGCTGTCCGCTGACGTGATGTTCGATCAACTCGCGCAAAAACGTGCGATTGCGATCGTACAAAACATAGTCGTAGCGAATGCCCGAACGCACGAAGACTTTCTTGACGCGCGGCAATTTGCGCAAGCGCCGCAACAATCCCAGATATTCGTCGTGCGAGACACGCAACGCCGGACACTTCTCCCACCCGATGCAACTGCGCTCTTTGCACGCGCCTTGCGCGGTCTGCTTGGCGCAGGCGGGATCGCGGAAATTGGCGGTCGGTCCGCCCACGTCGTGAATGTATCCCTTGAACTGCGGATCGCGGGTCAACGCCTCGCCTTCCTTGACGATGTTGTCCGCGGAACGCTTCTGGACGATCCTGCCCTGATGGTACGTGATCGCGCAGTAATTACACGATCCGTAACACCCGCGCACGGACGTCAGCGAAAAGCGGACTTCTTCAATCGCGGGCACGCCGCGCGTATAGCTCGGATGGTACGTCCGCTCGTACGGCAGATCGTAGACTTCGTCCAACTCCTGCGGCGACATCGGCAGTTGCATCCGATTCTGCACCAAATAGCGATCGCCGTGCTTTTGCAACAGGATGCGCGACGCAAACGGATCGTTTTCGGCGCTCTGCATCTTAAAAGCCTTGGCATAGGCGGGCTTGTCCGCGCAGACCTGCTCGTACGTCGGACAAAAGCCGACTTCGCCGCGGTCGATCTGCGCGCGCAACTTGGCGGACAGTGCATCGTATGCGCTCAGATAACACGTGCCGCGCACGTCGCGAATCTTGTCGAGCGGAATGCCTTTGCGCACCGATTCGGCGATCTGTCGAATCGGCTTTTCGCCCATGCCGTAAATCAGCAGATCCGCGCCGCTCGAAACCAAAATGCTCGGCAACACCCGATCCGCCCAATAGTCGTAATGCGCAAACCGTCTCAACGACGCTTCGATCCCGCCGATGACGACGGGCGCGTCGGGATACAGACGTTTGAGTGCGCGGCAATAGACGTCCACGCATCGGTCGGGGCGTTTGCCCGTGTCGCCGCCTTCGCTGTACACGTCGCGCGTGCGCGGAAGTTTGGCAACCGTATAGTTGTTGACCATGCTGTCCACGACGCCGCCCGATACGAAAAATCCGATCCGCGGTCGCCCGAACCTGCAATAGTCTTCGTCGCAAGCGGGCTGCGGAATCAGCGCGACGGTAAAGCCCAAGTGCTCCAACCACCGCGATACGATCGCGTGTCCGAACGACGGATGATCGACGTACGCTTCGCCGATCACATAGACGATATCCACGGGTCCGTCCGTCTCGGACGCAAAAATAGGTAAAAACATATCTTTATTATATACGAGCCGCGCCGCGTTGGCAAGGGCGACGCGCCAATCCGAGCGGATTTGACAAAACAAAAGCCCCGCTGCAATCGTCGGAAAGCAACGGGACTTGAAAACCTACGCGGCAACGCCGCGATTGGGCAAATTAACGGAAGTACTCCACGCCGCTGCGGAACAGCTGCATATCGTACGATCCGGGTACGTTGCGGTACAGACCGTCGTCGATGCGCTCGGCATGTCCCATCTTACCCAGCACGCGGCCGTCCGGCGAAATGATGCCTTCGATCGCGTACATGCTGCCGTTGGGGTTGAACGGCGCCTGCATCGTCGCGTTGCCGAACGGATCGACATACTGCGTCGCCACCTGTCCCGCGCGGATCAGACGATCCAACTCGTCCGCGGACGATACAAAACGTCCTTCGCCGTGGCTGACCGGCACGCTGTATACTTCGCCCACGCGGCAAGCGTTGAGCCAAGGCGACTTGTTGGTCGCGACGCGCACCTGCACGATCGTGGAAACGTGGCGGTTGATGTTGTTGAACGTCAGCGTCGGCGCGTCGGACAACTGCTCGCGCACGTCGCCGTACGGAACGAGTCCGAGTTTGATCAACGCTTGGAAACCGTTGCAAATTCCGAGCGCGAGACCGTCGCGACCGTACAGCAATTCCATGACCTGTTCGGCAACCGCGGGATTGCGGAACGTCGTCGCGATGAATTTGCCGCTGCCGTCCGGCTCGTCGCCGCCCGAGAACCCGCCCGGGAATGCAAGAATCTGCGACTGTTTGAGCGCCTTGACCAACGCTTGCACGGACGATTCGATATCGGACGCGCAGCGGTTGCGGATCAAGAAGATCTCCGCTTTCGCGCCCGCCCGCTCGAATGCGCGCGCCGTATCGTATTCGCAGTTGGTGCCCGGGAATACCGGAATCAACACGCGCGGTTGCGCCAACTTGCGCGCCGTCGGTTGCGGACGAATGCCGCAACAATTCAGATTGCCGACTTCGCCCTGCGCAGGCGCTACGGTCGGGAAAACGTCTTCCAACGTCCGACAGAACGCTTGCGCCGCCTGCTCCATTTTGAGCGACGCGCCGCACAGGTCGCACGTATACGTGCCGTTGAGCGAAGCTACCTTGCGCGGCGAGAACGCCTGCAAGTCGGACACGTCGTCCGCCAGCACGACGAAATCGCCGAACGTCGGCGCAAACATCGCCGCATCCAATTCGTCCCAATCGGTGCCCGCCTTTTCGCCCATACAGGATTTGAGCACCGCCGCGACGACGCCGCCTTCTTCGACGACGTTGCACGCTTTGACGCCGCCGCCCGCGATCGCCTTGTGCATCGCTTCGTACAGTTGCAAAACGCGCGCGAAATCGGGCATGCCGTATTCGTCGCGATCGATCGCGATATGATAAACGTCCTTAGCGCCCATGCGTTCGCCGAACACGTTGGACACGATGCCGCTCGCCTTGCAAACGCCCATCGCAAACGAGATCAAGGTCGGAGGCACGTCGATCTGCTCGAAACTGCCCGACATGCTGTCCTTGCCGCCGATCGCGCCCGCCTGCAATCCCAGCTGTGCGGTCAATGCGCCCAGCAACGCCGACAGCGGCTGTCCCCAGCGCACCGGATCGTCGCCCAAACGACAGAAAAATTCCTGTAACGAAAGCCGTACCGTCTCGTGCGGCACGCCGCAGGCGACCAGCTTGGACATGCTCGTCAAGATCGAATACACCGCCCCGACGAACGGCGATCCGCTCATCAGCCAGGGTGAACAACCGTACGCCGACACCGTCGCCGTATCCGTGTGTCCCTGCACGGGCGGCTTGGCAGCCATCGCGACGGCGGGCGTGAGCTGGTACTTGCCGCCGAACGGCATCAACACGCTCGCCGCGCCGATCGTACCGTCGAACATCTCGCCCAATCCCTTGGTCGAACAGACGTTGAGTCTGCCCAATTCGTGCAAGACCGCTTGCGCGATTTCGCCTTGCTCGAACAAACGCGCCGTCTCCGCGTCGGGCTTGGTCATATAATCGCTGACCGGCTCGACGATTTTTGCCTTGCGGCTCTGCTTGACGCCGTTGGTATCCAAAAACGCGCGTTGGAGATCGACGATGCAGCGATCCGCGTAGAACATCCGCATTCTGCCGTTGTCCGTCACCTGCGCGACAGCGGTCGCATTGAGATTCTCCTGCGCCGCCAGTTCGATAAACGCATCCACGTCGCCCTTGTCCAGCACGACCGCCATACGTTCCTGCGATTCGGAAATCGCCAACTCCGTACCGCTCAATCCATCGTACTTTTTGGGCACGCGATCCAGATAAATGTCCAAGCTGTCCGCCAACTCGCCGATCGCGACCGACACGCCGCCCGCGCCGAAGTCGTTGCACTTGACGATCATCTTGCTTGCCTGCGGATTGCGGAACAAACGCTGAATCTTGCGTTCGGTCGGCGGATTGCCCTTCTGCACTTCCGCGCCGCAGACTTCGACCGATTTTTCGGTATGCGCCTTGGACGATCCCGTCGCGCCGCCGCATCCGTCTCTGCCGGTGTCTCCGCCGAGCAGAACGATCACGTCACCTTCGACCGGCTTGCGCCGCACGACGTTTTCTTTGGGAGCGCCCGCGATGACGTATCCCGTCTCCAACCGCTTGGCGACATAGTCGGGATGATACATCTCCGCGACCAATCCCGTCGACAATCCGATCTGATTGCCGTACGAACTGTATCCCGCCGCCGCGGTCTTCGTGATCACGCGCTGCGGCAATTTGCCTTTGAGCGTCTGCGAAACGGGCGTACGCGGATCGGCGCAACCGGTCACGCGCATCGCCTGATAGACGTACGTTCTGCCCGACAGCGGATCGCGGATCGCGCCGCCCAAACAAGTCGCCGCGCCGCCGAACGGTTCGATCTCCGTGGGGTGGTTGTGCGTCTCGTTCTTAAACATGATCAGCCACTTCTGCGGCTTGCCGTCTACGTCCACGTCCACTTCGACGGAACAGGCGTTGATCTCGTCGCTGACGTCGAGATTGTCGAGTTTGCCGAGCTGTTTGAGCTTCTTGACGCCGATCGTCGCGATGTCCATCAGACACGGATATTTGTCGTCGCGGTTCGCGTACAACGTATCGAACAACGACCGATACGTCTGCAACGCCCGCCCGACGTGCGGATTGTCCGACTCGATCTCGATGTCGGTCAACTCGGTCGCAAACGTCGTATGCCGGCAATGATCCGACCAATACGTGTCGATGACTTTGAGTTCCGTCTCGCTCGGATCGCGCCGTTGCGAACGGAAATAGTCGCGCACGAACAACAAGTCCTGCACGCTCATCGCAAAGCCTTTCGCCGCGTGATACGCGCCGATCTTCGCATCGTCCATATCGATGAATCCGTCGATCGTCGGCACCGTCAAATTGAGTTCCGACTCGCGCGCAAGCGTCGCAGGCAACTGCACGCTGCCTTCGCGGCTCTCGACGGGGTTGATCAAATAACGCTTGATCGCGTTCAACTGCGCATCGTCCACGCCCGCAACCGCATATACGGTCGCGCAACGGATCTCCGGACGCCGTCCCATCGACAGCAGTTGCACGCACTGCATCGCGCTGTCCGCGCGCTGGTCGTACTGTCCGGGCAGATACTCGACGACAAACGCGCGGTATCCGTCCGCCTGCGGCATCGCGTCGTAGACTTCGTCCACGGGCGACTCCGAAAAGATCGTCGTGCGCGCTTGGCGCATCGTCTCCGCATCCAGATCTTCGACGTCGTAACGAATAAAGACGCGCACGTCCCGCGCCGCGATTCCGAGCACGCCGCGCACGTCGGCAAGCACCTTCTTGGCGGCGACGTCATACCCCGGCTTTTTCTCGACAAAGATTCTTTCTACCATGACAAACTCCTTAGCGTTTGATGCCGATGTCGGAACGGTAGAACATACCGTCGAACCGGACGTTTTGCACATTGCGGTACGCTTTGTCGCGCGCCGCGTCGATGTCTTTTCCGCGCGCGGTCACGCCGATCACGCGGCCGCCGGACGTTACCAGCTTGCCGTCTTGCATCGCCGTCCCCGCATGGAACAACATAATATCCGCATCCGTCTGCCCGATCTCGATCGGCACGCCCTTGCGGTAACTCTGCGGATATCCGCCGCTGGCAAGGATCACGCATACGCATGCGTCGTCGCTCCAACGGATCGGACAACGATCCAGCGTCCCGTCGATCACGGCTTGGAAAATATCGTACAGATCGCTCTCCAACAGCGGCAATACGACCTGCGTCTCCGGATCGCCGAACCGCGCGTTGTATTCCAACACGCGCACGCCCTTGTCCGTCAACATCAAGCCGAAGTACAGCACGCCGCGGAATTCGCGTCCTTCGCTGCGCATCGCTTCGACGGTCGGCACGATGATCGTGTCGTAGACCTGCGCCGCCAACTGCGGCGTATAGATCTTGGACGGCGCAAACGTGCCCATGCCGCCCGTATTGAGTCCTTGATCGTTGTCGAACGCGCGTTTGTGATCTTGCGACGCTACCATCGGCACGACGGTTTTGCCGTCCGTAAAACACAGGACGGACACTTCGGGACCGACCATAAATTCTTCGACGATGACCTTATTGCCCGCGGACGCGAACTTTTTGTCCACCATCATATCGCGCGCCGCCTGCAAGCCTTCTTCGCGCGTTTGGCAGATCACGACGCCTTTGCCCAGCGCCAAACCGTCCGCCTTGACGACGAGCGGATACTCCGCCGTCTCCAAATACGCGCACAACGACGCATAGTCGCCGAACTCGCGATAATCCGCGGTCGGGATCCCGTACTTGCGCATCAGCGCTTTGCTGAACGCCTTGGACGCTTCGATGATCGCCGCCGCCGCGCGCGGTCCGAACGCGCGGTAACCGCGCTCCTGCAACAGATCGACCAACCCCGCCGCAAGCGGATCGTCGGGCGCGACGACGGTCAGATCGATGTCCGGATGATCCGCAACGAACGCCAGAATGCGATCGAAGTCCATTGCGCCGATCGGATGACATTCCGCGATCTGCGCGATGCCGGCATTGCCGGGCAGACAATATATTTTATCTACTTTGGGGCTTTTGGCAAGCGTATGACAAATCGCATGTTCTCTGCCGCCGCCGCCGATGACGAGTACGCTCATGATAGCCTCCGATCAGTGCTTGAAATGTCTGTCGCCGGTAAAGACCATCGCGATGCCGTTGCGGTTGCACGCGTCGATGCTGAGTTGATCGTTGCGGCTGCCGCCCGGTTGCATAATCGCCGCGATCTTCGCCTTGGCGGCTTCGTCCACGCAGTCGTCGAACGGGAAAAACGCGTCGCTCGCCAACACCGCGCCCGCGGTATCGCTCAACGCGTGTTCGATCGCCTGCTTGGTCGCCCAGATGCGGTTGACCTGTCCGCAACCGATGCCGAGAATCGCCTTGTTTTTGGCGACGACGATTGCGTTGGATTTGGTATGCTTGACGACTTTCATCGCAAAGAGCATGTCTTCGATCTGCTCGGACGTCGGCGCCTTGTCGGTGACAACCTGCATGCTGCCTTGCTCGACAACCATCGTGTCGTACTGTTGCACGAGCATGCCGCCCAGCACCTTCTTCATATCGTAGCAACCGGGCGCAATCGCGCTTTGGATCGTCGGCAGTTTGAGCAGACGAATATTCTGCTTCATCGTCAGCACTTCGAGCGCGTCCGGCGTAAAGTCGGGCGCAACGACGATCTCGATAAAGATCTTGGCGATCTGTTCCGCCGTCGCGCGGTCGATCGGACGGTTGGCGGCGATGATGCCGCCGAAGATCGACGTCGGATCCGCCGCATATGCCTTGGCAAACGCGTCGGAGATGTTGTCCGCGGTCGCGACGCCGCACGGATTGGCGTGCTTGACGGCGACGACGGTCGGCTCGTCGAACTCGCGCAACAAATCGAGCGCGCCGTTCGTATCGTTGATGTTATTGTAAGACAATTCCTTGCCGTGCAACTGTTGCGCCGCCGCAAGCGATCCGTCCACGGCGAACGGCTCGCGATAGAAGACTGCTTTTTGACGCGGGTTTTCGCCGTAACGCATATCCTGCGCCTTATCGAACGCCATCGTAAACTGATCCGGGAATTCGATGCCCAACTGCGCGCGCAGATAGTTGGCGATCAGCGTATCGTAGTACGACGTATGCTGATACACCTTGTACATCAGATAGAATTTGGTCTGCTTGGTGATTTCGCCCGCTTTGAGCTCGCTCAGCACGCGCGCATAGTCGACGGGATCGACGATGACGGCGACGTCCTGATAGTTCTTCGCCGCAGAACGCAACATCGTCGGACCGCCGATGTCGATGTTTTCGATCGCGGTCTGCAAGTCGACTCCCGGCTTGGAAATCGTCTGCTTGAACGGATAGAGATTGACGACGACGATATCGATCGGCACGATCTGCATCGTCTCCAAAAAGCGCATGTGCTCGGGATTGGAGCGCATCGCCAACA
>CAJTKI010000038.1 GCA_910576875.1 uncultured Christensenella sp.
ATCGTGATCCTGACCTATCTGGGGATGGCGGCGATGGGGGTTGTCTCGTTTGGGTATCTGATATCGGCAAAAGAAAAATCGTACAACGTCTTGCGCGCGCTCGGATTCGGGAAGCGAAGCATTACGCGGTTGCTGGCGGTTCAGGTCTTTGCGGTCATTTTGATCGAGTGCGCGCTGGGGATCGCCTTGGGCGCGTTGTGCTGCGATCTTCTGGGCAAGGCGATCGTCTCGTTCGACACATCGGCGCCGCTTGCGATCGCGACCGAATGCGTCATGCCGATGGGATATCTCGCGCCGATTCTGATGACGGGCGCGATGCTGTTGCTCGGCGGCGCGATCGTCCTGAATAAGACGCGCGCGCTGTACCGAAAATCGGTTGTGGAGAATAAGATCGCTTAGACGCTCGGCGTCCGTCATACAAAAAAGCCGCCCATGCAGGCGGCTTTTCTATACTTTGTAAGTCAACGGAATGCTTTGACTGCCATAAAGCCGTCTTGCGCGCGCATTTCCTGCAACGTTTTGTCGGACAGAATGCCGTCCAAATCCATGATCATGTAGCCGATTTCGCCGCGGCTTGCGGAGACCAGGTTGGAGATGTTGATGCCGTCGTGCGCAACGTACGAGCTTGCCTTGGCGATCATGTGCGCGACGTTCTTGTGCAGTACCGTGACGCGCATCGGCGTGGTACGCGGCGCGCTTGCGCAAGGGAAGTTGACGCTGTTGACGATATTGCCGTTTTCCAGATAATCTTTGAGTTGTTTCGCCGCCATGACCGCGCAGTTGTCTTCCGCCTCCGGCGTGGACGCGCCCAAATGCGGGAGCGTGACGACGTTGGGGTTGCCCAGCAGTTCCGCGCAGGGAAGATCGGTGACGTAGCGACCGACTTTGCCCGCGGCGATCGCCGCGAGAATGTCTGCATTGACGACCAGTTCCGCACGCGCGAGATTGACGATGACGACGCCGTCTTTCATCTGCGCGATCGTGTCGGCGCAGATGCTGCCTTTGGTCGCCGGCGTCGCGGGGACGTGCAGGGTGAGATAGTCGGCGTTGGCGTAGACTTCTTTGAGATCGGCGACGTATTTGACATGACGGTCGAGCGACATCGCGCCGTTGACGTCCAGATACGGATCGTAGCCGATGACGTTCATGCCCAGCGAAACGGCGGTGTTGGCGACCAATCTGCCGATTGCGCCCAGACCGACGACGCCGAGCGTCTTGCCGAAGATTTCGCGTCCGACGAATTGCTTTTTACCTTTTTCGACCGCTGCCGCGACGGTGTCGTCCGGCGTAAGCGCCTGCGTCCAGTTGATGGCGCGCACAAGTTTGCGCGAGCCGAGCAGAAGCGCGCAGATCACGAGTTCCTTGACGGCGTTGGCGTTGGCGCCCGGGGTATTGAAGACGCAGATCTTTTGTTCCGTCATCTTGTCGAGCGGGATGTTGTTGACGCCCGCGCCGGCGCGCGCGACCGCCGCGACGCTCGGAGCGACTCGGTAATCGTGCATGTTGAAACTGCGCAACAGGATCGCCGACGGCTCTTTGCAGTCCGTAGCGACGGTATAGTGATCGGCATCCAAAATGTCGTTGACTTTGGGGCTGATATCGTTGAGTTTGAGAATCTCGTACATACGGTGCTCCTTATTTGTTTTCCGATTGGAATTTCTGCATGAACGCGATCAACGCGCGCACGCCTTCCACCGGCATCGCGTTGTAGATCGACGCGCGCATGCCGCCGACCAGTTTGTGTCCCTTGATGGACAGCAAGCCGTGTTGGGTCGCTTGTTTGACGAATTCCGCATCCAGCTCTTTGCTCGGCGTGACGAAAGGCACGTTCATCAACGAGCGATCCTGCGGATTGACCGCATTGGTATAAAAGCCGCTGTTGTCGATGAAGTCGTAGAGCAGCGCGGATTTGTATTCGTTGATCTTCTGCATCTCGCGGATGCCGCCCAGCTTTTTGAGATAGCGCAGGTTGAGCATCGCCATGTAGATCGAGAAGCACGGCGGAGTGTTGTACAGACTGTCCGCTTCCGCCTGCGTCTTCCAGCGCAGCATCGTCGGGCATCCCGCGACGCCGTCCGTGATCAGGTCTTCGCGCACGATGACGATCGTCACGCCCGCGGGCGCAACGTTCTTTTGCGCGCCGGCGTAGAGCACGCCGTAGCGGGACACGTCGATTTGTTCGCCCAAAATGTTAGACGATACGTCGGAGACGAGCACGCCGCTTTTGAGCCGGGGCAGTTTCGTCCAACGCGTGCCGAAAATCGTATTGTTTTGCGTGATATAGACGTAATCCGTATCGTCGCGCAAATCCGCCTGCGCGGGGATGTACGTATAGGTTTTGTCTTCCGACGTCGCGGCGAGATGAATGTCGCCGACGTTGAGCGCTTTTGCCGCCTGATATGCCTTTTTGGCAAAATTGCCCGTTACGATATAGTCCGCGCGTCCCGTGCCGGTGAGCATGTTGAGCGGGATCGCGTCGAACTGTTGCGACGCGCCGCCCTGCACGAGCAGGATGCGGTAGTTGTCCGGAATCTGCATGAGTTCTCTGAACAAAGACAGACATTCGGAGTGAATCTCGTCGTATTGTTTGCTTCGGTGGCTCATTTCGGTCACGGACATGCCGCAACCCTGATAATCCACAAAGTCGCGCTGAGCTTGTTCCAGCACTTCGAGCGGGAGCATGGACGGACCTGCGGAAAAATTGTAAACTCTCATGAGTACTCCTTGTTAAAATTTTAATGAATTGAGACAATTATACTACGTTTATCGAGCGCGCGCAACCGAAAAGACCATTTTTCGGACGGATTTGACAAATATTCCCAATCCGATGCGGCGTCGCCGTATAAAGACCGCCTGCGCACATATACTACCCGTGAAATCTGTTAAGGAGAAAGGGTTTATGCAAGCGATCATTATGGCGGGAGGTTTCGGCAGCAGATTGCGTCCGCTGACCGACCATCTGCCCAAACCGATGGTACCGATCATCAACAAACCGATTCTGGAATATATCGTCGAGCATCTGCGCGCCTGCGGCATTCGCGACATCGCGATGACGCTGGGATACCGTCCCGAAATCATCATGGACTATTTCGGCAACGGCGACGCGTGGGACGTCGATATTCGATATTTCGTCGAGACGACGCCGCTGGGGACGGCGGGAGGCGTGCGCAACGCCGCCCGAAAGATGGACGACGACGTGCTCGTCGTCAGCGGGGACGGGTTTACCAATCTCGATTTTGCCCAATTGGCGCACGCGCACAAGAGCGGCGGTTGCGACGTGACGATGGCGTTGAAGCAAGTGCGGGACGCGCGCGGCTTCGGTCTGGTGCGTCTGGACGAGCTGGGAACCGTCGTCGATCTGATCGAAAAGCCGTCCGTCCCGATCGGCGGGCTGGTCAATATGGGCATTTACGTGCTTTCGCCGCGCGCCATGCGCAAAATCCCGCGCGGAAAGTACGATTTTGCCAAGGATTTGTTTCCGCAAATGCTGGGCAATATCCACGGATTCGTCAGCGACTGCTACTGGTCGGACATCGGCACGCTGCCGTCGTATTATATGACGAATCATACGGTGGCGTGCAACCCGCCCGCGTTCGGATTTTCTTTCTGAGCCTATCTCGTTCTTTTCTTCTTCTTTCGGAAGTCGCCTGTATGCAAATGCAGGCGACTTTTGCATGCGCGGGCGAAAAAAGAACCGTCCGTAAAAAATATTTTTTTGCGCGAAGATTGTCGTTTGACGTCGAAAAGCGCCACCCGTGACGAATAACATGCGAATGCGCGGCGATTCGACAAGAATTTCGCGCACGCGATCGCGATATTTGTGTCACAAATCCTTGAATTTTGCGGTTACTTTTATTATAATAAAATCGGCATGTTACGGCATGCGGTTCCGCGCGGCGAAAAGTTGCGCGGAAACCGCGCCCAGGCATAGACAAGGCGGCGCGGCGAAGGACGCGCACGCAAGGAGAATTCAGTGGCAAGAACAAACAAAAATAAGAGCAAACTCAAAGTAGCCTTTTTGGGCGGCGTCGGCGAGATCGGCAAAAACATGACGGCGCTGGAATACGGCGACAACATTCTGTTGATCGACTGCGGATGCGTATTTCCGTCGCTCGACGCGCCGGGCGTGGATCTGGTCATACCGGACATGGCGTATATCGCCGAAAACATTGAAAGAATCCGCGGACTCGTCATCACGCACGGACACGAAGACCATATCGGCGCGGTGCCGTTTTTGGTCGAAGACTTTCCGCATATTCGGATTTACGGCAGCAATCTGACGCTCGCGCTCGTCAAACACAAACTCAAAGAACGCAATCTCTCGATGCCCAAACTCGTCGCGGTCAAGGGCGGAGATCGGGTCAAGATCGATTGTTTCGAAGTGGAATTCATCAGCGTGACGCATTCGATTTCGGGCGCGTTTGCGCTGGCTGTGCGCACGCCGGAAGGCATCGTGTTCCATACCGGAGACTACAAGATCGACTACACGCCGATTGACGGCGAAAAGATCGACCTGTCCCGCATCGCGCAGATCGGAGACGAAGGCGTGCGTCTGATGCTCGGCGAATCGACGAATATCGAAAAGCCCGGTTCGACGATTTCGGAACGCAAGGTCGGAGAGACGATCGAGCGCATTTTGGTCGCCAATCCGCAAAAACGCATCATCATCGCGACGTTTGCGTCCAACGTCAACCGCATCCAGCAGATCGTCTACAACTGCGAGCGGCTGGGCAGAAGAGTGGCGTTTAACGGACGCAGCATGAAGACGATCAGCGAGATGGCGCGCAAGCTCAACATTCTGCGCGCCCAACCCAATACGCTCGTCGACATCGAGGACATTTCCAAGATCGAGAGCGGCAAACTGTGCATCATCACGACCGGATCGCAGGGCGAGCCGATGAGCGCGCTCACGCGTATGGCGAACGGCGAAGACAAAGCCGTCGTGATCGGCGATCGGGATTTGATCATCATTTCGTCTCAGCCGATCCCCGGCAACGAAAAGCCCGTGTATAACGTCATCAACAATCTGTGCCGCCGCGGCGCGCAGGTCATGTACGGATCGCTGGAACAGTTGCACGTGTCCGGACACGCGTGTCGCGACGAGATCAAACTGATGACGACGCTGCTCAAACCGCAGTGCTTTATTCCGGTGCACGGCGAATATCGTCACTTGCAGCAAAACCGCGAATTGGCGATCGAGCTGGGCGTCAAACCCGAGTTTACGATGATCCCCGAGATCGGCACGTGCGTGAGCGTGGACAAAAAGGGTCTGCACCGACAGGACAACGTGTCGGCGGGCAATATTTACGTGGACGGACTGGGCGGCGTGGACAATTTGATTCTGCGCGATCGGACGCAGATGAGTCGCGAGGGCATCGTCGTGTTGCTGGTCAGTTACGACGTGCACGAGCGCGAACTGGTCGGCGACGCCGAAGTCATTCTGCGCGGCGTGGCGATCGAAGAAGACTGTATCCGTTCGATCCGCGACGTCGTGCGCTCGATCTTCGAGAGCGCGGACAAGCAGCGCGATCCCGATCGCGCCGCGCTCAAATCCGCGATCCGCAAGCGCGTATCCCGTCTGATCACGAACAAGCTCAAACAGCATCCGATGGTGCTGCCGATCCTGATCGAACTGTGAGCCGCGCGCAAGCATTGCTCGACGAAACGCGCGCGTATGCGGCGCGGGAGTTTATCCCGATCCTGAGTGAAGACTGCGAGCGCGTGCTGTGCGATCTGGTCGCGCGGTTGCAACCGCGGCGCATATTGGAGATCGGCACGGCGATCGGATATTCCGCGGCGCGCATGGCGCTTGCGTGCGACGCGCGCATCGATACGATCGAGCGGGACGAAGCGCGGATCGCGTATGCGTTGCGGCTGTGGAAGGATCTGGGCGTGGACGAACGCATCCGACTGCATCGGGGCGATGCGGACGAAATCCTGCCGTCCGTCGTACGCGGGGCGCGCTACGATCTCGTGTTTCTCGACGGTCCCAAGAGCCGTTACGGCGAACAACTGGACGTCGTGATGCCCGCGCTGAGCGCCGGCAGCGTTGTCGTGTGCGACGACGTGCACTATTTCGGATACGTGACGAGCGGGGAGTATCCGCCGCACAAACATCGGACGATCGTCTGCAAAATGCGCGCGTTTTTGGAACGCATCCGCCGCGACGAGCGCATGCGGGCGCAGATCTACGACCAAGGCAACGGCATCGCCGTCATTACGATACGATGAACAAAACGATCGAATTGCTTGCCCCTGCGGGCAACTTGAATAAACTGCATACCGCGCTGCATTTCGGCGCGGACGCGGTGTATTGCGGCGCGGAAGGATTCAGCTTGCGCGCGCAAGCCGCGAACATGACTTTGGATCAGCTCGAAATCGCGCTCGATCGGACGCACCGCGCAGGAAAGAAGCTGTATTTGGCGCTCAATATCTTTGCCAACGACGCGGATTTCGAGACGTTGCCCGCGTATGTCGACGCGGTGTCGGCGCTCGGCGTAGACGCGTTGATCGTGTCCGATCCGGGCGTCATCGAACTGTGTCGGACGCGCGCGCCGAAGACGGAATTGCATTTGTC
This sequence comes from uncultured Christensenella sp., assembly GCA_910576875.1. GTDB lineage: Bacteria > Bacillota > Clostridia > Christensenellales > UBA3700 > MGBC101980. Next base: position 6,578 of record CAJTKI010000038.1, read on the forward strand.
CACGCAGGCGAATACGACCAACCGTTACAGCGCGGCGTTTTGGGCCAAGCAGGGCGTGCGGCGCATCGTGCTCGCGCGGGAAACCAAACTGGAAGATATCGCGCGCATGCGGGCGTACTTGCCGTCGGACGTCGGCATCGAGGCGTTCGTACACGGCGCGATGTGCATATCGTACAGCGGTCGATGCCTGTTGTCCAACTTTTTGAGCGGGCGCGAGAGCAATCGCGGCGACTGCGTGCAGGCTTGCCGATGGGAGTACGAGATCCGCGAGCACAACCGCGGCGGTCTGCCGCTGACGATCGGACAGGAAGCGCGCGGCACGTATCTGCTCAACAGCAAGGATCTGAATATGCTGCCGTATCTGGACCGACTCGTCGAAGCGGGCGCGGACAGCTTGAAGATCGAAGGACGCATGAAGTCCGAATCGTATGTCGCGGGCGCCGTGCATGCGTACCGCACCGCGTTGGACGCGTACCTTGCCGATCCGAAAGGATACCGTTGCGATCCGACATGGCTGCAATGGACGGAGCGGATCAGTCACCGCGCGTATTCGACGGGCATGTATTTTGCGGACGCGGACAACGTCTGCGCGGATACGTCCAAGCCGCAGTGCGACTATACGTTCGTCGCCCAAGTAATCGGCTACGATGCGGAGCGCGGCGCGGCGATCGCCGAACAGCGCAATCGCTTTGCGGTCGGAGACGAATTGACGACGCTCAGCGCCGATCCGTCGTGCGACGACAAAATCCTGTCGGCGAAGCAAATGTTCGACGAGCAGGGCGCGGCGGTCGCGGACGCGTATCTCGTGCAACAAATCCTGTATATTCCCACGCCGTATCGGCTGGGTCGCGGAGATATCTTGATGAAAAAGGGGACTGCGAAATGAAAGAAATCTTGTTGGTGTTTTACTCGGAAGGCATGTACGATCAGGCGGCGTACGCGCTGCGCGACTATTGCAATCGGAACGCGCGCGACTTCGAAGTCGTACTCGCGGAAGAGAATCGGTATACCAATTTCAAGCTCGCGAAACTGCGGCTGGGATTCTACAAAGTCACGGCGCGTTCGCTGCCGTTGTTGAACCGTTTTTCGGGCAATATCCGCCAGAAAGAAAGATGGTTCAAGCGCGACGAAAGACGCAAAGCGTCCAAAGAAACCAACTCGGACGACAATGCCGACACGAGCGAAAGTTCGAGAGCGTTCAAAGCGCAGTTTTACTGCGTGGACAACGTCCTGATGCGCTTCCGTCCCGCGGCGGTGCTGTGTCTGACGCCCAAGTCGCATAAGCGCGTGCTCAACGCGCGGCAGCGGTTGCAAATGAACATGCCGGTATACGCGATGATGACGGATTATTGTCTGAACCGGAATTTTTTGCAGGAAGATACGGACGGCTATCTCGTGCAAAATAAAATTCTCGCGCAAGCGTTGCAAAACAAAGACATTCCGTCCGAAAAGATCGAGATCGTCGGTACGCCCGTCGAGTCCGCCAAACTCACGCAGTACGACCGCGCCGAAACGCGCGCGGAATTCGGGATCGCCAACGATCTGCCGATCATCACGATGATGGCGGGACGCTACGGCGGCGACGTGCTCAAACATTGTTTCGAGATCATGAGCGGTTATTGCGACCGTCTCAATCTGGTCGTCATGACGGGCGGCAGCGTGAGTTTGGTCAATTATATCACGAACATCTGCAAGAGCAAATCCATCCAAGACAACGTGTTGTTGATCGACCGCGTGCAGGATATCGCCAAAGTGTATTCGGTCACCGACGTGCTGTTGACCGCGCCGACGGCGGCAATCACGTACGAGGCGCAGGCGAGACGCATTCCGTTTGTCGTGCTCGGTGCGATGAACGCGATCGAGAAGGGCAACCTCGACTATCTCACGTCGTACGGCGTCGCGCGGCGCGCATGTACGCCGGACGAGATCGTGAGTTCGGTGCTCAATCTGCTCAACAATCCCGATTATTATCGGTTGCAGATCGAGCGGCTGGGCGAATTTACGTCCGACGCCTGCGAAAAAACGACGCGCTATCTGCACGATAAGATGTACGAATACCGGCAGCAAAATCCGGACGAAGAAGGAGCGTTCGAGCCGATGACCGCATATGCGCAATCGGACGATGCGACCCGACAAGATAGCGACGAGCAAGGAGATTGAACGATGATCACGCATATCGTATTGTACCGACTCAAAGATCCGACCGACGAAAACCGCGCGGCGTTGGTCGAAAAATTCCTGTCGATGCGCGGCAAGATTCCGATGCTGCGCACGATCGAAGCGGGCACGGATGTGGTGCGCAGCGAACGCAGCTACGACGTTGCGCTCGTGTGCACGTTCGACAACGTGCGCGGGCTGGACGCATATCGCGAGCATCCGGTGCATTTGCCGATTATGGAATACGTGCGCGGCGTCGTCGAGCGCTCGCACAGCGTGGATTTCGAGAGCCGTTAAGGCGTGCGGCGGACAACCGCCAAAGGAGAGAAGTATGAAAATTCAAATCGTATTGCAAGACGGCAGAACGATGCGCGCGACGCTGGACGAACAGGCGGCGCCGTTGACGGTCGCGCATTTCGGAAAATTGATCGACGAAAATTTCTTTCACGGATTGATCTTCCATCGCGTGATTCCCGGTTTCGTGATTCAGGGCGGCGGCTTGGACGAGCAGATGCAGCCCAAACGTTGCGACAGCGTGCGCGGAGAATTCCGTTCCAACGGGACGGACAATCCGTTGCGGCACACGGTCGGCGCGCTGTCGATGGCGCGGACGATGTTCCCCAATTCGGCGACGTCGCAATTCTTCATCTGCGTGGACGACGTGCCGCATCTGGACGGAGAATACGCGGCGTTCGGGTATCTGGACGATCAGCCCAGTCGCGATATCGCGATTTCGATCGCCATGTCGCCGACCAAGAGCGTCGGCATGTACGACGACGTCCCCAAGACGCCGGTCGTCATCGACCGTATCGAGCGCGTCTGATCTGATAAAAACCCGTGCTCTGCGTATAGTAAGGGTATGGATTATGCGACATGGATCGTCGTCGCGCTTGCCGCAGGAGCAATCGCTTGCGGCAAATGCGATCGGACATTGGCAAAATACGGTATCGGGCGCGCGTGCGCGCTCGCGTTAGTCGGGATCGGCGTTTGGTGGTGCGTCGTGCCGCCGTTGGAGATCGGCGGGACGACGATCCCCGCGGTGACGGTATGGCTGATCGCGACGGCGGTCGCAATCGGCGGACGATTGTCCGTGCTCGACGCGTTGCGCATGACGGCGGTCGCGTCGGCGGCGTGGATCGCGGGGCGCGTGTATCCGGTGTATCAGCCCTATCTGTGGGCGGATCTGTGCATCGTCGCGATCGTAGCGGCGAGCGCGTATGCGGTCGATACGCCGACCGTGAAAATCTATCCGACCTGCGTGCTGGCGGCGTTGGCGTACGCGTCGGGGCAGGCGCTGGCGCAGTCGTCGGACATGGCGCGCATCGCACATACGGCGGTATGGTGCGTGACGGCGTGCGCGGCGGCGGTCGGATTGCATAAGGCGTTGCGAAACGTCGATGCGCGGACGGACGAAAGCATCCGCCCGCAATACGAGAGAACGAACAGGATCGAACTATGGCAAAAGTAACGGCAGTACAACCGAACGGCATCGCCCGAGAACTCGGAATCGAGATCGGGGACGAATTGCTCGGATTCGACGAATATCCTTTGACGGATATTCTCGATTATTTGTACTATGACGCGCAGGAGTCCTTTGTCATGCACATGCGGACGGCGCAGGGCGAAGACGTCGATATCGAGATCGAAAAGGACGAGAACGAGACGCTCGGCATGACGCTGGACGAGAGCGCGGAATTGGAACCGATGCGCTGTCGCAACAAATGCATGTTTTGTTTTGTCGATCAGTTGCCGTCGGGCATGCGCGATACGCTGTACGTCAAGGACGACGATTATCGACTGAGTTTCGTCAGCGGCAATTACGTGACGTTGACCAACGTCGGACAAAGGGAACTGGAACGCATCGTGCGTCTGCATCTGAGTCCGTTGTACATATCCGTGCATTGCTACGATCCCGAGATCAAGACCAAGCTGATCGCCAATCCCCGCGGCGCGGAACTGTTTGAAAAAATGCGGTATCTTGCCGCGCACGGCATCGTCATGCACGCGCAGATCGTCATGTGCAAGGGCATCAACGACGCGCACGAGTTGGAAGAGACGTTGCGACAGCTGGCGGCGATGCGGCCGCAGGTCAAGACGGTCGCCGTGATTCCGGTCGGCTTGACCGCGCATCGGCAAGGCTTGGCGCAATTGCAACCGATCGACGCGGATTGCGCGCGCGATACGATCGCGCGGACGGAAAGATTGGATCGGGAGTTCGGCGGCGAATTCTGTTATTGTTCGGACGAATTTTATATCAAAGCGGGCTTGCCGCTGCCGTCGTACGAGCGTTACGGCGCGTTTGATCAGATCGAAAACGGCGTCGGGCTTGTCGCGGAATTCGAACACGAATTCATGCAGGCGTTGCAAGCGAGCGCGGGCAGCGCGGCGCGGCGCGACGTATCGTTTGTGACGGGCGTGTCGTTTGCGCCGATTTTGCGCGGGTTGCTCGATCGGGCGGCGGATAAATTTCCGGGCGTGCAGGCAAACGTGCTTGCGATTCGCAACAGACATTTCGGAGAGAGCATCACCGTCGCGGGACTCGTGACGGCGGGCGATATATTGGATCAGATCCGGCGCTTTGCGCCGCATACGGTCATACCGTCTACGATGCTGCGCGAATTTACCGATACGTTTTTGGACGGCATGCGCTTGGACGAACTCGCGCAACGCGCGCACACGCATATCCACGTCAGCCACGGCGGCGGCGACGTGATCAAGATTTTGGAAGAGGTGACGGAATGAGCAAACCTTTGGTAGCGATCGTCGGACGTCCGAACGTGGGCAAATCCACGTTGTTCAATCGGATCGTCGGCAAACAGATGAGCATCGTCGAAGATATGGAGGGCGTCACGCGCGACCGTCTGTACTGCGATGCGGAATGGTGCGGATGCGCGTTTACGCTCGTCGACACGGGCGGACTGGACATGCGCAGTCAGGATCAGATGTGGGGACATATCCGTCGGCAGGCGGAGATCGCCGTGGATCTGGCGGACGTGATTTTGTTCGTCGTGGACGGACCTGCGGGGATTACCGCCAACGATCGCGAAGTCGCGCAGTTTTTGCGCGCGAGCGGCAAGCCGGTCGTCGTCGCGGTCAACAAACTCGACAACAACGAGACGGACAAGCTCTATGAATTTTACGAACTCGGACTCGGCGATCTGGTCGGCGTATCGGGCACGCAGGCGAAAGGCATCGGAGATCTGCTCGACGAAGTGATCGCGTCGCTGCCCAAGGGCGAGTTGCAGGACGATCCGGACGTATTGCACGTCGCGATCGTCGGCAAGCCGAACGCGGGCAAAAGTTCGCTCGTCAACCGTTTGCTCGGATACGATCGCGTGATTGTCAGCGACGTCGCAGGCACGACGCGGGACGCGATCGATACCCGATTCGAGTGGCGCGGATACCGCTTTAATCTGATCGACACGGCGGGGATCCGCAAGAAGTCGAGCGTGGACGAAGGCGTGGAACAATACAGCGTCCTACGGTCGTTGGCGGCGGTGCGGCGCGCGGACGTCGTATGCGTCGTCGTGGACGCGGCGGCGGGCATCAGCGATCAGGACGTCAAGATCTGCGGATACGTCCACGAACAGGGCAAGCCGTCCGTCATCGTGATGAACAAATGGGATACCGTCGAAAAGGATACGTATACCGTTAATACCTTCCGCAAACAGTTGGAAGGAGAATTGAAGTTTATGGATTATTTCGTCCCGATGTTCGTATCGGCTTTGACCGGACAGCGGATGGACAAATTGCTGGAACAGATCGTGCAGGTGCGCGAGCAGGCTGCCGTGCGCATACAGACCGGCGTGCTCAACGACGTGATCCGCGACGCGGTCATCGCGGTCGAACCGCCCGCGCACAACGGCAAGCGTCTCAAAGTCTTCTATTGTACGCAGGCGTCCGTCGACCCGCCGACGTTCGTCTTTTTCGTCAACGATACGGAATTGTTGCATTTCAGCTACAAACGCTATCTGGAAAACACGCTGCGCAAGGCGTTTACGTTCCGCGGTACGCCGATCCGATTGGTCGTACGCAACCGCAAGGAAGACGAAGCGCAATTCTGATCGCAAAAAACGATCGGAATATTGACGGATTGAAAAGTTTTACTTGCCCGCGCGGCAGGTGTGTGATAAAATAATCACGAACAAAATTTTACCCGCGAGGAAACGATATGAATTATACCGCTTTGTCCAAAGATCAGCTCGAGGTATTGCTCGAAAGCGAGCGTGCGGAGTACAAACAAATTGTAGCGCAGAAGTTTAACGTCGACATCGCGCGCGGCAAGCCCTGCACCGAACAGCTCGATCTGGCGATGGATATGCTCGGCATGCTGAGCGCCGATTCCGACTATCCCAAGGCTTACCGCAACTACGGCATGCTCGAAGGCATCCCCGAAATGCGCGAATTGTTCGGGCAGATGCTCGGCGTGTCCGCGCAGGAAGTCATCGTCGGCGGCAGCAGCAGTCTTAATCTGATGTACGACACCGTACAGCGCGCGATGCAGTACGGCGTGATGGGCAACCGTCCGTGGAATCGTTACGAGACGATCAAATTCCTGTGTCCCGTGCCGGGATACGATCGGCATTTTGCGTTGACGCAGCATTTCGGGATCGAGATGATCAACATTCCGATGGACGACAACGGTCCCAATATGGATTTGATCGAGCATCTCGTGTCGATCGACGACACGATCAAAGGCATCTGGTGCGTGCCCAAGTATTCCAACCCCACCGGCATTACATACAGCGACGAAGTCGTCACGCGGCTTGCGACGATGCAGACCAAAGCGCCCGATTTTCGGATTTTCTGGGACAACGCGTATTGCGTGCATGAGTTGACCGATACGCCCGACCAGCTGGCGAATATCATGGAGATCGCCAAACAGGCAGGTACGCAGGATCGTATCTATATCTTTACGTCGACGAGCAAAATCACGTTTGCAGGTTCGGGCGTGAGCTGTATCGCCGCCAGCGCGGCGAATATCCGCGACATCCTGTCGCATATGACGTATCAGACGATCAGTTACAATAAGGTATGGCAATACATGCACTGGCTGTATCTGCGGGATATGGACAACGTGCGCGAAATCATGCGCAGACAGATGCAGGTCATCGCTCCCAAATTCCATACCATTCTCAATGCGTTGCAAGAGAACTTCGGTCAGGACAACGGCATCGTCTCCTGGACGACGCCGAAGGGCGGGTATTTTATCTCGATGGACGTCTATCCCGGCTGCGCGAAACGCGTCGCACAGCTGTGCAAGCAGGCAGGTCTGACGATCACTTCGGCAGGCGCGACGTATCCGTACGGCGTGGACGATGCGGATCGCAATCTGCGCATCGCGCCGACCTTTACGTCGGATGAAGATTTGGAGATCGCGACGCGCATTCTCGTGTGCTGCGTCAAGATCGCCGCGCTGGAACAACTCGCCGTCTGAGTATGAAGATCGTCGTCGCATCCGATCTGCACGGTTCGGCATATTATGCGCGCAAAGTCGCGGAGCGTTTTGCCGCTGAAGAAGCGCAGTTGCTGATCCTGCTCGGAGATATTTACAATCACGGTCCGCGCAACCCGTTGCCGACCGACTACGCGCCGATGCAAGTCGCGGAAATTCTCAACGCGCTGTCCGATAGATTGATCGCGATCAAGGGCAATTGCGACAGCGAAGTCGATCAGATGATCAGCGAGTTTGCGTTGACGCCGTTGGCGCAGGTATTTGCGGACGGGTACAAGATCACTTGCACGCACGGGCACGAGTGGAATATCGACCGCTTGCCGCCCAATGCGGGGGACATGTTGCTGTACGGACATTTCCACGTCAATTGGATCCGTCGCGTCGGCTCGCTCGTCGTCGCCAATCCCGGATCCGCCGCCTTGCCCAAAGACGGTACGCCGCACGGATATCTGACGATCGACGCAGGAACGTTGGCGCTCAAAGATTTGGAGACGGGAGAGACGTTGGAGACGGTTTCGATCGGCGCATAATCGTATCCGAAATCGTCGAAACGGATCGCTTTTCGCAATCGCAAAACAGGAAAATTTGTATTCAAAAAAGTTCATGGAATGGCTTATTCCATGAACTTTTCTAACATTATTTTATTCAACCGAATGAATAAAGTCAAGTCATTTGTCCGAAATAAATGCGCAAACCAATATTTGGCAATCGTTTTTCAAGGCAAAAATGGCGGATTTGATCAAAAAGTTCATGGAATAAGCCATTCTATGAACCGTATTTTGCGGTATTTTGTAACAAGGAATACGCAAATAAAATCGGAAATACAGTATGAATCAATTTACATGCAATCGGATATCGAAAAAAAGGATTACGGTTATTCTTATTTTAATAATCGTATCGGCATGTTTTGCCGTATGTTGTGTTCAAAGTCAAACCTATGCGTTTGACAATCAAAACATTGCGACCGCAAGCGTTTCGGTCGGGGAATTGCTGTTGAACGATTATGCGTCGCGTTCGGACGGATATGCTTTTGACGGGAAAAAACTTGTTGAATTATTCGGATATATCGCCAACGGCAGCGGTACGGCAAAACTGAGCGACCTAACGTCGAAAGGATCGATTAACGCGCAAGATATTCGAGACAAAATTTACGGCGAAAAAGATATTGTCGTGACGTTCGGCGGATATCAATGGACGGTTACGTATGTCACGCAGGATCGCAACGGGAATACGATCGTGTCGCTGTGGTTGGCATCGTCCACCGAAACATGTAAATGGAATTTGTGGGCTTCCGATCATGTGGAATACGATTATCCGAGCAACATGTACAGCACAAGCTATATACGGGCGAAAGCGTTAAACAGCGGCGGATGCGGTTATGTCGAATCGGAGAGCAAGGCATACGGAGCGTCTAAGGCGCTGAATACTTCGTTGGGACAGAGTACTTCGCACAAATTCGCAAAGTTTACGATGTCCGATGTGCCGGACGATTCCGGAAACAATTTATCTTTGATCGA
>CAJTKI010000039.1 GCA_910576875.1 uncultured Christensenella sp.
CCGATAGCACCAGTGTCACCCCGGCCGCGCCGGCGGTCACATAGGTCCACACCGAAATGCCGGGCTTAAGCGTAGCTACCACGTTTTTCGGCCCCATATATTCCAGCGCACCGCCCTTGACGATCTCGCCGATGATCACGTTGCCGTCTTTGTCATAGCTGACCGTCTCGTAAAGCGACTTGTTGTTGCGGAATTTTTTGTTGGCGCGCAGCGTCATCAAAATTTCGTTCTCGATACAACGCGCGGCATACGTCGCGAGTTGCGTGCCCTTGCCCGCCGAAAACGTATTGATCGCTTTGACCAAACCGATCGAACCGACGCTGATCAGTTCGTCCGGATCGTTGTAATTGCCGTATTTTTTGACGATATGCACGACCAGACGCATATTGTGTCGGATCAGTTTGTCGCGCGCCTGCATGTCTCCCGCCCACATCTGCTGCAACAGCTTTGTCTCCTGCTCGCTGTCCAACGGCTGCGGAAAAGCATTCTTATTCGCCACATACGAAGAAAAAAACAAGACGTTGCCGAGCAACGCAAACAAACCGGTCAAAAACATAAAGGTCCCCCTTCGGATGATGTTATTCTATCCTATGCGGGATTTGTCGAATTTAGGCGCAATTTGCAAGAAAAAACGCCGCCCGAAATCGGGCGGCGGCATAATCCGTCCGCGATCAATCGTCGTTGCGCTGCCGCACGATCTCGTTGATCTCGCTCAACCAGCTGTCGATATCTTTGAACTCGCGATACACCGCGGCAAAACGCACATACGCGACGTCGTCGATCTTCTTCAATCCGTCCATGACGTACTGTCCGATCTGACTGGAAGTAATCTCTTGATCGAGCTGATTGGCGACCTTGCGCTCGATCTCGTCCGCCAATTTGTCGATCTCCGCCATCGGGACGGGACGCTTCTCGCACGCTTTGACGATGCCTTGGCGAAGTTTGTCCTTGGAAAAAATCTGGCGGTATCCGGACTTCTTGACGACCATGACGGGCGTCGTCTCGATCGTCTCGTAGGTCGTAAACCGTTTGCCGCACTGCGTGCATTCCCTGCGCCGACGAATGGAAGTGCCGTCCTCGTTCAGACGACTGTCCACTACTTTGCTTTCCGTACAACCGCAACTCATGCACTTCATGATAGTTCTCCCCGATCAGGTTTTATCAAGGATATCGTATCACATTCGTATCGTTTTGTCCAGCGCTATTTTGACGCAATCGACAAGCAAATCGATTACAAATCCCAATCGATCGGAATCAGCCGACGCATCTGCGCTCAACACACGTCCCGCGGTACGATTTCGCCGTTCAATTCCACCAAAATCGCGTCTTCGCCGATCTTGACGACGCATTTCCAAGGTACGAAAATGCTCTCCGCTCCGGTGATGTTCTTAAAAAACTTCCGATCGCCCGGCACGACGAATCCGACGACGTGTCCGGACGTCGTAAAACTGATATCCAACATGCGTCCGAGCTTTTTGCCGTCGACGATATTGATGACTTCTTTTTCTTTGAGTTCGCAAAACGTGAGTTCCGACATAACGATCCCCCTTGAATACGCTCTATCGTATGCGACGGATCGACCGAATATGCGAAAAGACGCCGCGATTTGCGACGTCTGTTCGGAATGATTTGCAAAATCAGAGCGATTCCCGCAGTTTGCCGATCGCGTTCTTTTCCAATCGACTGACCTGCGCCTGCGAAATGCCGATCGCACGAGAAATTTCGGTCTGCGTCTTGCCGACGTAATAGCGCAAGTGCAAGACTTCGCGCTCCTTGTCCGGCAGCGTTGCAACCGCCTGCGTCAGCGCGATTTTGTCCGACCAGTGCTCTTCGCTCTGGCGCGGATCGCCCAACTGCTCCATCAACATCAGACTGTCTTCGCCGTCTTTGTAGACGCTCTCTTGCAGACTGATCGTTTCGCTGACCGCTTCGAGCGCCATCGCGACTTCGCGGATCGGAATGTCGATTTCCTGCGCCACTTCCATAACGGACGGCGCGTGATCGCTGCCCGTCTCCATGATCTCTTTTGCCCGCAACGCTTTGTATGCGATGTCGCGCAAATTGCGACTGACTTTGATGCCGGTGGATTCTTTGACGAATCTGCGGATTTCGCCTTGAATCATCGGCACCGCATACGTGGAGAATCTGACGTTGTATTTCGGATCGAATCCGTCGATCGCTTTGAGCAACCCGATCATGCCCACTTGAAACAAGTCGTCGCTGTTGCCCTTGTTGCGAAATCGTTGAACGATGGACAGCACCAAACGCACGTTGGCGAATACGAACGTATCTTTCGCTTGCTTGTCTCCCTGACGGATCTTGTCCAGCAGGTCGTTACTCTGTTGTGCATTCAAACGCGGCAAGGACTGCGTGTCCAGCCCGTTGATTACTACCTTGTGCATAGTCACCTCCCGATATGTACCGATGAGGCTTCGTCGGCGGGGCTATGTATAAGGTAGTTTGGCTTGCGTAAGGAAAATTATACCATTTTCGAAATTTCTTTTTTGAGACGGGACATGACCTTTTTTTCCAGACGCGATATGTAGGACTGGGATATGCCCATCAAATCGGCAATTTCTTTCTGCGTGCGCTTTTGCGTGCCGAGAATGCCGAAACGCATCTTGACGATCTGACGTTCGCGCGGCGCGAGTTTGTCAAACGACCGCAACAGAATGTCCTTCTCCACATCCGACTCCACGTCTTTGTAGATCATGTCGCTTTCCGTCCCGAGCACGTCGGAGAGCAACAAGACATTGCCTTCCCAATCCACGTTCAACGGCTCGTCCAACGACATGTCGTTGCGCGTGCGCACGACTTTGCGCAGGTGCATCAGAATTTCGTTTTCGATGCAGCGGCTGGCATACGTGGCGAGTTTGATTTGTTTGGAACCGTCAAACGAGTTGACCGCCTTGATCAATCCGATCGTGCCCACCGAAATCAAGTCTTCCATGTCCACGCCGGTATTTTCGAACTTCTTTGCGATGTAGACGACCAGTCGCAAATTGTGTTCGATCAACGTGCTGCGCGCTTGCTTGTCGTCCTGTCCGGAAAGACGCGAAATCCACTCCTTTTCCTGTTCAGGCGGCAAGGGCGTTGGCAACGCCTGCGAACTGCCGATAAAGTCCACCGTGTTGTCCGATCGCTTGAATTTGCTCTTAATCCACTGCCAAATCTGTCGTAACATATCTCCTCCTACATGTCGCAATGCAGTAACGCTCCGTATGCGCGCAACGGTCTGTCGCTGATCGCCGCCGTCACGTCGTACAACGTGGTATCGGGGTCTTGTCCGTCAAATACGACCGCATCGATGCGGACGAGCAAAAGACTTTTGCTGCCCGCGACGGTATCCACTTCGACTTTGCGTTTTATTTTATGTAACTGTTCAGGACAATATAACCGCTTCGCGACATTCTCGTCCAAGATCATGACGGGCATGTCCCGATAATACAGTTTGTTCCCGCTGTCGCGATAGCCTTTGCAAGCGACGCTGCGCTCGCCTGCGATCAAGCGCACCGCGCACGCATATCGTCGATCTCTCCGCAGACGAATCACAAGAGACACGCACCTGCGCGATAAAATAACGAGAACGAGCGCGCTGCCGCCCAAGATCGCCGGCAACAGATTGCTGTTCATCAGACGAAACTGTCCGATACCCGTCATCTCGGAAACGCCGTACAACACGCCGCCCAACAACATCGTCAATCCGAACAAAACGCCGAGCGCCGCAACAAATTGTTTGACTGCTCGATAGCGCGCCGTAACCGCCGTCATGATCGCCGCGCACGCAAATTTGAGCAACACGCCCCACCATCCGCGCATCCACGGCAGCGCCAGCGCAAACGCCGCGCCGATCGCATCCGCCAAAATAATCCGCCACGCGCGCGACGGCAAACGCAACACGCTCAGCGTCGCGTATAACAGACAGGCATTGACAACCAGATTGTTTAGAAGGACGGTCTCGACGTATACATCCATACGCACAGCATACCCCGTCGACGACGCGCATGCTTTCCATCCGTGTCGAATACCAAGAAGAATTATGGAAAATTCGGGAATCACCGATTTGCGCTATGCTTAATACGCGCGCAATATGTGTATAACTTTTTTATAAATTTATAATATTATAGCGAAATATGGAAAAATCGGTCGAGTTATCCACAAACATTCCACGAAAACGCCGCTTGTCGGGGATAACTCGGAGCGCACAACGCGCGCCGCATCGAAAAGGATCGGAGCGGAATCTCTCCGCTCCGATCGCAATATCAGTTTTTGCGTTGCAATCTCCGGATAAAGGACGGCGTACGGTACTCTTCTTCCGTGTTGGGACGCGGCGATTGCGCGCCCTGCGCGGGAGCGGAAGCGTACGGATCCTTGCCGTAGGTCGGATAAACGGGCTGCGCGCCGGTCGACGGCTGCGCAACGGGATCGAACCCGCCGGTCATCCCGAACGTACCGAATTGATTGTTGTCGGATACGACGGACTTCAAAAACTCCGTGTTCTGCATCGCCTGCTGTTTGGTAAAATCAAATCCGGTCGCGATCAACGTCACGACGACTTCGTCGCCCAACGTCTCGTCGACGCCTGCGCCGAAGATAATATTCGCATCGTCGGATACGGCTTCGCGCACCTTTTCGCATGCAAGCGAGACTTCGGACAGCGTGATTTTCATGCCGCCGACGATATTGAGGATCACGCCGCTCGCGCCGCCGATATTGGTCTCCAACAGCGGACTCATGACCGCTTCGCGCACGGCGTTGATCGTCTTGTCGGTACCGCTACCGCGTCCGATGCCCATATGCGCGAAACCTTTGTTTTTCATAATCGAACGCACGTCGGCAAAATCGAGATTGATCATGCTCGGAATCACGATCAAGTCGGAAATGCCGCGGATCGCATTGCGCAAAACGTCGTCGGCGTGCATAAACGCCTCGACCATCGGCGTATCCGCCGGCAACACGTCTTTGAGCTTCTCGTTGGGAATGACGACGAGCGTATCGACATACTCTTTGAGACGTTCGATGCCCATCTCGGCATTCTGCTCGCGCGGACGACCTTCAAACGAAAACGGCTTGGTTACCACGGCAACCGTAAGGATACCCTTTTCCTGTGCGATCTTCGCGATGATCGGCGCGGCTCCGGTACCGGTTCCGCCGCCCATGCCCGCGGTGATAAACAGCATGTCCACATCGTTGAGTACGTCGCGGATCTCGTCGATGGATTCTTCCGCGGCCTCTTTGCCGACGTTGGGATTCGCACCCGCTCCGAGCCCGTGCGTCAACTTGGCGCCGATCTGAATCTTCGTGGGCGCTTTGGACAAACGCAACGCTTGCAGGTCGGTGTTGACCGCAACGAATTCCGCGCTCGTAATGTTGGCGTCAATCATGCGATTGACCGCGTTGTTTCCGCCGCCGCCGACGCCGATGACTTTGATTCTTGCAGTTCCGCTCTCGATATCCATAGTGTCCTCCGTACGTTATCCGAATAATTTGTTCCAAAAACTTTTGCTTGCTTTGATCTCCGACGCGACGTTGAGCAACGCCGTAAACGACGTATCCGCCGCCCGATCGTATCGGGGCACGTCCGCGACCAGCACGATGACCTGTCTGCCCAAATGCGTCTCGATCGATCCGACCGCGCCGCGTATCAACGGAATGCCGCCGCCGGTCAAAAAGATGCGTTCATTGCCGGCGGGCGCGTCTTTTGCCCGCGACTCGCGAATACAGCGCTCGAAGAATCCCGCCAGCTGGCGCAATCGATCCTGCACCAAAGCATTCACTTCTCCCGCGTCGTAACGGTACACGTTGGTGCCGTCCGCCACTTCGTACATATCGCCGTCGCGCAACTCTCTTGCCAGATTGATGCGCGGCAGAAACGCCAGCGCGCTCTCGATCGAAATATCGAGCGCGACGGACAAATCGTCCGCGATGCACCCGCACCCCAACGGCGCCGTCGTCAAATATTCCAATCCGTCTCCCTTGACGCGGAAGAACGACGTACTCAAAAATCCGACGTCCGCAACGCAACAACCGCTCTCTCGCAGATCGGAATCGAGCAATTGACTCCCCTGTGCCCAGCTCTGACTGATGAACTTGACGGTATCGAATCCGAACCGCGCCAACAGCTTGTCCGCCGTCTCGCAGAAATCTTTTCTGCACAGCACGTACGTCATGTCCGCGCGCAACACGCGCGCCCGCTCTCCCACGGGATACAACGTCCGCGTGCGCTCGTCCAACGTGTAGCCGCGCGCCGCCGACGAAATCGTCCGATAACCGCCCCGATCGGAAAAGCAATCTCCCTGCGTCTGGATCTCGTCGATGACTTCGTCCGTGATCAAACGCTCCCGATCGAATTTCAAGATCGGCGCGGAGCTCTCCAACTTGACGAACTCGCTCGGCACGCCGACGTATACGGTGCGGATCTTGCCGTTGTAACCGCTCTTGGCAACGACCTGTTCCAGATCCAGCGCGAGCGTCTCGACGTCGATCCACTGTCCCTGACAATAGACGGGGACTCTGCGGCAGGCATAGTTATCGACGATGTAAATCCCTTTGCCCGTCTTGCGACCGACGGCAAAGACGAGTTTTCCGGAGCCGATATCCAAAACCGCCACGTTTTTTTCCATGATTTCATTATAAAGCGAATCGGAGACGATGTCAATAATATTTATAAATATTTTAATTATTACGCGTATACGCACGCTCGCATGAGCGCAAAAAAATCAAACCAGCGCGGGCGTCCATTCCCATCCGGCGGCGCCCAAACGCCAATACCCGCCGTCGCGCCGATGCGCGGTCTCGCCCTGCGCGTTGAGATACGCGTTGTACGCGCCGCGCAACAATTGCGCCGCCTGCGCCGCGTCCGCGTTCTTGTACACGCACAGCGTCGCGCCCGTATTGGTCAGCAGATACGCCGTCGTCTCGTCCGTATGCAACTCGACGATAAACGCGCCGAACCGCTGCTTGGACAGCCCGACCTGCTCCGCCGCGCCCAACAGCGCTTTGAGCCAATCGTATTCCGCAATGAAAACCCCTTCCCGCGCATCCTGCAACGTGACGCCGTTCCAACGGCTGACCCAGTCTTGCGTCTGCGGCGCATCGACGATGCGAATGACTTTCAAATCCCGATCCAGCAACGCGTACACGCCTTCCCGCGTGAGCGCGCACAGCATGGGCGTGCGATAGGCGACGTTGATCTGTACGACGTTGGGCGCTTTGCGCTCGATGTCCAACACGCGGATGGACGGATTCGCCGATTCGATATTCGCGGTCGCCTTTTCTTCGCTCAGTCCGAATATAGACGAATATTTCGCAATTTTGCTGTCTTGGATGATCTTTTCGCGCAATTCGGGCGAAGATTCCATTCCCACGGAAAGCCGAACGGTGACGTCCCCGATGATGAATATCACGCAGGACAACACCACCAGCACCACCACCGCGGCAAGCGAAGCGAAAATTGCGATCAGTCTTTTGTTCATTCGTCCTTCCTTTGGATGTCCACTCCGACGGTGCGGAGCAATACGGACATGTCTTCGTATCCCCTGTCGATATGGCGGATTTCGCGCACTTCGCTTTTGCCGTGCGCCGCCATCGCCGCCAACACGAGCGATGCCCCGCCCCTGAGATCCGCAGCCGTCACGTTGGCGGCATGCAGAGATTCGACTCCGCGCACGACGGCGACTTTGTCGCGCACCGTGATGTCCGCGCCCATCTTGCGTAGCTCGCCGACGGGGCGAAAGCGCGTCTCGAATATGTTCTCCACGATCACGCACGTCCCGCGCGCAATCGTCTGCATCGTCAACACCTGCGTCTGCAAGTCGGTCGGAAAGCCCGGATAAAACGTCGTTTCGATCCAATCCAGACTGTTGAGCCGACCTTTGGAGATCAAATTTATTTTACCATTGCCGGTCGTGATTTTGCAAGCGGTTTTCGACAGTTTTGCCAGAAGGGACGCAATATGCTCCGCGCGCACGCGTTCCAAGGTCAAATTTCCGCCGCACATCGCCGCGCCGATCAGATATGTACCCGCTACGATGCGGTCCGGAATCGGCGTATGCACCGTACCGTGCAACTCGTCTACGCCTTCGATCACGATGACGCTGCCGCCCGCGCCGCGCACGCTTGCGCCCATCGCGTTGAGGAAATCCTGCAAGTCTACGATCTCCGGCTCCTTGGCGCAGTTGCGCAATACGGTCTTGCCTTTGCAAAACACGCTCGCCATCATCAGATTTTCCGTCGCGCCCACGCTGGGCAGATCGAGCACGATGTCCGCGGTGCGCGCGTCGGACGCGACTTCGCACAGCAGATAACCGGCTTCTTCTTTGATTTGCACGCCCAACTCGCGAAGTCCGCGCAAATGAATGTCGATCGGGCGCATGCCGATATCGCATCCGCCCGGATACGCGACTTTCGCCCATTTGAGTCTGGACAACAACGCGCCCAACAAAAATATACTGGAACGCAACTCTCCCGCCAACGCCGAAGGAATCTCCCCGTTGGTCACGTCCGACGCGTCCACGAATATCGAATCGCCTTGCCAATGCGTGCGGCATCCCAATTCCCGCAAAATCCGCATCATGTTTTCCACGTCGGCGATGTGCGGACAATTCTGCAAAAGGATCGGCTCTTGTGTCAATATACTCGCCGCCAAAAGAGGCAGCACGCTGTTCTTCGCCCCTTTTACCGGTATGCTACCCTCCAAGGCATTGCCGCCTTGTATTATGTATTTGCTCATATTTCTCTCCGGTCAAAACATTGCCGTTTCGGCATTTCTCTTACAGTTTATGACCGGTCGGATAACCCTGTGCGCGCATATGGACGTTTTGCAACAATCCGATCGCCGCCAAGAACACGACCAGCGAACTGCCGCCCGCGCTGACAAACGGCAACGGCAATCCCGTCGGCGGAATGCTGCCGGTCACGACCGCGATGTTGAGCAACGTTTGCACGCCGATCACCGCGACGACGCCGCTCGCCAAATACGAGTCGAAGCGATTCTCCGCGCGCATCGCGATTCGCACGCCCTGCCACAGAATGAACGCGAACACGCTCAGCACGCAGACGCAGCCGACCCAGCCCAGTTCTTCTCCGATGATCGAAAAAATAAAATCGCTTTCCGCAAACGGAAGAAACGCGTATTTTTGTCTGGATTGGAACAAGCCGACGCCGAACAGCCCGCCCCCGCCGAGCGCGTAGTACGACTGGATAAGTTGATACCCTTCTCCGAGCGGACTCGCCCACGGATCGATGAACGCCATCAGACGTTTGATCCGATACGGTTCGAGCAGAATCAGACCGACGACCGCCGCGATTGCCGGAAGCGCGAACACGGCAAACTGCTTGATCCGACATCCGCCGACGAACAGCATGATGACGACGACCAGCGCGACGCACATCGTGATCGACATGTTGGGTTCCAAAAGAATCAACACGCACATCGCACCTGCGGCGCATAAAATCTTGAACATGTTGCGGAACGTATGCGCGCTTTTTTCGGACAGTTGCGCGGCGATATAAACGGCAAGACAGAACTTGGCGATTTCGCTCGGCTGAAACGTCGTAAAGCCGAGATTGATCCACCGCGTCGCGCCGTACTTTTCAATCCCCAATCCCGGGATAAACACCGCCGCCAGCAACGCGTACGAAACAAGCAGCCCGATCCAGGCAAAGCGTTTGAGCCACGCGGTCGGAACTTTGCTCGCGCCGTACACGGCGACCAACCCGACCACGAGCGCGATCGCCTGTTTTTTGACGTAAAAAAACGCGTCGCCCGTCTCTTTGAGCGCGGTGTAACTGCTCGCGCTGTACTGCATCACGATTCCGAATACCGCCAGCCCGACCGCCGCGATCAACAGCGAAACGTTATACTTCGGTTTTGCGAGCATCTTCCAATTCCTTTACGATCCGATCGAAATGCCGACCGCGTTCGACATAACCGCTGTAACGGTCGAAGCTCGACGTCGTCGGCGAAAACAGGATATTCTCCACGTCCTTGGCAGCGGCAAGATGCACGGCGCGTTCCAGATTGGAAGTGACCTCGTATGTATATGCGTGATAGGTGGGCAGGAACTGCATCATTTCGAACACGTTGTCTCCGCATCCGACGATGTGCGTGACCTGCGGCGGCAACGCCGCAAAGAATCCGGCGTACGATATTCCCTTGTCGTATCCGCCGACGATCAACGCGGTCTTGCCGCGCATCGTGCGACACGCCTGAATCGTACTGTCGATGTTGGTCGCTTTGGAATCGTTGTAATAGCGTTTGCCGTCCACGGTCGCGATCCACTGGTTGCGGTATTTCGGCGCGCGGAACTCGCGCAACGTGCGCGCGATGACGTCGTTGCAGACGCCGAGCCGTTTGGCGACGATCACGCAAGCAAGCACGTTGGACAAATTGTATTCGCCCGTCAACGAGACGTCGTCCACCGAACAGACGCATTCCCGCGTGCCCATGTCGTAATAAATATTTCTTTCGTATACGTATGCGCCGCGCACGCGTTGCTTGGTCGAAAACAAACACAACTGCCCCGCTACCGAGTCCATAAAACTGCGACAGATCGGATCGTCGTAATTGAGAATCGCATAGTCGCGCGCCGTCTGGTTGGTAAAGATCCGATACTTGGTCATCGCATAGCGGTTGAGCGAACCGTGCCGTTCGAAATGATCGGGCGTAATGTTCAGCAAAATCGCAAACGAAGGCTTAAAGCTCTGCACCGTTTCCAACTGAAAACTCGACACTTCGACGACGGCGACGGAATTCTCGTCGATATGTTTATCCGCCAATTCCGAACAGTACGATGTCCCGATATTGCCGACCGCGTGCGCGTCGATTCCGGCTTCGCACAAAATCTTGCACAGCAGCGTCGTCGTAGTCGTCTTGCCGTTGGTTCCGGTAATCGCGACGAGATCGCCCTTTTTCATACGAAACGCCAATTCCAACTCGCCGATCACGCCGATGTTGCATCGGCGCGCCGTCTCCAACAGCGGATGATCGTACGCGATTGCAGGATTGACGACGACCAGATCCGTCCCCTGCAAAATCGCGGTATAATCCGCGCCCGTCGCCTGTTCGTACGGTGCGCAATCGATCTGCGCGTCGTCGTACACCGATACCTGCCATCCGCTCCGCTCCAACAGCTTTGCGCTGCCTTGTCCGCTTTTGCCCCATCCTGCTACCAATGCCCGCTGCATGTTCCACCTATTCCGCCAACGACATCCAAGCCAGTACCGTACCGATCGCCGTAACCGCCGCGTACCAATACACGATCTTCCATTCTTTGACGCCTTTATATTCGAGATGATGATGGAACGGCGCCATTAAAAACACTCGTTTTCCCGTCGCCTTGAACCAGATCACCTGCACTATCACAGATATGCAGGATACCAGATACATTATGCCGGGCAGCAACATAAGCAGTGGATTTTTGACAAAAAGCGCCACGCACGCCGCCGCGCCGCCGAGCGCCAGCGCGCCCGTATCTCCCATAAATATTTTAGCCGGATTGAAATTGAACCAGCCGAACGCGCCCACGCCTCCGACGACCGCCGCGCAAAAACACGCGACGGACAACAGATGCCCGCTCTGCAACACGTCGCCCGCGCGTTGCGCCGCCGCAAACGCGGCGAACGCGATCCCCGCAAAACATGCAAAATACACCGCGCCCGTCGTTGCGACCAATCCGTCCAACCCGTCGGTCAGGTTGACCGCGTTGGACATCGCGATCGTCGCGATCAGACACAGCGGCACGTACCACCATCCCAAATCCGCTTGCACGTCGAAAAACGGAATCCGGATCGTCGTGCCGATCTGCGGATTGCGATAGCAGTACAGCGTCACGAAAATCGCAACGCCCAATTGCCCGATTACTTTCTGGTACGCTTTGAGACCGAGATTTTCTTTGTGCCAGATTTTGAGAAAGTCGTCCAAAAATCCCACGACCGCGTACGCCAGCATAAACAACGCCGCGACCATGCCGCCGCTGCGCCAAGACGGATAGTAAATCGCGGTCGTCACGGCAATCGCAATCAAAAAACCGATGCCGCCCATCGTCGGCGTTCCGCTCTTGCCCTCATGCTTGTCCACATAGTGCAGAATGGTTTGCCGCGCTTTGAGTTTGCGCATCGCGACGATGACGACGGGTTCCAACACTGCCGTCAACGCAAACGACGTCAATACGCACGCCAACAATCGAATCGTATCGTTCACTCGCATCTCCCCACGACCCGCAACAACTGCGCCATGTCGCTGTAAGGTATTTTGTGATGATTTTCGTCGATATAATTTTCACTGCCTTTGCCCGCGATCAACACGACGTCTCCGCTCGTCGCCAACTTTGCTCCGAGCGCGAGCGCCTGCGCGCGATCGAGTTCCACGTACAGTTTGCCTTTGAGCCGAATGCCCGCCACGATATCGGACGCGATCGCCTCTCTGCTTTCCGTGCGCGGATTGTCCGTCGTGACAATGACGATATCCGACATTTCTCCTGCGATCTTTCCCATAATCGGGCGTTTCGATACGTCCCGATCGCCGCCGCAACCGAAGATCGTAATCACTTTGCCGCGCGTCAAAGCTCGACTTTCTTTCAACAGATTGTACAGACCGTCCGGCGTGTGCGCAAAGTCGACGACGTACGTCACGCCCTTGTCGTGCACGACGTTGAAGCGACCCGCCGGCGGCACCGCGTTATCCAAACTGCGGCAAATGTCTTCCGCCGATACGCCGAGCGCCGAAGCCGCGCCGCAAGCCGCAAGCATGTTGGAGACGTTAAACTTGCCGTACAGATTGGATCGCACTTCGAAGATTTCGTCCGACAGATTGACGACGAATCGCGCGCCGTGCGCCGTCTGGCGGACGTCGACGGCAAACACGTCCGCCGGATTATCCAACCCGTACGACAAACTCGGCACTTTCGCATCCCGTAACAATTGTCTGCCGACTTCGTCGTCCGCGTTTACGACCGCTTTGCGCGTATGCTGCGGCGTAAAAAAGCTCGTCTTGCACCGTCGATACGCGTCCATCGTCTCGAAATAGTCCAAATGATCCTGCGAAAAATTGGTAAATACGCAACAATCGGCGACGATTCCGTCCAACTTTTGAAGCGCGATCGCATGCGCAGACACTTCCATGACCACGTCTTGCACGCCGCTGCGCACCATATCGGAAAACAACTCGTGCAGCCGCACCGGATCCGGCGTCGTGAGTTCGGACGGCAATCGTTTGTCCGCGTACTCGTAATACATCGTTCCGAGCAACGCGGCGTTGCGCCCCGCCGTCTGCAAGATGTTGCGGATCAGATACGCAACCGTGGATTTGCCGTTTGTTCCGACCACGCCGATGATGCGCAGACGATCCGCCGGATTGCCGTATCGACGCGCCGCCATGCGTCCGAGCGTTTTGCGCGTATCCGCGACTCGGACGACGGTCGCGTCGGGATTGGCGTATTCTCGCATGCAGACGACCGCCCGCGCGCCCGACGCAACGGCAAGATCCGCATACCGATGCCCGTCTTGGCGCTTGCCGATCAAACAGACAAAACAACACCCTTCCCGCACTTGATCGGTATCGAACACGATGTCCGTGATTTCGCAGGACAGATCGCCTTGCGCGTTTAAGATTTCTTGCGGTTGCAACAACTGTTCCAATATCATCGTTTTCCTTCCTCGGCACCGTAATTTCCTTAAATATATAATAAATATTTAAGGCTTTCAATGCCTTCGCATTCTTCGACACGATTGTCACATTTATTCTATTTTCCAACTTGTCCGAACATTCCGATCCGACGCGCGAAAAACAAAAAAGTCTCTTGCGGACAAGAGACTTTCGATTTTATTTTGCATCGAAGTAAACGACGCTTTTGTATTTGACGAGACTGCCCGCCGCCGGTATTTGATATCCCACCGTGCCGCTGTCTCCGGTAAATTCGTATTGCAACCCCAGCGCACGCAGCGCCGCCGTCGCCTCCGCGACCGTCATGCCGGACAAATCGGGCATCTCCACCGATCGATCCAGCTCCGCCAACGCTCCGTCGTAGACGGGCGCGACGTTTTTATACGCAAATATGTTGGAAAAAATCTGTCCGACATACGGCGCCGCGACCAAACTGCCGTAATACACGTAGCCTTGCGGTTCGTCCACGATCATCAGACATACCAGCGTATCGTCCCCCACGTCCGCATAGCCGATAAAAGACGAGATGTATTTGCCGGACGCGATCGCGCCGTTTTCATATTTTTGCGCGGTACCCGTCTTGCCGCCGATCCGATATCCGGGCACATACGCGTTTTTACCGCTGCCTTCGCTGACGACGCCGACCAAATAATCTTTCATCTGTCTGGACGTCTCTTCTCCGATCGTGCGGTTGCGGACAACCGACTGATTGCGGTACGCGACGTTGCCGTCCGCGTCCGTGATCTGGCGTACGATGCTGGGTTGATACAAATAACCGCCGTTGACGACCGACGAGACGGCGCTGACCAATTGGATCGGCGTCAAAGCGATCGCCTGCCCGAATCCGATGCGCGCGATGTCGACCGTCTTGACCTGTTCGCGCGCCAACATGATGCCTTTCGCCTCGCCCGAAATGTCCACGCCGCTCTTGCTGCCCAATCCGAATTTGTCGAAATACGAATACATCGTCTCCGTGCCGACGCTGAGCGCGATGTCCATAAAGACGCAGTTGCAGGAATTCTGAATGCCTTGCCCGAAATTCTGCGAACCGTGTCCGATGCTGCGCCAGCATTTGATGCGTTGACCGTCTACGACCGCCGCGCCGCCGCAATAATACGACGATTTGATCTTGCCCGTTTCGATGCCGATCGCCGAAGTCAGAATCTTGAACGTCGATCCCGGTTCATACACGTCCGCGACCAGTCCGTTGCGCGATCCCTGCAACAACGCCTGCATGTCGTCGCGCGGAATGTCGTTCAAATCGAACGTCGGAGACGACGCCAACGCTTTGATCTCGCCCGTCTTGGCGCTCATGATCAGACAACTCGCCGACTTGGGCTGATACGTGCGATACGCATCCGCGGTCGCCTTTTCCGCGAACGACTGAATCATCGCGTCGATCGTCAACTGCATCGTCATCCCCTGTACCGGCGCGCGATACAGATTGACGCGATCGGGCAAACGCTTGCCGACGATATCGCTCTGCGTATAGATCGCGCCGTCCGTACCTTTGAGATAGCGGTCGTAATATTGCTCGACGCCGCTTTGTCCGACGCCGTCGATGTTGGTAAATCCGAGCACCTGCGTCAGAAAATTTCCCTTGGGATAGTATCGCGTGCTGTCCGCGCTCAAATACATGCCCTGCAGATCCAGCCCGATGATTTGCACCATCTGATCGCGCGTCAGATTGCGCGCAACCGTCGCTTCCGAAACACCGGTGCGCGAAATCTTATCGAACAGCGCTTCGTACGACATGTTCAGGATGCCTTTGAGCGCATTCGTCGCGCGGACGGGATCCTGCATTTCGCTCGGTCGTACATACAACGTGTACACGGTATCCGAGACCGCAAGCTGCGTGCCGTTGCAATCTACGATGTTGCCGCGGTCGGCGCGCATCGGCAAATCTCTCGTCCATTGGTCGAACGCTCTGTACTGTAACGTCGACGCATGCACGATTTGCAGATAA
>CAJTKI010000040.1 GCA_910576875.1 uncultured Christensenella sp.
TATCGATGCGAATGACTTCGCCTTCGTTGATAAACAAGGGCACTTGCAACGTATATCCGGTTTCAAGCGTAGCGGGTTTGGTCGCGCCCTGCGTCGTGTTGCCTTTGACGCCGGGTTCGCAATGCGTGATCTCCAACTCGACAAAGTTCGGCGCTTCGACCGAGAACGGGCTGCCGTTGTAGAAACTCACCGTCACTTCGCCGTTTTCGGTCACGAACTGCAACGCTTCCGTTACCGCTTCTTCGTTAAGCGGAATCAGATCGTAAGTATCCTGATCCATAAAGTAATACAGATTGCCGTCGCTGTACGAATACGTCATCGTCTTGCGCTCGATGTGCGCGGTCGGGAACTTCGCCGTCGGGTTAAAGGTCATTTCCACCGTACCGCCTTCGATGACGTTGCGCAATTTCGTTCTCACGAATGCCGCGCCCTTGCCCGGTTTGACGTGCAAGAAGTCTACGATCGTGTACACTTTACCTTCCATTTCGAACGTGATTCCCTTTCTGAAATCACCCGCGTTGACAAAATCTGCCATAAATACCTCCGTATTACAATATCGTTAATTTTTTATTCGATCGCGTCAAATTCCGAACGCCCCGTTCTTCTATGACGACAATATCTTCGATTCGTATGCCGCAGACGCCGTCGAGATACAATCCCGGTTCGACGCTGACGACCATATTCGGCGCAAGCTCGGTATCGCAACGCGGCGTCAGTCCCGTGCCTTCGTGGATATCGACGCCCAAACCGTGCCCGAGCGAATGCGTAAAGTATCCGTCCAGCCCGTGTTTTGCAAAATACGACCGTGCGATCGCATCCGCTTCCCGTCCCGTCATGCCTGCGCGGATCCCGTCGAGCGCGGCTTGCTGCGCTTGCAAGACGGCTTCGTAGAGATTCGCTTGGCGATCGCTCACCGCGCCTACGGCGACCGTACGGGTCATATCGGAACAATACCCTTGGTATTTTGCCCCGAAATCCATCGTTACAAACTCGCCGGAACACAACTGTTTGTCGCTCGGATGCGCGTGCGGACTGCATCCGTTCGCGCCGAACGCGACGATCGTGTCAAACGCGTTTTTCGCGCCCGCCGCATGCAGGATATAATCCAAACGCGCAACGGTTTCCAATTCCGTAACCCCGACGGTCAAATACGGCAAGATCTGTTCGTACGCCCGATCGGTAATTTCCTGCGCCCGTTCGATGCGTTCGATTTCGTACGCCTGTTTGATGTCGCGGCATCGATCCATCGCATCGGAGATCGGGACAAGCTCGCATCCGGTATTTCGGAACGCGCTTTCCAACTGCGTATACTCGCGATACGGAACGGTGTCTTCCCAACCGACCGACTTCGCGCCGTCCGCCAGCGCCAGATCCCGCAATTGCCGATAACCGCGACCGTCCGCCAAGACCACTTCCATTCGATCGCCCAAGCGCTCGCGCGCTTCGTGCGCATATCGCATATCCGTGACCAAATACGCGCGGCGACTCGTACATACGACGCTGCAATCTTCTCCCGGATAATCGCCGACGTAAAACACGTTGGATGCGGATCGCAAGATGAGCGCGTCTACCTTACAGGATTGCGTAACCGACGTCGGTGATTTCATATCCGTATTGTATCATATCCGTATATGCCGTGTAAAGAGTTTTTCGCGATTGCGCGCGTTTGCATCGAGATTTCAGACGTTTGCGCCATCGGCGATTCGGGTATAATACGCTTTCATCGCGCGCGCGTCCGCCGTTTGCGTTCCGGCAGATTCGCAGACGATATACGGCTGCATCCGATAGTCGCGGTACGCCTGCATCAACGGCTCGTACGGCGGACCGTACACATCGTCTTCCAACGTCAAATGCCGCAATTCGCCTTTGTCCGTATACTGGATTTTGGAAAAGTGCACGTGCATTCTCGACGTCTTTTCGTATCCGAGCGCGTCGATCAATCGATCGAGCACGCGTCTGTAATCGTCGTATTTATAAAACACGCCGCAGTCCCGACTGTTCAGATGTCCCCAGTCGATGCACGGCACGACGGTTTCGTCTCCCATTCGGCACATACGGATGATCTCTTCCAGATCGCCGAGCTGCGCTTTCTTTCCCATCGTTTCGGGACACAGCAGCAGGTCGGAGTACCCGTATTCTTCTTTGAGTCGCAACACTTCTTCAAACCGCCGCGCGAGCACGTCCATCGCTTCTGCGCGCGGCGCTTTGAGCGGCGAACCGGGATGGAACACGCAACGCTTGCCGCTCATCGCGCGCAACGCCGCCAACGACGAAAAGATATATTCGTGATTGTTCTGCGCCTTGTCGTCTTCCTGCGTCGCGAGATTGATGAAATACGGCGCATGCACGGACAATTCGATCCCGCGCGCCGCGAAAGCGTTGCCGATCTCGGCGGCGGTCGTCTCTTTCAGCCGCACGCCGCGTCCGAACGAGTATTCGAAACAGTCCAATCCGTGCTGCTCCACCCATGCCGCCGCGTCGACGGTGTGCTGATATCCCGCTTGCGCAAACGCCGCGCAACAGCCGCTCGGTCCGAATTTAATCATACGCTATCTCTCCTTCGATGTTTCCACGCTGCGAATATCGCTCGCGATTTGCGCGCGCAACGCTTCCACGCTATCAAACTTTTGTATATCGCGCAATCTTCGATAGAACTCCACGAGCAATTCGCGTCCGTACAGATCGCCGCGATAATGCAAAATATGGCTTTCGACATTGTCGTGCATATCGCCCATCGTCGGATGTCCGCCGACATTGGTCACCGCCTTCAACGGCACGCCGTCCACCGTCACGCGCGTTTCGTACACGCCGGGCGCGAGTTTTTCCTTATGCGCGGGATATTCGACGTTCGCGGTCGCAAACAGTCTGCTTGCGCCGTCGCCGCGTCCGCGAATGACTTTGCCGATCAACGGATACGGCGCGCCGAGTTGTTCGCGGATCTGCTCGACGTCTCCCGCGCGCACGGCTTCCCGCAGGCGGCGCGACGCGATTTTTTCACCGTTCGGCAACCGTTTCATATCGAGAATTTCCAATTGCACGCCGACCCGCTCGCACATTTGCCGCAGCGTCTGTGCCGTACCTTGCGCGCAATTCCCGAACGTATAATCGTTCCCCACGACGATCGCCCGTATTTGTTTGCCGCTTAGCAGTCGCTCGACGAATTCCGCCGCAGACATTGCTGCAAATTGTTCGTCGAACCGCGCCGTCATCACGTATCGGATTCCCGCCTGTTGCAGACGGTAACAGCGTTCTTGCATCGTCAACACTTGCAGACTCGGTTGTCCGAGCACCGCAAAAGGATTGTTTTCAAACGTAAATACCGCCGTTTCGCAGCCGTATTTTTCCGCCGTCATCCGCGCATGATCGAACAGCATGCGATGTCCCAAATGCAAACTGTCGAAAAAACCCAAACACAGCGTCAACGGTTGTTCAAACGGTTGATCGTATGCGATCCGAATCAATTCTCCCTGTCGTCCCATAGATTGATGCTTGCCTTCGTAATTCCTTGCGTCGTGTTGCACACGCCGTACAATCGTCCGTCGATCCGAACGCCGCGCAAACCGTCTTCCCAACCGAACGAGTCCGCAATGCCGCAACGGATCTTTCGCGCAATTTCGCCGTCCGCATCGCAGATCGGCATATACGCTTGTAATTTTTCTTCGATCGGATGCAGATACCGCAGCGGTTCGGATTCGAATACCTGCGGCGCGACCGCCCGATCGAGACATTCGCCGGCGCACTCCGTTCTCGTCAACGCGGACATATATCCGACGCTGCCCGCATCGAGCGCAATATCTCTGCACAAGCTGCGGATATACGTGCCCGACGAACATCGGACGTCCAGTCGTATGCCGGCGCATCCCGTATCCGTTAACATGCGATCGATCACGGACAGTTCGTAAATCGTGATTTGCTTTGCCTGCAACGTCACGTCTTTTCCCTGTCTTGCCAAATCGTACGCGCGCGCGCCGTTGCAATGCACGGCGCTGTATGCGGGCGGAACCTGCATGACCGTCCCGATCCATTGATTTACCGCGTGTTCGACGCGATCCGCAGTCGGCAACGCCGCCGTCGCAACGATCTCTCCCGCACGATCGAGCGTATCGGTCTGCTGACCGAACGTCAATTCCGCCCGATAGCGTTTCGGCGTCTGCGCGATCAGATCGAACAGCCTCGGCATTTTGCCGAATGCAACGACGAGCACGCCTTCCGCTTCCGGATCGAGCGTGCCCATATGTCCGCATTTGACGCGGTATCCGAGCGCGCGGCTCAATGCGTTGCGACATCCGATCGTCACGCGGCTGGAACTGACGCCGCGCGGCTTGTCAATCACTGCATAACCGTTCATAGCGGATCCGTACACGCCTTCACGAGTTTGTCCGACACGTCCTCAAAATAGCCTTGCAATCTACACCCGGCTGCGTTTTTGTGTCCGCCTCCGCCGAATGTCATCGCAATCCGCGACGCGTCGACGCTATCGTCGGTACGGATGCTGATCTTGTAGCGTTGCGCGCCGTCTTGCGTGATCGAAACCGCTACGCGCACGCCGCGCACGTCCCGCACCGCATTGATGATGCCGTTGGTATGATCGGGATTCGTATCGGTCGCGTCAAAATCTTCCTGCATAAAACATATGATCCCGACCTGTCCGTCCGCATAGAATTTGGTCTTAGACAACACGCGATTGCGCAACGCAAACGTCTTCGGATCGGTTTCTTTGAGAAATCTGTCGCAAATTTCAGATGCCGGAATATCGAATTCCGTCAATTCCGCCGCGATCCGATGCGTCTGCGGCGTCACATAAGAAAACGTAAATCCGCCGCTATCCGTGACGATTCCGGTATACAACAATTGCGCAATCGTCTCGTCCAAGCACGGCGTTTGCCGATCCAGCTCTTTCAAGATCAAATAGACCGATTCGCTTGCCGCGCTGGTCGGACGCACGTAGTTGAGCGATCCGAAATTGGGATTGGATCGGTGATGGTCGATGTTCACGCGCACTTTTGCATGCCGATACGCGTCCCAATAATCGCCCAGCCGCCCCGGATCGCCGCAATCGACCGCAATCGCGAGATCGACGCCGCGCGGCGCGGGCGCTTGTTCATACCGATCCGCTCCGGGCATCGTCTGCAATTTTCCGCTCGGCTTGTCCTGACAGAACAACCGCACCGATTTGCCGATATTTTCCAACGCCCGCATAAGCGCAAGCCCGCACGCGCAAGTATCGCCGTCCGGGCTTATATGGCTGACGATCATGATCGTTTCGCTTGCGCGCAACGCCTTTACGATCCGCTCAATCATCGCTTCGCTCCCCGTCGTCCGCAGGCGGAATGTCCAGCGTATTGAGAATGCGATTGATCTTCATTCCGTATTCCATGCTGTCGTCGTATCGGAACTGCAACGTCGGAATATTGCGGATCTTGACCTTACTGCGCAACTGCGAACGCAAATACCCTTGCGCGCCGTTGAGCGCATCCACGACGGATCGAGCGTCGCTCTGCGCGCCGAGCACGCTGACGTACACTTTCGCCAAGGTCAGATCATCGTCGCAATCCACGTCGAGCACGCTGATCATGCCGCTCACGCGCGGATCCTTGACGGTCGGAATCAATGCGGAAATCTGCTTGCGCAGTTCCGAATTGACGCGTTCCATTCTACTCATTTTCTACTTTCTCCATGACGAAGCATTCGATTTCGTCGTCGATCTTGATATCGTTCCACTTTTCCAGACCGATACCGCACTCGTAGCCGCTCGCGACTTCTTTGACGTCGTCCTTTTCTCTGCGCAACGATGCAAGTTTGCCTTCGTAGATCACGACGTGATCGCGCAACAGGCGTACGCTTGCGTTGCGCATGACCTTGCCGTCCGTGATATAACAACCCGCAATCGTGCCGACGCTGCTGATCCGGAACGTATCCCGTACCTGCGCGTGACCGAGCACGTTCTCGCGGAAGGTCGGCGCAAGCATGCCTTTGAGCGCTTTTTTGATATCTTCGATCGCGTCGTAGATGATCCGATAATTGCGGATTTCGATGCCGCTGCGGTCAGCCAAAACTTTGGCTTTCGGTTCGGGACGGACGTTAAACGCGATGACGATCGCGGACGCCGTATCCGCCAGCATGATATCGGATTCGTTGACTGCGCCGACGCCGCTGTGCACGACATGGATCTTGACGTTGTCTTTCTCCATTTCGTCCGAAAGTTTGAGCAACGACTGTTTGACCGCTTCGACCGAACCCTGCACGTCCGCTTTGATCAAGATCGTCAGCGTCTTGACTTCTTCGCTCGATACGTTCTTAAACATATCGTCCAGCGTACGCGTGTTCGAGCGCATCTGCATTTCGGAGCGCTCTTTGTCCGCTCTCTCCTGCGCGACTTTCTTCGCCAGCTTTTCGTCTTCGACGACGACCATGATATCGCCCGCGTTCGGCACGTCGGTAAAGCCCTGCACCTGTACCGCGTACGACGGTCCCGCCTCTTTGACGCGCTTGCCGGTATAGTCGGTCATTGCGCGGATTTTACCGATCGCGGTACCCGCGACGACATAGTCCTTGATCCGCAACGTACCGTTCTGAACCAATACGGTTGCAATCGGTCCCGCGCCTTTGTCCAGTCTCGCCTCGATGATCGAACCGCTTGCCTTGCACTTTTTGTTGGCTTTGAGTTCGAGCACTTCCGCGACGAGCAGAATATTTTCCAACAACTCCTGCACGCCTTCGCCCTTCTTCGCGCTGACCGGACATAGCATGACATCGCCGCCCCAATCCTCGGGAGTCAGACCGTACTGGCTGATCTGGTTTTTGATCCGCTCCATCGCGCCGGAGCAATCCGCAACTTTGTCGATCTTATTGACTGCGACGATGATGGATACTTCCGCATCCTTGGCGTGGTTGATCGCTTCGACCGTCTGCGGCATGACGCCGTCGTCCGCCGCGACGACGATGATCGCGATATCGGTAACCTGCGCGCCGCGTTGCCGCATCGACGTAAAGGCCTCGTGACCCGGGGTGTCCAGGAACGTGATGCGTTCGCCGTTGACGTCGATCGTGTACGCGCCGATGTGCTGCGTGATTCCGCCCGCTTCGCTCATGACGACGTTCGTCTTACGGATATAGTCGAGCAACGACGTTTTACCGTGGTCGACGTGTCCCATGATCGTGACGATCGGCGGACGTTTGACCATATTGGCGGTATCGTCTTTGGTATCCTGTACGATCGCCGCGAGTTTATCTTCGGCGGTCGCATCCATTTTGAGTTCGAGCGTAATGTTGTACTCGATCGCGACCAATTCCGCCTGTTCAAACGTAATCGAATCGTTGATCGTCGCGACGATGCCCATATCGAACAGTTTCTTGATGATTTCGGTCGCGGTTTTGCCGATCTTTTCGCCGAACACTTTGATCGGCGTATTTTCGCTCGTCAATACCGCATGTTCGATCACGATGCGTTGGGGCGAATAGATGTCCTTTTTGGATTTTTTCGCCTTGACGTAGCGCGCCGTATCCGAATCGCTGATCAATGTCGAGTCGACCTGATATCCTTTCTTGAACAAATCGCGCTTGGACAAACTCCGACGGTTGTCGTCTTTGCCGAACGTTCCGGTCGGTTTTTTCTTCTTGTTCGGATCGTTGCGGTTGACGGTCGCGGGCGGCGGAGTCATCTGCGCCGGTCTGCCGAATCCGCCTCCTACGCGCGGCGCGCCCGGACGGGGAGCGCCGGGACGTTGCATGCCGTTGGGATTGGGACGCGCTCCGCCCTGCTGCGGTCTGCCGCTCTGATCCCGACGGACGGGATTGGGGCTGCCGGGACGCTGTCCCATCGATCCGCGCATTTCCGGATTGATGTACATGCGCGGTTTCTCCTGCGGCGCGGGTTGCGGCGCAGGCTCCTGTTTGGGTTGTTCGGGAGCTGCGGGAGCGACGGGAGTTTCGCTCTTGCGGACGGATTCTTCGGTTTCCGCCGGCTGCGACGCGCGAGGTTGTTCGCTCTCCGTCGGCGCGATCGCGGGTTGTTCCTGTTCGCGCTTAGCCTGTTCCTGCTGCGTTTCGAGCGCGATGCGTTCCGCTTCGCGTTCGCGCAAAATCGCGCGAATCTTATTCGCGGACGTCGTCGCGGCGATGCGCGTATCCGCGATCGAAGTCAGTAGCGGTCTGACTCTCGCTTGCAGAAAACCGTCGATCTCCTTTAAGTTTTTGATCTGTTCGTTTTTGTTTTCCGTGTTGTTCACAAAAACACCTCCCGATTATTCGATTTGCGATTGGATGGCCGACGCGAGATGTTCGTCGCAGACGGCGATCAGTTTGACGTTGTCCCGTTTGAGGACGTTCGCCAGATATTGTTCCGGCACTTCCGCATATGCGGCGCCGATCGATTGCGCATGCGCTTCGGCGCGTTTGCGATTGGCAGGACTCATCGACAGATCCGCCAGTACGATATACGGCCGTTTGCGTGCTGCCCGCAACGCATCCAATCCGAAGATCGCGCGATTGCTGCGTACGGCAAATCCGATATACGTCGCGATTTTATCCGCGTTTGTCATACTGTTGCGCCAACGCGGCGTAAATCTGCGGATCGATTTCCTGCTTGAACACGCGGTTCAGCGTCTTCTGTCGGATGACTTTGTCCAGACATTCTTTGCTGTCGCACAGATACGCGCCGCGTCCGGGCGCTTTGCCGGTAAAATCCAATCGGATTTCTCCGTCTTGCGACCGTACGATCCGCAACATCGCTTGTTTGTCCAAGCGCGTACGGCACGCGATACACATTCTCTGCGGCTGTTGTTTCATATGCGCGTTACTCTTGCGACAGTTCCGCCAACTCTTCGGAAATGCTGCTGAACGGTTTGACGTCGATCTTCCATTCGGTCAAACGCGCCGCCAGACGGACGTTTTGTCCCGCTTTGCCGATCGCGAGCGACAGTTTGTCGTCCGGCACGATCGCGCGAGCGCTCTTTTCTTCTTCGTTGACCTGCACCATAATGACCTTGGCGGGACTGAGCGCGCGGGAAATGTATTCCAACGGATCCGCGCACCAGCCGATCACGTCGATCTTTTCGCCGTTGAGTTGCGCGACGATCGAGTTGATCCGCATGCCTTTGGGACCGATGCAGCTGCCGACTGCGTCGATGCTCGGATCTTCCGCATACACGGCGAGCTTGGTGCGGTAACCCGCTTCGCGGACGATGCGCTTGATGCCGATCAGACCGGCCTTGATTTCGGGCACTTCCAATTCAAACAGCCGTTTGACGAAGCCGATATTCGCGCGGGACACCATGACTTGCGTCGCGCCGCGCGCCGTCGTGCGGGTATTTTTGACATAGACTTTGATCACGTCGTTGACGTTATAACGCTCGCCCTTGATCTGATCGGACGGCAACATCACGCCTTCCAACTGCGTGCCGGTCATCTCGACGTATACGGTGTCGCTCTCGACGCGGCGCACGATCGCGGTGACGATCTCGCCTTCCTTTTCGTTCATTTCGCTGAGCACCATATTCTTGCGCACGTCGTTGAGACGCTGCATGATCACTTGTTTCGCGGTTTGCGCGGCGATGCGGCTGAAATTCTTCGGCGTAATATCTTCGCAGACCATATCGCCGACTTTATACGACGATTTGATCTCTTTGGCTTCCTCCAAAGAAATTTCTTTTTCCGGATCTTCCACTTCTTCGACGACGGTCTGATACGCGTATACGTTGATCGTCGCGCGCTGCTCGTTCAGTTGGACGAAGATGTTGCGCGCTTCTCCGCTTTCTCTCTTATACGCGGAAGCGAGACCGGCTTCCAGCGATTCCAAAAAGGTCGCTTTGTCGATCTTCTTTTCTTTTTCGAGCGTATCGAGTGCCGCAAAAAAGTCTTTGTTTTGCATAATTCCTCCTAGAATTTAATCGCTGCCCGCATGAGCGCGATATCCTTGATATTGAGTTTTATTGTTTGGTCGCGATACGATACTTCTACCGCGTCCGTCGTATACGAGAGCAATTTCGCCTCGAACTTTTTCAAGTTCCCGATCGCCTTGTACAGCGAGACTTCGACGTCCTGACCGATGTGACGCAGATAGTCTTTTTCTCTGCTGAAAGGTCTGTCCAATCCCGGCGACGACACGTTGAGATGATACGGCGCGCCGGCGGTCGGATCGAGCTCGTCCAAGATCGGATCGATCGCGTTATGCACCTGTTCGCAATCGTTGAGATCGACTCCGCCTTCCTTGTCGATATAGACGGTCAACGTCATGTTGCCGTAGAGATTTTTATAGTCTGCGTCCACCAGTTCCATTCCGAATCCGGTGATGATCGGCTCGATCGCCGCGACGACTTGATCTAACATTTTGGACATGCATTTCTCCCTGACATAATTTTAGCGACCGAATGTCCGGTCGCTAAATAAGTGTCAACCTATCTTGCATGTTTATTCTATCATACCGCAAGACGCTTGGCAAGCGTTTGTGACACAAATTTTCTTTTTTATATAAATACGCGCATTCTAATACGACGGCGCGCGGTCGCCGCAACTTTAAGCGCGTTGCATATCCGATTCGTTGGCAAGGCGGATCAATAGTTTCGCTGTCGCTTCCGCATCGTAATACGCGCGATGCGCGTTGGAAAGATCGATGCCGTACGTACGGCACAAATAACCGAGATTGAACCGCCCCAGATCGGGACGCAATTTCTGCGCGAGTTTGAGCGTGTCGACGACGGTATGCTCGAACGTCTTGCCCTGCGCGGTGCACGCGTTGCGGATAAACCCGACGTCGAACGGCGCATTGTGCGCGGCGACGTCGCATCCGTCGCAATATTCCAAAAAACCGTCCAACACGTCCTCGATATACGGCGCGTCTTTGACCTGCTCGTCGTAAATATGGTTGACTTGACTGGCTTGCGGCGGAATCGGCATTTTCGGATCCACCATGGTTTCGTAAATGCTGACGATTTCTCCGTTCACGATTTTGACCGCGCCGATTTCGATGATGCGATCGGTCGCCTGATTGATGCCGGTCGTCTCCAAGTCGAACACGACGATGGAATTGTTTTGCAGATACGCGCACGGCTGTTTGCCGATATCGAGCAAGCTTTTGGGTTCGGTATCGACGTACGGGATCGGTTTGGGCAATTTCGCGCGCTTGCGCGTCTGCTTGACCGCTTGCGCGCGGCGCTGCGCGACGTCGTTCAGATCGATGTTGCAAAGCGCGAGCGCGTTGACGATCAGCTTATTGCCCTTGCGGAACGTGTCTTCGACGAGATTGCCGTTGACGATCACGGTATCGCCGTTTTTCAATCCGTCCAACGCGCCTTTTTTGGTCGAACGCGAAAACGCCGCGCACGCCATTTTCCCCGTCGTGTCGTCCAGCGCAAACGTATAATAAACGCGGTTGTTTTTCTTGGCGATCAAACGCTGAAAATCGCACACCGTGCCGCACACGCACAACCCTTCTTTCGGCTCGCGATATTTGTCGATGTACTTGGCGACGCCGTCGATCTTTTTGCCGATCAGACAGCGATGAAAAGACGTCTTGATCGTACCGGTATCGACATACAGCACTTCGTATTCGCGCTCGATGATCGCGCTGGTGTCGATCTTGCCGTCCGCGACGATGTGAACGACGGTGTCGATCGCATAGCGCGATTCCAGATATTCGGCGATCTTGCGATCCACTTGCGCGCTGCGGCAGTATTCGGCGATATAGTCGGTTGCGGGGACGGAAACGGTGATTTTGTTCGGCTCCGTTTTGACTTCGACGCGCGCCTCGTCCACCTGTCCGATCAACGCCTTGTATTCGCGCAACAAATACCCGTGCAGATACCCGCGCACGATCTGCTCGTCCGCCACGCAACGCGAATACGAGATGCGCAGTTCGAACTGCGACGGCAACAACGCTTTACAAGCGCGTTCGATCGCCTCCTTGTCGCGATCGTCGAATGCGTCTTTGTACACTTCGTACGGCACCGCAAACACGACGTCCAGCACATTGCGATCGGGGTCGAGCGTCAAACTTTGCAGACGCAGATATTCGTATTTGCGTTCGGTCAGCGCATGAAATTGTTCGAAAAACTTCTGCATACTTCTCCTTCGTACAAGCGGCTTCTAACGCGGATCGATCTGTTCGATCAATGCGCGCAATCTCGGCAGAATTTCCGCGTTGTCCACGACTGCGACTTTGTTGCCGCGCACAAACAATACGGAGCGATCCTGTCCGCCCGCCACGCCGACGTCCGCGTCGTGCGATTCGCCGATGCCGTTGACGACGCAACCCATGACGGCGACTTTGATCTTTTTATGTACGCCCGCGCACATCTGCTCGACTTGATCGGCAAGTTCTTTTACGGCGATGCAGGTGCGCGCGCATGTCGGACAAGACACGATTTCCGCATACGGGTGCGGATAACGTCCGCACGCTTTCAAGATTTCTTCCGCCGCATGGATTTCTTTGACCGGATCGTCGGTCAACGATACGCGGATCGTATCGCCGATGCCGTCCAACAGCAACG
This sequence comes from uncultured Christensenella sp., assembly GCA_910576875.1. Classification (GTDB taxonomy): domain Bacteria; phylum Bacillota; class Clostridia; order Christensenellales; family UBA3700; genus MGBC101980. Next base: position 12,486 of record CAJTKI010000040.1, read on the forward strand.
CGCCGATGCCGACGGCGGATTTGACCAAGCCTTTCGTGTACGTCCCCGCTTCCGTTACGCCGACATGCAACGGATAATCGCACTGCTTGTCCAGCAATCGATAAGTCTGTACCGTCGTTGCGACGTCGGAAGATTTTGCAGACAATACGATGTCGTAAAAACCGCACGATTCCAACAATCGCACATGCTCCATCGCGCTCGCCGCCAGCGCCTGCGCGGCGGGCAAATGCGCGTGTTTGGGATCGAGCGATCCGCCGTTGACGCCGATTCGGATCGGAATCGAGCGTTCGCGCAGATAATCGGCAAGATAACGCACCTTGTCGTGCGCGCCGATATTGCCGGGATTGATTCGTATTTTCGCGACGCCCGCGTCCGCCGAGCGGATCGCAAGATCGCAGCGAAAATGAATATCCGCGACGATCGGAATCGGAGACTGCGCGACGATCTCTCGCATCGCGCGCGCGCTTTTTTCGTCCGGGACGGAACAGCGCACGATTTCGCATCCCGCCGCGTGCAGTCTCGCGATCTGCGCGACGGTCGCGTCGATATCCGACGTCTTGGTATTGGTCATCGACTGCATGACGATTGCACCGTCCCCGCCGATCGACATCGCGCCGATGCGCACCGTTCGTTTCATCACGCGCCTCCCAATTTGAAGAAATGCACGATATCCAACAGGATCGCCAGTCCGAACAGCACGACCAAACCGACCGTATGAATCGCGCCTTCTACTCTGCGATTGATCGGCTTGTTGAATATCCCTTCTATGACGCAGAACAGGATTCGCGCGCCGTCCAATGCCGGAATCGGCAGAATGTTGAACATCGCCAGCGACATCGACAACACGCACAATCCGTACATGACCGCCGCAAAGCCCTGACTGGACAGCGTTGCAAGCGAATGAATCGCCGTCACCGTGCCGCCCAAAGTATCGCCCACGCTGGCTTTGCCGGTAAAGACGCTGCCGATCGCACGGAACGTAAACCGCACCAGATCCAACCCGAATTCGAATCCGTGTCCGATCGCCGAGAAAAACGGTAATTTTCGTTTTGCATATCCGACGCTGATCCCGAATCCGACCGAATCATACGTTTTGATTTCTCCGTTTTCGTCCTCTACCGCATACGTATATTCGCCTTTGCGCACGGTAAGATCGCGTTGTTGCCCGTCGCGTTCGATCGTCAGGACGACTTCTTCTTTGTCGGCGAGCAATTGCTGGAATTTGTTGGCTTCGAGCAGACTGTACGTCGGCTCGTTGTTGACGCTCAGGATGACGTCTCCTTCTTCGAGCAACTGCACGCAAGCGTCGTCGTGGAACGGATACACCCGCACGACCTGCGGCACGAGTTCTCCGTAACTCATAAAGAAAATAGAAACGATCAACAACGCGCTCAAATAATTGAACATCGCCCCCATGCCGAGCACGATAATGCGTTGCCAAACGGGTTTGGAATTAAAATCGCCTTCGTTGTGACTGTTTTCGTCTTCTCCTTCAAACGCGCAAAACCCGCCCAGCGGAATGCAACGGATCGAAAACGCTTCTCCGGTTCTGCGAATGTTGCGTCGGAAGATCGCGGGACCGAACCCGATCGAAAATTCGGTAATCGTAAAATGGAACATCTTGCCCGCGACATAATGTCCCAACTCGTGGATTACGATCATTGCCATCAGACACAGCAATGCGACCAGCACATAGCCGATCCACGAAATTACCGTCCCGAAACTCACTCCCAAAATTATCATGTACGACTCCCGACGTCCCGATTGACGAATTGCACGGTACGCGCATGCAAGCTCAAAATTTGCTCCGCCGTATCCGCGCTCGCGTGCGCGGCAAGTTCGTCCAACGCCCTGAGAATATAATACGGAATATCATAAAACTTTATGATTCCGTCCGCATAATATCGTACGAGAATTTCATTCGCGGCATTCATGACGACCGGATACGCGCCGCCTTTGCGCGCGCAGTCGATCGCGATGCCCAAACACGGAAAACGATCCAAATCAGGCGCTCGAAAATCCAAATGCAATTGCGAAAAATCCAATTGCGGCAATGCGTTTTGCGACCGCTGCGGATGGCAGATCGCCAACTGGATCGGCAGCCGCATATCGGGCGCGCCCATCTGCGCGACGACCGCGCCGTCCGCAAAACGGATCATGCTGTGTACGATGCTCTGCGGATGAATGACGACGCGTATCCGATCCGCATCACAATCGAACAAACGCATCGCTTCGATGATTTCCAAGCCCTTGTTCATCATCGTCGCGCTGTCGATCGTGACTTTGATGCCCATCGACCAATTGGGATGTTTGAGCGCCTGCTCGACGCCCGCTTCGGCGATTTGTTCCTTGCTCCAATCGCGGAACGCGCCGCCGCTCGCCGTCAACAGAATTTCCGAAAAATCCTTGCGTCCGAAATCCATGCATTGCCAGATCGCGCTGTGTTCGCTGTCTACCGGATAGATCTGCACGCCTTTTTCGCGCGCAGATCGCATGACCAACTCTCCGCCCGCAACGAGCGTTTCTTTATTGGCAAGCGCGACGTCGTTGCCCGCTTCGATCGCCCGCAACGTCGGAATCAGTCCGTCGATGCCGACCAGCGCGTTGACGACCAGACAATCCGCCAATTGCGCCAACCGCGCGACGCCCTCTTGTCCGCGCAAGAGCGTCACGCCTGCGGGCGCGTCCCATGCGATCCCTTCGTCCGCAACCGCGACATAGCGCGGCGCAAACGCGCGGATTTGTTGTTCCAGCTTGTCCACGTCCGAGCGACACGCCAATCCGAGCACGCGAAAGCGTCCCGCATGCTGCGAGACGACGTCCAACGTCTGCGTACCGATCGAGCCGGTACTGCCCAAAATCACCAAATTCCGCACCGCTTGTCTCCTGTCTTCCGCTCCCGCACCGTTGTCAG
>CAJTKI010000041.1 GCA_910576875.1 uncultured Christensenella sp.
TCCGATTCCGCCAGATCCAAGTAATTGCACTTGTGCGTGCAACGGAACAGCGAGATGTACCATCTCGCTTTTTCCTTGCCCTGCCTTTGAGCAATTTCTTTTCCCGCTCCATCGCAATGACCGTCCGAAATCGTGACGCTCGCCTTTTTCGCTCCGCTTGCTCGCTATTCCGTCGCTTCGCTCCTTACGAATCTCTCCGATTCCGCCAGATCCAAGTAATTGCACTTGTGCGTGCAACGGAACAGCGAGATATAGCATCTCGCTTTTTCCTTTGCCCTGCCTTTGAGCAATTCCGATTTTTGTAGAACAAACGCATTCCGTTTTACAGCATTGTTCGAATCGCTTGTTGGTCGATTGTATTTCCCAACGAAAACCGTCGGCGTCGCCGACGGTTACGATTGCTATACTTATTCGGACTTGAACAGTTCGACAGGCTCTATATGCAACACTTCGCAAATTTTCAATATCGCTTTCAGACTGATATTGATCTTCCCGCTCTCAACCTTATGAATATAACTTGCGTCTTTGTCCATACCGTTCTTTGCTTGTTTTGTCTGCAAACAAGAATTTTGCGCTTTTGTACCATACTTAAAATTTTGCATAGTGGACTGAATTCCATTATATTGCTTATCAGTCAATTAGCTAAGACATCGAATAGACGCATAATACAATTATGAGATTTGTTGATTTCGGAGTTAATTTGGCAAGAATAAGAAGTAAGGCGGGAATATCGGCTTACGAGTTGAGTGAGCCGATTTTCGATCTACGCAAACGACTGATCGATTCCAGGCGACGGGTCTGCATGAAAGTCGGGTGCTTCGGCTCCGATCAACCGAGTATGGGCTGTCGGTGTGCAAAAACGAGTCTCAATCGCAACTTTTTGACGCAAATCGTAAAGTTTGGAATCAAATTTGAACCGAATCGTTATATTTTCGACAGTACACAAACCGTTATAAGTCCCACAAAAAACAAGCAAATATCTTACAGTACCGGTAAGGATTGCGAATGAACATGGATATCAAACAACTCGTGGGAGACAACATGCGCGCCGCGCGCAAATTGAAAAAATTGACGCAACAGAAGGTAGCCGATCACTGGGGCATGAAACAGACTCAGTACAGCCGCTATGAACGCGGCATCTACGAACTGGATTACGAACGCATCGTCTCGCTGTGCAAATTGCTCGACTTGTCTCCGAACGAGCTGTTCGGATTCGACGAATACAAAGGATTCCCGTAAATTTCGCACCCGACCACGATACGCCGCGCACGGTTCGTGCGCACGTATAAACGCCGCAAATACGGCGATACTCCTACCGACCGACATACCATACGCGATCGCCGCGCCGATCAGCGCGAGCGCATCCCGTCGTATTCGGTCAACCCCAGCAAATAGTCCGCCGACACATCGAAATACTGACAAAGTTGGCAGATTTGAGCGACTTTCGGCTCGTTCTTGCCGGTGCACCAATTCAAGATCGTTGCCTTACCGCATTGCAAGTCCTTGGCAAGTTGATACTTGCTGATACCGGACTCCTGAATCAGGTTATTCAAACGGGTACAAAAGTCTTGTTGCATCGCAAATCAGTATATCAACAATTTGACCTATTTGCTTGACAAGGTCAAGAAGTTGACCTAAACTAAATCTATTCTCGACACGGAGCATCTCAATGAAAAACAACCTACCCTGCAACGACATCGATTGTATACGCCAGCTCTACCGCGGTCAACGCGGATCTTGCGATCGCATCCCGCATACGGATGCGTACTACCGTCTGCAACGCCGCGCATGCGAACTGGAACAAGCATTTCGCAAATCGCTGAGCGGCGACGCATCTTTGATGCGCGCATACGACGCACTGTCCGACGCGCAAGACGCGCTTCATGCCGAAGATCTGGAATGCGTGTATGTCGAAGCGTTTCGATTCGGCGGACAGCTGTGCGCGGAAGTCGCGCGCAACGTCGCAAACGATCGCGACGAATCTTCCGACCTGCGCTGACCCCACGAGCGTCGGCCGTATACGGGATACAATACCCGCCGCCGATCGGCGACGGGTATCAGAATCGTTCCGTAATTATTCCTTCGGATCGCGCTGTTGCCGATCCGCCTGCGCATCGTCCTGCGCGCTGGGGCGCTGACTGTCGTCGCGCTCGATGCGTTGGCGCTTGACGACGGCGGTATTGCGATTGCGTTGACCGATCGCGTCGTCCGGCTTGCGGTGCATCTGCTGCACCTGCTCGATCGCGCGGTCGTAGACCTGCGAAAGCCGTTCGATCTCCTGCGCGTGCGTTTGACGCAACTGCTGCAAATCTTCGGTCAGCATCCAATGTTTGCCGTCCCGCAACATCGTCACTTCTGCGGCGCTCTTGATCGCCAAGACGTCTTCCCATCCGTATTGGGCGGGAGATACGTATTGTTCGCCCTGCTCGTTCGTAAACGTAATCTGATACAACGCGGATTTGGAAGACTGATATTTGCACTTGTGCGACGCATACCGCGCGCGCATCGGCGTGCCGCGTTCCGCAATCCGCATCTGCAAGCGCAAGCGAAATACCGTCATGATTGCAGAACCGACCATGACCGCGCCCGCCGCGATGACGATGGCGGAAAACACATAACTGATCGCCGTCGCGTTGTCGCGCGTCGTATAGTATACGGTCAGTCCGATCCCGACGCCCAGCGCGACCAAACCGATGATCAACGGACGCAGGATCGACGCCAAAGTCAAATTGGGTCTCATTTGGTACCGTCCGAATAAATCATGCGTCCGCAGTTGGGACACTCTTCGACCGCGCTGCCCGCCGCGATCCGATCTTTGAGCGACTGGTTGGCTTCCATGCCGCAACCGCCGCAACAATCGTTGCGCATCGGCACGAAAAAGGGCGCTTTGCCGTTTTTACGCGCCTTTTGATAGGCGGCGAACAACTGCGCGTCCAGATGCGGTTCCATCTCCTTGCGCTTGGCAAGAATCTCTTTTGCCTCCTCGGATTTTTCTTTGCGCAATGCGTCGAACTGCTCTTTGAATTCCTTGCTCAACTGCGCCGCCTTGGACGCCGTCGCATACATTTTCTTTGCGGAATCGCGCATCGCGCCGAGCTCTTTCTGAATGCGCAACGCTTCGCGCTCCGCCGCTTCGAGCGCGCTCATGTTCTTTTCCAACATCTTGACATAGTATTCCAAATCGCCCGTCTCGCTGTCGTCGGAGACGCTGTTTTCCAATTCCAAAATCTCTTTGCGAATCTCTTCCGTCTGCGACGCGGTGCGTTGATACGCACCGAACAATTCTTCCGTCTGCTGGTTCAGGCGCAGCAAATCCTCGACGATCGATTTCTGTTGCGCCCGATATCCTTCGAGCTTTTTGCCGACTTCGCTGTTGCGCACTTCGTTCTCCAAGCGGATGAACTGCATGTCTACCTTTTGGTATTCCAGAATTTGTTCTATGTTCATGGGTTGCTCCTTTGCCCGCCGAGGGGCGTTTCAGTCTTGATAAGGGGATTGCTCCGCGTCTGCGACGCGCACTGTCAATCCCGTGTCCGCCAACCGCCGCGCCAAAATATCCGCGGCGATCCGCTCGCTTGCATAATGCGTCGTTTCCAACGCCGCGATCCCGTAGTAGTCCAGCCGACGCGCGACGGAATGCTTGATCTCCGCGCTCACGAAGACGTCGACCGCCTGCGCGCGCAGAACTTCGATCCACGCTTCGTCCCGTCCGCCGCTGCCGCTCGCGACGCAGATGCGGCTGCACAGCCGATCCCGATCGCCGATGCGACGCGGACGCTCGCCGCAAATATCCGCCACGCGCTCCGCCAAATCGCAGAGTTTGCGCGCGGACGCGACGCCGATCCGATAACATGCTCCCGCGCCCGACTCGATCTTGCAATCGAGCAAACGCATCCATTGCTCGTTGATCCCGTCCGCGCACGCGTCGAGATTGGTGTGCGCGCTCGCGATCGCGACGTTGCCGCGCGTCGCCGCCGCCAACACGTCCGCCGTGTACTCGCCGACCGGCAAACTGCGCACGTTCCCGAACAACACGGGATGATGCGATACGATCAACTCGCATCCCTGCGCAACCGCCTGCGCGACGACGCTCGGCGTCGCGTCCAAACAGGTCAGCACGCTGCGGCATTGCCGATCCGGATCGCCGATCTGCAAGCCGCAATTGTCCCATTCCTCCGCCGCCTCGGCGGGAACGGTACGCGCAAGATATTCGAGTACCTGTCCGATTGTCATAATGTCTCCGTGCGGGCGCAAAGCGCCGCTTCCCGTTTGTACAATCGTGCCTGTCGCACGACGTCCGGCTGCGCGTCCGCGCCGCAAGCGCGCACGATCGCATCGCATTTGTCCGCCGCATACGCGACGTACGCGCGGTAGTCGGGGTTGTCCCGATTGCCGTCGCCCAGATACCGACGCCTGTCGTCGAGCGCGTATTCGCCCCGTACGACCGTCAACAGCCAATAGTATTTGCCGCCGCACTCCACGACGTCGTCGCGCGTCGTACGCCATCCGTGCGCGGCGCAATATTCCCGCAACAGATCGGCGCGACGGTGCGGCAACAGCACCCATTCGTCCGCCTTGTCCGCATCCGCGTCCAAGATATGTACGATCTCATGCGCGCCCATGCCTGCGATAATCGCGACGTCTACGCGTTCGTCCACGCCGCGCAATCCGTCCGTATGCCGACACGTCAGTTCCAGACCGAGCGACGCCGCAAGCCGACGCGCCTTGTCCAACGACGCGGCGCTGATATCGATCGCAATCGCCCGACGCGCGCGTCCCGACGCCAATGCGGCGCAACACAGCTTGCCGTGATCGCACCCGATATCCGCGATCGTATCGCCCCGAACGCGATCCAGCACCGCGCTCAGACGCTTGTCCAGTCTCATTTGCCGATATAGTCTTTGAGCTTCTTGGTGCGGTTGGGATGACGCAGTTTGCGCAACGCCTTGGCTTCGATCTGCCGAATGCGCTCGCGCGTTACGTTAAACTCCTTGCCGACTTCTTCCAACGTCTTGGCTCTGGCGTCGTCGATGCCGTAGCGCATGCGCAACACTTCCTGCTCGCGCGGGGTGAGCGTGCTCAGCACTTGCAACAACTGCTCGCGCAGCATCCGAGACTCCGCTTTTTCGGCGGGCGACGCAGACGTATTGTCTTCGATAAAATCGCCCAAGTGGCTGTCTTCTTCTTCGCCGATCGGCTTTTCGAGCGAAACGGGGTCTTGCGCGATCTTTTGGATCTCGATGACCTTTTCCACGCTCACGCCCATCTTCTCGGCGATCTCCGCCGGCGTTGGCTCGCGTCCCAAAATCTGCAACAACTGGCGTTGGAGCCGATTGGTCTTGTTGATCGTCTCGACCATGTGCACCGGAATACGGATCGTGCGCGCTTGATCCGCGATCGCGCGCGTGATCGACTGCTTGATCCACCAGGTCGCATACGTCGAAAACTTAAAGCCTTTGGTGTAGTCGAATTTTTCGACCGCTTTCATCAAGCCCAGATTGCCTTCCTGAATCAGATCCAGGAACTGCATGCCCTTGCCGCTGTACTTCTTAGCAATCGAGACGACCAGGCGCAAATTGGCTTCGCTGAGCTTGTCCCGCGCCGCGGTGTCGCCTTCCTGCATGCGACGGGCGAGTTCCTTCTCCTCTTCGGTCGAAAGCAACGGCACCTGTCCGATGTCTTTGAGGTACATCTTGACCGAATCGTCCGTCGTCCCTTCGATGTCGGTGAACGCAAACTTTTCTTCCAGATGCGCGCTTTCGATCGTAATGCCTTCCTTTTCGATGCGCAGGAAAATATTTTCCATATCCTGCGCGGACAGTCCGTAACGATCCAGCTTTTCGTTGATGTCTTCGTCTTTGAGCGTCTTGTTCTGCGCGGAAGCGATCAGCCGATCGACTTCCTGACGAATCTTCTCTTCGCGACGCGCTTTTTTGTCAAGCACGTCAGTTTTTTCCGTCGTTTTCTCTTCCATATATGCTCCTTCTACCGTTTTTTCGAGGATTTGGTCAGCTGCGCCAATTGGGTCAACAGCAAAACTCTCGCTTCTTCGTCCTGCTCCGCGTCGATCGCGCGGGACAGTTCTTGAAAGCGTTGGGTATACGTCGTGCGGACGATGCGGTCCAGGCAGTCGCGGAAATACCGCGGTGCCTGTTCGTCCGAAATTCGGCTGCCTTCTTCGAAGATTTCGCGCACTTCCGGATTGTTGTCCGCGGCTTGCAGATCGTCGAGCGTCAAGGCGCCGACGCCCGATTCGCGCAGCGCGTCGTACAAGCGCTGCTGATCGGGATTGGTCAGATATTGGGACAGATCGACGTCGCATTGCGCGTCGTCCATGCCGCCGTAAAGCGCGTACAGCACAAACCGCACCGCCCGATCGAACGCGCTGCGCGACACCTGCGTCTTGGGACGCTCTGGCTTGGGCTGCGGCAAGACGCCGGTATTGTACTGACGATACAGCGTCTCCCGTCCGATGCCGGAAAACTCGGTCACGAGCGGCAGATACGCTTCCACCTGCGCCGGATTGGACAGCGCGCGCAAAATCGTCATCGCTTCGACCGCGTATTTGCCGCGGTCTTCCGCGATCGTCAGATCGTAATGCGTCGCCAATTCGCGCAATTTGTACTCGAACAACGGCAACGCCCGCATCATCTGCGTCACATAGCCTTCCTTGCCGTATCGGCGCACATATTCGTCCGGATCCATGCCGTCCGGCAACGCCATGACGCGTACGTCCAAATCGGCGTTGTACAGTATGTCCAGTCCGCGCAAAGTCGCTTTTTGTCCAGCCGCGTCGCCGTCGTAGCAGATGAAGATCTTATCGCAATAGCGTTTGAGCAATTTGGCTTGCTCTTCCGTCAGCGCGGTGCCCATCGACGCCATCGCGTTGCGCACGCCCGCCTGATACAGCGAGATCACGTCCATGTATCCTTCGACCATGACGATGCTCGTGACCGGCTCTTCCATGCGCAGTTTCTTGACGCTGTGCTGTCCGAACAGCTCGCGGGATTTGTTGAACAAAACGCTTTCGCGCGTGTTCTTGTACTTGGGCTGTTTGTCCTTGTCGATGACGCGCCCGCCGAACGCGATGACCTGTTTGAGATTGTTGATGATCGGCACGATCACGCGTCCCGCCATCGCGTCGTATACGCGGTCGTTTTTGCTGTCGGTCAAACCGCATTCCGCCATGTCCGCGACCGAATATCCCTTGCCGCGCAAAAACGATACAAGCTGATTATAGCCCGTCGAATATCCCAAGCCGAACGTCATGATCGTCGACGCGGTAATGCCGCGCGCGGACAGATACGCGCGCGCCGCGTCCCCGTCCTTGCTCATCAGGTTGGCGTGATAGTGTTGCGCCGCGTCGCGCATCATCGCGTACAGCTTGTCCTTGTGCCGCTTGACCTTGGCGAAATCGCCGCCCCCCTTGGACGTCGGCATCGGCGGAAGGTTGTAGCGCTGCGCAAGCATCTTGACGGCGTCCTTGAAATCGACGTTCTCCATCGCCATGACGAACGAAATCGCATCGCCGCCCACATGACAGCCGTAACAGTGATAATTCTGTCTCGACTCGTCCACGCAGAACGAGGGCGTCTTTTCGTGATGGAACGGACAACACGCCCAAAGGCGCGAGCCCTTGCGCGTCAACGCGACATAACTGCCGACGACGTCGGCAATATCCAAGCGCGATTTGAGGTTGTCCAACCATACGGAAAATTCGTCCGCCATATCCACTCCGTAAATAAGTTCATTATATTATACGACAAATATATGGATTCTCCTGACGTTGTCGCACGATTTGCGCAAAAATTTGATAAATTTTGTCGCAATTTCACCGATATGCGCGTCAAGCGCGTGTTTTTTTGCCTAAAAAGAAAGTCGACCCGTTATGCGCGGAGTCGACCGAGGGAATATGCAACGTCCGGAGCAATAAGGGAGTGATAGGTTTTTATATTTATCGCCCCGAAGTCGATGCCGATTATTGTGTTAAAATAATTGACCGAAGTCGCTTATTTATCTATAATCAAATTATAAAACATTGTGCGGAATTGCGCTATCGTCAATTTGACGCATATGTACAATATGCGACGTTCGATGCAAATTGTCGCGTAAGCCGCAAGCGAGGGAACACTATGGATTTGAGAATTGTCAAAACGCGCAACGCGATCTTGTCCGCGTGGGAAACGCTGCGCGCGAAAAAGCCGGTCGAAAAGATTTCCGTCAAAGAACTCTCCGAGCTCGCCCAGATCAACAAGGCGACCTTTTATCTGCATTTCCACGACATCTACGACTTGTCCGACTACTGGGAACGCCGCATGATCGAACAAGTGCTCGTCACGCTTCCGCCGCCGGAAGTATTTCTCGCCGATCCCGCCGCGGCGGTGATCACGCTGGCGCAGGCGTTCTTGCAAAAGAGTTCGCTGCTCGAAATGCTCTATCCGCACAACACCGGAGACGGATTGGCGGAAAAGCTGGAAGAAGGCATCCTGCACTACCTGTCCGATTCCCGTCCCGACTGGGCGGACAACGAACAGGCGATGATCACGTTGCGTTTCTGCATTTACGGCGGCTTCTACGCGTTCGTCCGCAACGGCGGACGCGATCCGCGTCAGGTTACGCAGGCGCTGTGCAAGATCGCGATCCGTCTCGTGCCGCTGTTGCAATAACCGCGTTTTCGTTTCGATAAAATTTCCCGCGGGTCTTTACGAATCCCGCCGTCTGTGTTATACTGTCGATGTATCTCAACGGCGGGAGCGTATATGGAACCGTATCAACCCATCCAATCTTTTACACTCGATCACGACGTAATGCAACCCGGACTGTACTGTCTGGGCGTGCGCCACGGCGTTTACACCTACGACATGCGACTCAAAAAGCCGAACGGCGGCGACTACGTGTCCAACGCGGCGCTGCACTCGTTGGAACACTTGTTCGCGACGGTCGTGCGCAACAGCGCGCAAGCCGACAACGTGATCTATTTCGGTCCGATGGGCTGCCGTACGGGATGCTATCTGTTGCTCTACGATATCCGCATCGACGAAGCGCGCGCGCTCGTGATCGACTGTCTGCGCAAATGTCTGGACTTCCACCATGTCCCCGGCAGCGCGCCGATCGAATGCGGCAATTATGCGGAACACGATCTGCTCGGCGCCCAACGCGTCGTCCGCGAATATTTGAACGTCCTCGCGTAACGTCCGTTGCGCCCGTTAATACACTTGTCACAAGGAAACACGACCATGGAAGAATCTACGACGCATACCCCCGCTCCGCCCGAAAAAATCGGCATGGGAGAAAAAGTCGCGTTCGCATGCGGCGAAATCTACGGCTCGGGCGCAGTCGCGCTGCTGTCTCTGACCTATCTGCTCTTTTTGACGCAGATCCTGCACATTCCGGCGGCATGGGCGGGCACGATCATCATGATTTCCAAGATCTGGGACGCGATTTCCGATCCGCTGATGGGCGTCATATCGGACAACACGCGCACGCGGTTCGGACGGCGCAGACCGTATATCTTCGCGTCGGGATTTTTGATCATCGTCGCGATGATGATCCTGTTTATGCCGATCCAAAGCTGGCAATCCACCGGTCTCAAAATTACATACGTCATCGTCGCATATATCCTGTACAGTACGGTTTCGACGGTATTCAACGTGCCTTACCTTTCGTTGACGTCCGAAATTTCGCAAAACGTCAAGGTGCGCAGCAACATGAACTTCGCCCGCATCGCCGTCGGCATGCTGGCATGCGCGGTATGCTATCTGATCCCCAACGAACTGCTTTCGCTGCATCGCGCGGGCACGCTGAGCGATACGGGATTCTGCTTTGCGCTGTCGCTGGGATTCGGGATCTTCTTTGCGGTGCCGGTCATCGTATCCGCCTGTATGACGCGCGAGCGCACGCCGCTGCCCGAACAGAAATCCACGTTCAGTTTCAAAAACTTTGCGCGTACGTTTCGGCTTAAATGCTTCCGGCGGCTGTTGATCATGTATGTGTTCAGTTTTGTCTGCAACGAGATCATCGCAAGCCTGCTGATCACGTTTGTATACAATCTGTCGGGCGGCGCGACCGTCGCGGCATTGGGCGGCATGTCGCTGGGCACGCTCGTCAATATGGCGATGCTCGTCTCCGCAGGCGTGATCATGCCCGTCGTGCTGGTCATGCTCAACAAAAAAGTGCCGAAACCCGTGATCTTCCTATGCGGTCTGCCGCTGTATCTGATCGGCGCGGTCTCGCTGGCGTTCTTCCCCGCGAGTCAAAATCCGATCCTGATGGTCGTCTGCGCGGCGATTGCCGGACTCGGATACGGCATGGTGCAAGTCATACCGTGGCTGACCTTCCCCGACATCGTGGACGTGGCGGAACTCAAATCCAACGACCGCAACCCGGGCGCGTACAACGGGACGATGACGTTCTTCAAAAAGTTCTCGACCGGCGTCGCGGTGTTCTTGGTCGGACAGGTGTTGACGCTTGCCGGATATGACGAATCGCTCGGCACCAAGGACTTCCAGCCCGCATCCGCCGTCCGCGGCATGCGGATCGCGATCGGCGCGTCCGTATGCGTGTTTTTGACGATTGCGGCAGTCGCCGCGATGCTGATCCGCATCACGACGCGCAAGAGCGAACGCATCCGCTACTACATCGACAAACAACGCGCGGGCGAACTCGATCAACTCACCGACGAAGAGACGCAGGAATTCGCGCAACTCAAAATGGAGCTGTTCTGATGCAAACGACGTATACGACACCGATTACCCACGTCGCGGCGACGATCTGCAAATGTCTGTCCGTCGCCCCGCCCTTGCAAAGCGAAGGCTGCATGGACGACCTCGCTGCCCGGCTGCAAGCACTTGCCGACGGCGCGATCGACCGCGTCGTCGTCTACAATCCGGACGCGATCGCCGCATGGGCGTACCGCAAATACGCATCCAAATTCGATCCGATCCGCAATGTCTGCGCGATCGAACAACCGATGCGCAGCGTGATCCCGCCCAAGACGCCGGTATGCTTTGCGAGCATGTACAGCGGCGCAAGTCCCGCCGTCCACGGCATCCAACGCTATACCAAACCGACTTTGACGATCGACACCGCGTTCGACGCGTTGATCCGCGCCGGCAAAAAAGCGTGCATCGTCACCGTCGCCGGTCAGAGCATGGATCGACTGTTCCGCAATCGCGACATGGATTACGACGCTTGCAAAAACGACGCCGCCGTCATCGATCGCGCGTTGGAACGCATCGCCGCGGACGAACACGACTTGATCTGCGTCTACAATCAAGAGTACGACGACGTCATGCACGTCACGCACCCCAATTCCCTGCTGGCGCGCCGCGCGCTCGATCACTATGCCGCGTCGTTTGCGCGATTGGCGGGAGCGATCCGCACGCATTGGCGTACGCACAACACGGTCGTCGGCTGCGCGACCGACCACGGCACGCATCGCGAATGGTATCTGCTCGGCAATCACGGCAAAGATATCCCGCAAGATATGCAAGTCATGCATCTGTGGGGCGTGATCCCGCGCGTCGAATAAGCGCAAAGCAATACGAAAATGCGCGACCGCAACGAGCGGTCGCGTTTTTTACGGTAGACGATCGGATCGATTATTTGGTTTCGAGCGCGGCTTCCAGCTCATTTTTATAATGGATATCGAACGTATCCTGCACGCTGTCGTACGTCGCGAGCAAAATATCGTGCACGCCCTGCTCCCGTACTTGCAAACGCTGTCTGAGCCAATCTTCGTCCTTGCCGATCTGCTCCAAAATTTCGCCGCATACGCGTCCGTCCACGACCAGATGCGCGGGCAGCAAAACACGCTCGTCGCATTCGGGACGGTAATCCCCCATCGTCACTTGACGCGCCGCGGAAGCGGGCAAAATGCTCAATTCCCCGTTCGTCTCGAAGATCGCGTATTCCACGTCGCTCAACGTGAAATACCCCGCCGTCCGACACATGCCGAGCAGATCGTTGACGGACAGTTTGGTGCGTTTGAGATTGCGATAACAGATCTTGCCGTGCTGCACGATGACGACGGGAAATCCGTGCAAAATCCGCTTAAACAGCGGCGCTTTGCGCGAAATCAACATCACGGCAATGTCGAATACGAAGAAAATCGCCATCGCGATCACATAGTGATACCACGGCGACTCGTAATCGGTCGCCCACTCCGACGCGATCGATCCGAGCGAAATTCCGACCGCATAATCCACAAAATTCAATTCCGCGATTTGCTTTTTGCCCAACAGCTTGGATATGATGAACAACATCACAAACGCGGCGACGGAAAAAATTACGACTTTTACAACGTCCGGCATACGGTTCTCCTTGCAAATTCTGCAAAGAGTATGCCCGCAACCCCGCCCGAATATACAAAAAACCGCCCGAATCGGGCGGTTGAATCGCTTGGTAGCGCGCGATTATTGCAGATACGGTTGCATCTCGCGATCGATCGTCGCACGGATCTCGTCGAAGGCGCGATCCAAAGCGATCTTGCCGCAGGACTTGTCGCGCCGCAGCGTCAATTCGACTTCCCCGCCCGCAAGCGTTTTGGGCGACACGACGACGCGGATCGGCATGCCCATCAAATCCGCATCCGCAAACTTTACGCCCGCGCCGCAGCTGCGTTCGTCAAACAGCACTTCCACGCCGTTTGCCTGCAATTGTTCGTACAACGCCCACGCGCTCGCGCGCACCTGCTCGTCGTCGCTGCGCAACGCGATCAAATGCACCTGCCACGGCGCGACCGAGATCGGCAAAATCAAGCCGTCTTTGTCGTTGGATTCCTGCGCGATCGAGCCGATGGCTCTGCCCACGCCGATCCCGTAACATCCCATGATCGGAGCAAACGTCTGTCCGTCCGCGCCCGTCACGTTCATATGCATGGACGCGGTGTATTTGGTGCCGAGCTGGAAAATGTTGCCGATCTCGATGCCGTTTTCCACGCGCAATTTGCCGCCGCAGACGGGACATACGTCTCCGTCGGCGACTTTGACGATATCGTGATACGTCACGTCCCCCAGATCTCTGGCGATCTCGAATCCGGTATAGTGGTACTCCGCGCGATTGGCGCCGATCACCATGCCGCGCGTGCCTTCGAGCGAAGCGTCGTAGACGGCGACGACCGATTGATCCAGCCCGTACGGTCCGATGTTGCCGCACGCGACGACGTCGTTATACCCGCCGTCGTACGGTACGACTTCGCAACCGACGATCTTGCGCAGTTTGGTCTCGTTGACTTCCAGATCGCCGCGGACGAACGCGATGACGATCTTGTCCGCATCGCCTTTGACCGCATACACGACCGCCTTGATCGTCTGCGTCGCCGGCACGCCGAGCCGCGCGCATACTTCTTCGATCGTGCGATCCTGTCCGGTATGCACGCATTCCAGCGGCGCGGACGCGTAGAGGGGATGTTCGATCACGCTGCGCGCGACTTCCATATTGGCGCGATAATCGCAATGTTCGCACAGCACGAGGCTGTCCTCGCCCACGTCGGTCAGCAGCATAAACTCATGCGCGACGCTGCCGCCCATCATGCCGGTATCCGACTTGATGTCGATAAAATTTTTCAATCCGATGCGACGGAAGATGCGGTTGTACGCCGCATGCACGCGCGCATAATACTGTTCCAGATCTTCCTGCGTGCAGTGGAACGAATACGCGTCTTTCATCGTAAATTCGCGCACGCGGATCAGTCCCCCGCGCGAGCGCGGCTCGTCGCGGAATTTGGTCTGCAACTGATAGATCATCAGCGGCAATTGTTGATAACTCGTCACGATATATTTGCACAGATGCACGGCGGCCTCTTCGTGCGTCATGCCCAGCAGCATGTCGCGGTCGTTGCGGTCGCGGAAACGCACCATTTCGCTGCCGATCGAATCGTAGCGTCCCGACGTCTCCCACAGTTCGCGCGGCATGACGACCGGGAACAGCACTTCCTGTCCCTCCAACGCGTCCATCTCTTCGCGGATGATTTTCTGAATCTTGCCGCTCATCTTTTGACACGGCATCGTCATCGTATAGATTCCGCCCGCGACCTGCTTGATAAATCCCGCGCGGGCAAGCAAGATATGGCTCAAAATTTTGGCGTCCTGCGGCGCTTCCTTGACGCGCTCGCATACGAGTTTGCTTAATAACATCGGCATACTCCTTCTATCGTCGGCTATATTGGTAGTTATTTTACCATACCCGCGCGGACGGGTCAAGGAAATTGCAACACACGCCGTCGGATTTGTCGCGCCGCGCGTTTGGCGCGCACGATTGCTTACATGCGCATGGTCGCATACGCGCACGCCGACTCGGGACGCCGCGTCCGTACGTACGCATATCGGCATATGCGCATACGAGCGTATGACGGTATATGCAAACGGCTCGCGCAAGCGCCTAGGCATGTCGACGAACGCATGCGTCGCGCGCATTCGGATTTTGTCGCAAAAACTTACAAAAGTCCCCCTTTTTTGGTTGGCTTTCCGACCGCTTCCATGTATAATGAAAGCAGAAAATCCCAAGATCCGTCGGCGGATCGGTTCGGCATCGTTTTACAAGGAGTATCATGGACAAGGAACAACTGGAATTTTTACAAGACAAGGCGTTGCAAGTACGCAAGATCGCGATCGAAATGATCGGCAGACTGGGCGTAGGACACGTAGGCGGCACGCTGTCGGTGATCGACGCGTTGACCGTCTTGTATTACGATCTTGCGCGCGTCAATCCGCACGCGCCGCACGATCCCGACCGCGACCGCATCGTCATGAGCAAAGGACATGCGGGACCCGCGATGTACGCGATTTTGGCGAGCAAAGGATATTTTCCGATGGAAGAGATCCAAACGCTCAACCGCGCCGGCACCAACCTGCCCTCGCATTGCGATATGAACAAGACGATCGGCATCGACATGACCGCAGGCTCGCTGGGACAGGGATTGTCCGCGGCGATCGGCATGGCGCTTGCCGCGCGCATCGACCGCAAGGACTACCGCGTCTACTGCTTTATCGGCGACGGAGAATCGCAGGAAGGTCAAATCTGGGAAGCGCTGATGTACGCGGGCAATCTGGGACTGGACAACCTGACGATCCTGCTCGACAACAACAAGATGCAGATCGACGACTATACCGACAAGATCAACAGCATCGAGCCGTTCGATCTCAAAGCCAAGGCGTTCCGCATGTACACCCAACGCGTCAATGGCAACGACATCGCCCAAGTGCACGAGGCGTTGACCAACGCGATCCGTCACCGCGGCGAGTGCTCTCTGATCGTACTGGATACGGTCAAAGGCTACGGCGTGGACTGGGCGGTCGACAAGGGCGTCGGCAGCCACAGCTTCTCGATTTCGGAACAACAGTGGCGCGAATACTGCG
>CAJTKI010000042.1 GCA_910576875.1 uncultured Christensenella sp.
TGGACGGGAGTCCGTAACGATCCGATCGCCGCAAGTAATGCAAACGAGCGCTTGCAAGTATAGTTATCCAATAAGTACTGTGCAAAAATCAAACACCCATACGATATTTTTCATTCCGAAAAAATTCGAGCGCCCTCGTCGGGCGCTCGAACTAGCAAATGCAAGTACGGTTAAGATTCGACGGATTGCCCCAGTCTGCGCAACAACTCCGCCTCGTCGATGATCTCAATGCCCAATTTGCGCGCTTTCTCCAACTTGGATCCGGCGTCGTCGCCCGCAACGACCAGACGCACGCTCTTGGAAACGCTGTCCGAACAGATGCCGCCGTGCGACTCGATCAACTGTTTTGCCGCGCCGCGTTTGAGTGTGGGCAACGATCCGGTCAGCACGACTTTGACGCCGCTCAACGCGCCTTGCGCCGTCTCGCGCCGCTCGCAATGCACGCCGCGCGCAAACAACAGTTCCGCCTGCTCGCGATGTTGCGCGACGCTCCAATATTCCACGCAACTGCGCGCCATGATTTCGCCGAAATCTTCCAACTCGATCAACGTCACTTCGTCCGTATCCATCCACTCTTGCAACGTCTCAAAGCGCTCCGCAAGCTGTTTGGACGCCTTTTTGCCGATATTGGGCACGCCCAATGCATATATCAGCCGATCCAGCGTCGTCGTCTTGCTCTTGTCGATCGCCTGCAAGACGTTGTTGGTCTTCTTGTCCTTAAAGCCGTCGATCTGCGCAAAATCCATATCCGTCAACGCGTAGATATCCGCGGGCGCATTTAATTTGCCGGCGTTGTACAACGCTTCGATCGTGCGTTCGGAAAATCCTTCGATGTCCATCGCGTCGCGCGAAACGAAGTGCGTCAACGCGGACACGATCGCGGGCGCGCAATGCTTGGGATCCGAGCAGTACAGAAACACGCCGTTCTGCTCCACGGGCGCGTGACATGCGGGACACTGCGCGGGCGGTTCGATCGGACGCGATTGGTCGGTGTGCTCGGCAATGCCCAAAATCTCGGGAATGACGTCGTTGCTGCGGCGGATAAAGACGCGCGATCCGATCCGAATATCTTTGCGGCGAATCTCGCTGATGTTGTTGAGCGTCGCGCGCGAAACGGTTACGCCGCACAGATCGACCGGTTCGAGAATCGCCAAGGGGTTGAGTTTGCCCGTACGCGAAACCTGCCATACGACGTCGCGCACCTGCGTCGTCGCTTCTTCGGCGGGAAACTTGTAGGCGATCGCCCAACGCGGGAATTTTTCGGTAAATCCGAGCTGATTGCGCACGTCCACGTCGTCGACTTTGATGACGACGCCGTCGATCAAAAAGTCCAGTTCGTCGCGCGCGCGCCCGATCTCGCGCACCTGTTGCAACACCTGATCGGGCGTATCGCACAGACAATAGCGATCGCTGACCTTAAACTTGCAATCGCGCAGGAATCGTATCATCTCTTCGCCCGCGCCGAACGTCCGATCGCAAAAATTGACGTTGTAAAACATCACGTCCAACCGACGCGACGCAGTGACCTTGGGATCGAGATTGCGCAACGCGCCTGCGGCGCCGTTGCGCGCGTTTTTGAGCGGAACGACGTCGGGACGCTCGTTATACGCGCGCAGCGCGGACAGGCGCATAATCCCTTCGCCCTGCACTTCGACTTCGCCCGTATAATCGATCGCCAACGGCACGGAATGCACGGTCATGACCTGCGCGGTAATCTCTTCGCCTTCGACGCCGTTGCCGCGCGTCGCCGCGCGCACGAGCTTGCCGTCGCGATAAACCAAATTGACCGTCAATCCGTCGAACTTATATTCGACCGAGCAGCGCGGCATGCGTCCGTCCTTGCCGTACGCCGCAGTGAGTTTGTCCAACCAAGCGCGCAACGCGTCTTCGCTCTGGCATTTATCCAGACTGTACAGACGTCCCAAATGTCGAACGGTGCGGAATTTCGTCAATACCGCGTCGCCGACGCGGCGCGTCGGAGAATCGTCGAATACGACGCCCGTCCGCATCTCTTCTTCGCGCAGACGGTCGTAGAGACGATCGTATTCGCCGTCTGCGACGATCGGTTCGTCCAAAACATAGTACGCGTACGCATAGCGGTTGAGCGTATCGACCAAACGACGCATTTCGTCCATGATTGTCCCCCTTTACGGTTCGACCGTCCGCACGGGCGCAAGCCGCATGTTGAACGTCTTGACGCCGAGCACCGGAAAGTCAATTTTGGCATTTTCGCCCGTAATATCGATGATTTTGCCCTGTCCGAATCGCGCGTGTTCGACCGTCATGCCGATCTTAAACTGCGAAATATCCTTGGAACTGATCTGCGTGACCGCGGCGGACGGCTTGGCGAACGCCGGCTGACGCATGCGCGCCACGGACGCAAAATCGAATCCAGACCGCTTGGGCGCATCGTCGTCCGACTGCGCGGGCAGGCGTTTGGTCACGACTTCGCCTTCGACCAGAAAACGGCTGACCTGACAGTTTTCGCGTTTGCCAAATCGAAAGCGCGACTGCGCGTTGGATAAATACAGCCGTTCGCGCGCGCGCGTGACCGCGACGTACATGATGCGGCGTTCTTCCTGCATCTCCGACTCGCCCGCATCCTTGCGGATCGCCGGAAAGATGCCTTCTTCCAATCCGACGATAAAGACGCATCGGAATTCCAGTCCCTTGACGCCGTGCACGGTCGCAAGCGTGATGCAATCGTCGTCCGGCTGCGAATCGGTATCCGAGATCAACGATACGGATTGGAGATACTCCTGCAACGTCGCGTCTTCGTTGTCCTTGCAATACTCCTTGACCGACGCGACGAAGTCGTCGATGTTGGCAAGACGCTCTTTGTCTTCGGCGTTATCGATGTCGTACATCTGCGCAAAGTCGATCGTGCGCAATGCGTAATCGATGTATTCGACAAGAGGCAAATGCTTGTTGGCGATCAACTGATACGCGACCGCGCCGAACCGCGCGGCTTTGGCGGCAAGTTGGGACGACACGCCCAAACGGTCGGGCGCCAGCATGCCTTCAAGCAAACCGACGCCGTTAGAAATGCACGCCGCCGCAAGCTGCGAAACCGCGGTATCGCCGATGCCGCGTTTGGGCACGTTGATGACGCGCATGACGCTCTCGTTGTCCTGCGGGTTGGCGACGAATTTGAGATACGCGAGAAAATCCTTGACTTCCTTGCGCTCGAAAAATTTGTTGCCGCCGATCACGCGGTACGGGTAATTGTACAGCGCGAGTTTTTCTTCAAACGGGCGCGTAATCGAATTGACGCGCGTCAAGATCGCAAAATCTCCGTAATCGTATCCGTTGTGTTCGATCAACGCATGAATCTGTTCCAACACGAATTCCGCTTCGCCGCGCTCGTCGTAATTGGTGCGGTAGACGACCTTGACGCCGCCGTCGCTGCTCGTCCACAACGTCTTGCCCATGCGCTCGGAGTTGTGCGCGATGATCTTGTTGGCAAGATTGAGAATGTTGCCGGTGCTGCGGTAATTCTGCTCCAATTTATAGATGCGGCAACCCGCAAACTGCTTGGTAAAATTGCGAATATTGGATACGTCCGCTCCGCGCCATCCGTAAATGCTCTGATCGTCGTCGCCGACCGCGAAGACATTGCCGTGTTTGTGCGCCAACAAACGCACGAGCAGGTATTGTATCTTGTTGGTATCTTGGAATTCGTCGATGTGCAGATACCGAAACATATCCTGATAGCGTTCCAACACGTCTTTGCGCTTGCTGAACAACAGAATGGTCTGCCACAGCAAATCGTCGAAATCGAGCGCGTTGTTCTGTCGCAACTCCTGCTCATAAGCGCGGTGCACGCTGCTGATCAATTCGTGATTGGGTTGATCGGAAATGCGCGGCGCATACGCCTGCGCGTCGAGCGCCATGTTCTTGGCGTTGGAAATATGCCAACGGACGATTTTCTTCCACTCCTTGGTGTCTTCCACGTCCATGCTCTTGAAAATGCGAGACAGCACGCGGTTGGTGTCCGAGTCGTCGTAAATCGTAAAATTGGATCGAAACTCGCCCAGCTTGTCGATGTCGGCGCGCAAAATCCGCGCGCACAGCGAGTGAAACGTCGAAATCCATACGCCGGACTGTCCGGTCAGTTTGAGCACGCGCTCCTTCATTTCTCCGGCGGCTTTGTTGGTAAACGTAATCGCCAAAATCTGCGACGGACGCACGCCCTTGCGTTCGATCAAATACGCGATGCGGTGCGTGAGCACGCGCGTCTTGCCGCTGCCCGCTCCGGCGAGCACCAGCACCGCGCCGTCCGTGTCGATGACGGGCGCGAGTTGTTCGGGATTCAGGAGTGCCGCGTAGTCCATGGTATATCTGCCGCCTTGTCGTGGAATGCTAACATTGTACCATATGGACACGCATTTTTCAATCGTTTTGCCCGCTCATCGCGACTGGATTTTGAGATGTTCGCGGTAATACCGCTCTTTGAGACGAATAAACATTTTGGACGCTTCCAACACATATCTCTGACGGGTCGCGCTGTCGCACGCCTGGATCGCCTTGTGGTCGATCAGACAGTCGAGCGGATTGAGAATCTGCTCTTCGCATTCCAAAATCTCGACGACTTTTTGATAAAGCATCTCTTCGTACGCATTTTGATTGGAACGCCGAATCGCCGTAAATCCGCGATACCCCAGCCGCTCGGTCTCGCGCAGTCGGGTTTTTGCCTGCTTCGCCAAATAATGCAAAGATACGTGGTTGGAACATTCCATTTTGTAAACTCCTTACAAGTTATTACTTCCAAATCTGTCGGAATATAAAAAATCCGCTCAATTCTTAAACTAATCTTACTATTGTCTTGGCGATAAATCAAGTATTTTCGAAGATTTTTTTACAAAATTACAAATCTTGCGAAATCCGGAGTTTGTTCGACAGCGTCCACATAAATGTACATTTTGTCGCGTCGATGCTTCGACATAATACGACCGAACAACGCCGACAAGGCGAATAAATCTCCCCCGCTGGGGATTTTACAAGCTTCGCGCGCTTGCGGACAAAGTCGCCCGCAAACGACGGCGCAAAGATTCGATTTGGATTTTCGGGAACTTTTCGACAACGCCAACCCCGCCCGCTTGCGCGGGATGCTAAACGGATGCGAAAACAAATCGGACAACCGCCCGATCCGTTGCAAATCGAGATCTCTCTGCATAGCTTTTTCGATGAAGTATCGTATCATTGGGATTTTTCTTTTGTTTTTCTGTTATTATACTAGGTCAAAAGACCTATGTCAATACTTTTGACCTGACAAAAATTATAATAAAACTATGCCGTACATCGATATCCTGAAAGAAATCATGATCGAACACAATCTGAGCCAACAGAAGTTCGCCGATCTGCTCGGCGTCAATCAAACGACCGTCAGCCAATGGTTGCTCGGCAAAAAGAAACCCGGCTACGACAGCATCCAACTGCTGTACGACAAATTCGACGTCGAACCCAATCTGCTCTTCGATCTGGACAAACGCGACTGACCGATCGCGCGCGCAACGTTGCGCATCGAGTACCGACGCGCATAGATCGCGTCCGTCGTACTTCCCGTTCGCCATCGCGCCATGCCGATAAAAAACGCGCTCCCGATACGGGAGCGCGTTGCTTGGATCAAGACTTGTACATTCTCTTGCGTGCGGCTTCTGCCTTCTTCTTACGCTTGACGCTCGGCTTTTCGTACGCCTCGCGTTTACGCAAATCACCGATGATGCCGTCTCTCGCGCACTTCCGCTTAAAGCGTCTGATCGCGCTGTCCAAAGATTCGTTTTCACCAACTTTGACGGTCGACATGTTCTCGCCTCCTTCCCGCAAGCTCGGATAGATTGTGTAATTATCTTATCCGATTCCGCGCCGATTGTCAAACGCTTTGCAGGTATTTAACACATTTTTTCGTTCAAAGGTTCGCCGCCGAGCAGATGTACGTGCAGATGTCCTACGCTTTGGCGTCCGTGCTCGCCGCAGTTGACGACCAAACGATACCCTTGCGTCAGTCCGCGCTCGCGCGCAAACGCGTCGTAGCGCAACAAACTCTCGCCCAGCATGCGCGCTTCCTGCGGCGTAAACTGCGACAAATCCGCCTTGTGCACCTTGGGAATCATCAGATAATGAGCGCTCGCCTGCGGCGCGATGTCCGCGATGACAAACACGAAATCGTCCTGATACAGGATCTCGCTCGGGATTTCGCCCGCCGCGATCGCGCAAAAAATACAATCGTTTTTCATATTATGTTCTCCTTAATCGATTTTGTCCGCGGGCTCTGCAAACAAATGCGTCCCGTCCGTGCGCAAGACGCGCGCGTTTACGATGCAATCGCAAGGCGTATCGGGCGGCAACGCGACCCGCGCGTACTGCGGATTGTAGCCGAACACATATCCGTCCGACAACTCTTCGGTCAACACCTGCGTCGCCGTGCCGACCGCGCGGGCAAGATACTCCGCCTTAGACTGCGCGGCGATCGCGGCTGCGCGGTCGCAACGATCCTTGACGACGTCGCCCGCAAGCGGCGCGTAACGCCGATCGGCGACCGTGCCTTTGCGCGGCGAATATCCGAACACGTGAATCTGCGAAAATCCGATCGCGCGCACAAACGCTTCCGACGCGCGAAACTGCGCTTCCGTCTCGGTGGGAAAGCCGCAGATCCAATCCGTCGTAATCCCCGCCGTCGGATAATAGCGTCGAATCAACGCGACTTTGTCCGCGTACTGCGCCGTCGTATAACGGCGGTTCATCGCGCGCAACGTCTCGTCGTCTCCGCTCTGCATGGACAGATGGAATTGCGGACAAAACGCCTGCAACGTCTCGCTCGCCTGCAACAATCCGTCGTCGATCGCGCTCACTTCGAGCGAACCGAGCCGAATGCGGCACGGCACGTCCCGCAACGCCGCAAGCAACTGCGTCAGCGTCGCGCCGTCGCGCTTGCCGTACGACGAGAGATCGATGCCGGTCAATACGATCTCTTTGCACGTGCGCGCCAACGCCTCGCACTCGCGCACGACCGAGTCGATCGCGCGCGAACGACTGCGTCCGCGCAGATACGGGATCAGACAGTACGTGCAAAAACGGTCGCATCCGTCCTGCACTTTGACATACGCGCGCGTCCGCGTCGCCTGCGCGCAAAAATCATCTTCGTATACCGCGGGCAACTCGTCCAACTCGATCCCGCAGCGCGTCAGATCGTCCGCCACGCCCATCTTGTGCGCGATGCCTTTGACCAGCGCCACGCCGCGCTTGGACGCGAATTGGGTCGGATCGTTCTGCGACGCGCACCCCATCACGACGACGGACGCGTCCCGTCTCAGACGCAGACACCGCTCGACGCACTGACGCGACTTGCGCTCCGCCTCGTTGGTCACGGCGCAAGTATTGAGCACGTACAGATCGGCTTCTTCCAGATGCTCGCTCACGTCGTGTCCCTGCGCGCGCAAGCGGCGCGTCAGACTGTCGCATTCGTATTGATTGACCTTGCAACCGAGATTGTATACGACGATCTTCATGCGCGCAACGCTCCCGTCTCGTACAGCACCAGCGCCGTCGCGACGACTGCCGCCGTCTCGCAACGCAAAATTTGCCTTCCCAAACTCACGATCCGCGCGCCCGCCTGCTCCGCCCGATCGACTTCCGACGGCGCAAAACCGCCTTCGCAACCGACGATCAACGCGATCTTACGCGCGTCGCGCAAACCTTCGATCGCACCGACCGCCCCGCACGACGCGTGTTCGTACGGCATCACGACGACGTCGTAATCCGCCAGCATCGCCAGCGCGTCCGACCATTCCGTCTGCGCGTCCACCTGCATGCGCAAGGAGCGTCCGCATTGTTTGCACGCCTGATCCGCGATCCGAATCGCCCGATCGCGCGCAAAATCGCGCTCGTTGACGTATTGCGTACGGATCGGAACGACGCGGCGCACGCCGAGTTCGACGCACTTCTGGACGATCCAATCCATTTTGTCGCGCTTCGGGATCGCTTGGAACAACGTGATTTCCGCTTGCGGCAACGCGTCGTTGGGACGCACTTCGTCCGCGCGCACGATCGCGTAGTCTCGTCCCATCTCGACGATTTCGCCGTAAACGTCCGTGCCGTCGGACGGATTGACGATGACGCGATAGCCGACCTTGTGCCGCAGCACTTTGGTCATGTGCGTAAATTCTTCCGCGTCGACGCGCAACGTATCGGGCGTAACGTATTCGGCAAAAAAGCGTTTGAGTTCCATCGATTACTCCGCACGCTTGCGCAGCATCAGCCCGCACCATTCGCCGTCGCAGGGCGCCTGCACCAATGCAAAGCCGTCCGCGACGAACGCATCCAGCACGTCCTGTTTGCGCGCGTGAATGATGCCGGACAAAATCACCGTGCCGCCCTGCGCGAGATAAGCGCGCAACTGCGACGCCAGCGCGATCAGAATATCGGCGGTAATGTTGGCGATCACAAAGGGATACCGCCCCTGCGCCCGATCCAGCAGATCCGCATGCGCGACGCGCACGCGATCGGCAACGCCGTTGGCGCGGGCGTTGGCGTCCGCCGCCTTGACCGCAAGCGGATCGATGTCGTACGCATCCACGCGAGACGCGCCGAGCAATGCCGCCGCGATCGCCAAAATTCCGCTGCCCGTCCCGACGTCCGCGACCGTCGCGCCGTCCAGATTCAGATCTTGCAACATACGCAGACACAGCCGCGTCGTCTCATGCTCGCCCGTCCCGAACGCCATGCCCGGATCCATACGCACGACGACTTCGTCCGTCGCGGTCGGCGTATACGCGATCCAGTCCGGTACGACCGTCACGCGTCCCGCAGAGACGGGGCGGTACTGCTTGCGCCAGACATTGACCCAATCCTGATCGTCCACCTGCTCGGCGGCGATCTCCAACGACCCGTACGGGAACGGACACCGCGCCGCCAGCTCGTCCAGCCGCGCGCGCAATTGCCGTCCGACCTCGTCCGCGCAATCCTGCGCGAAGTATCCCTTGACGCGCACGATCTCGCTGCGAATCAACGCCTGCTCGTCCACATAATCCCAAATCACGTCGCTCGACAGCAACGCGGCAAAATCGTTGGAATCGTAAATGCCGACGCCCTGACTGCCCAATTCGGTCAAAATATCCGCGACCAATTCGGACGCCTGCGTCGTCGTATAAACCGTATACTCCCGATACTGCATACCTCTCCTTGCGGACGAAAAAGACAGCTTCGTCCGAAACTGCCTTTATTATACCCGATTTGTCCGCGCATTTCAACCGCTCGCGCGCAGTTGTCGCGGCAATTACAATTTGCGATACTTTTTGATCAGCGGATATTGGGAATCGCCGAGACTGTTCTCAAACTCCTGCAACAGTTTGAGCTGTTTGCCGCTGAGTCCCTTGGGCGTTTCGACGCGAATGCTGACGTACAGATCGCCGTACGCCTCGCGCTGCAACACCTTCATGCCGTATCCGCGCATGCGAATCTTCGTGCCCGATTGCGTCGCTTCCGGAACGCGGCATTTCGCGTCCCCTTTCATCGTCTTGATCGTCAGTTCGCAACCGCGCGCCGCATCGAGAAATCCGATCGGCACTTCCATATACAGATCGCTGCCGACCCGACGGAAAATCGGGCTGTCCGCGACGTAGATCGCGACGACCAGATTGCCTTTGGCGCCGCCGTTGCGCCCGCAATTGCCTTCGTTGGGCACGGTCAACGACACGCCGCTGTCCACGCCGGCGGGAATGTTGACCGCGACGTTCGCATCGCGACGCACATAGCCGTTGCCGCGACAAGTCTTGCACTTATCGACGATCTCCTTGCCTTTGCCGCCGCAATTGGGACATACCTGTTGCACGACCTGCTGACCGAACAGCGTCTGCTGCGTCCGCCGAATGTAGCCGCTGCCTTTGCAATACGGACAGGTCTTGACCGAACTGCCGTCCTTGGCGCCCGATCCGTGACAGTCCGGACACGTCTCGTCCCGCGTCAAACGGATATTGCGTTTGACGCCGTGGTACGCTTCTTCAAACGTCAGATTGAGCCGTACGTGAATGTCTTCGCCGTCCTGCGGCGCGTTGGGATTGCTGCGTCCGAAGCCGCGCCCGCCGAAAAACGAATTGAGAATGTCTTCAAACCCGCCGAATCCCGCGCCGCCTTGACCGCCGCCGAATCCCTGCGGACCGTCTTCGCTGCCGAACTGGTCGTAATTGGCGCGCTTTTCGCTGTCGCTCAACACTTCGTACGCGTGATTGACTTCCTTAAACTTCGCCTCGGCGTCCTTGCGTTCCTGTTCGCTCGCCGTGGCAAAGCGGTCGGGGTGGTACTTGATCGCCGCCTTTCGGTACGCGCTCTTGATCGCCGCCTCGTCCGCATCTTTGCTTACGCCGAGAATTTCATATAAGTCTTTTGCCATATCTGCTCCGCATAACCGTGCCCGCAACGCATGCGGGCACGGTCGTTATCGGCTGTTCGGATCCGTATTATTCGTTGGCGGAATCGTTGTCGATGATCACGTCGTCCGGATTGGCGCCCGCGCCGCCGTCCGCCTGTTGCGCCTGCGCCTGTTCCTGCGCGGCTTGGTACAACTTGGTAAAGATCGGCTCGTTGGTCTTGGACATTTCCGCAATGATTTCGCGGACTTTTTCCGCCGTATCCGCCGTCGCGATCTGCTGTTTCGCCTGCTCGACGGACTCGTTGAGCGTCTTCTTCTCGTCGTCGCTGAGCTTGTCGCCGGCTTCCGTCGCCGCCTTTTCGGTCGCAAAGATCATCTGATCCGCGTCGTTCTTCGCATCGACGAGTTCTTTGCGCTTCTTGTCTTCTTCCGCGTACTTCTCGGCTTCCTTGACCGCCTTGTCGATCTGATCTTCGCTCAGGTTGGTCGAAGACGTGATCGTAACGCTCTGCTTCTTGCCCGTACCCTTGTCTACGGCGGTAACGTTGACGATACCGTTCGCGTCGATGTCGAAGGTCACTTCGATCTGCGGAATGCCGCGCGGTGCGGGCGGAATGCCGTCCAGCTGGAAGCGTCCCAGCTCCTTATTGTCGTTCGCCATCGCGCGCTCGCCCTGCAAGACGCGGATATCGACCTGCGTTTGATTGTTGGCGGCGGTCGAGAATACCTGCGACTTGGTCGTGGGGATCGTCGTGTTGCGTTCGATCAACTTCGTGAACACGCCACCCATCGTCTCGATGCCCAGCGACAACGGCGTTACGTCGAGCAACAGCACGTCTTTGACGTCGCCCGCCAATACGCCGCCCTGAATCGCCGCGCCGATCGCGACGCATTCGTCCGGGTTGATGCCCTTAAACGGTTCTTTGCCGGTCGCTTTTTGCACTGCTTCCACAACCGCCGGAATACGCGTCGATCCGCCGACCAAAATGACTTTGGACAAATCGCCCGATTGCAAACCGGCGTCCGCCATCGCCTTTTTGAGCGGGATCAACGTACGGTTGACCAGATCCGCGGTCAATGCGTCGAACTTCGCCCGCGTGATCTCCATATCGATGTGCAGCGGTCCCGCTTCCGATACGGAAATGTAAGGCAGATTGATGTCCGTTCTGGTCACGCTGCTCAGATTGATCTTCGCCTTTTCCGCGACTTCCTTGATGCGCTGCATCGCGGCAGCGTCACCGGTCAGATCCACGCCGTTTTCTTTGCGGAACTGTTCGACGACATAGTCGATCAGACATTTGTCGAAGTCGTCGCCGCCGAGCATCGTGTCGCCGTTGGTCGCCAAAACTTGGAATACGCCGTCTTCGATTTCGAGAATGGATACGTCGAACGTACCGCCGCCCAAATCGTAGATCAGGATCTTCTGTCCCTTATTTTCGCCTTTGTCCAAGCCGTACGCCAGCGCCGCCGCCGTCGGCTCGTTGATGATGCGCAGCACGTCCAGACCCGCGATGCGTCCCGCGTCTTTGGTCGCCTGTCTTTGGCTGTCCGTAAAATACGCCGGCACGGTGATGACCGCCTGCGTTACCTTTTCGCCCAAGAAGGACTCCGCGTCCTGTTTGAGTTTGGTCAGCACCATCGCGCTGATCTCCTGCGGGCTGTACGCCTTATCGTCGATCTGAACCTTATAATCGCTGCCCATATGCCGCTTGATCGAGCTGATCGTACGCTTGGCGTTGGCGACTGCCTGCCGCTTGGCGACCTGTCCGACCAGACGCTCGCCGTCTTTGGCAAATCCGACGACCGACGGCGTCGTGCGCGCGCCTTCCGCGTTTGCGATTACCGTAGCGTCGCCGCCTTCCATAACGGCAACGCAAGAGTTGGTTGTTCCCAAATCGATTCCGATGATTTTACCCATTGTTATCTCCTTTTTGCGATTTACGCAATCCCTGTTTCGTTTATTGTCCTACCGCGACCATCGGGTGCCGCAGCACCGTCTGATTGCGTTTGTAACCGATTTTCAATACTTGCACGACCTTGCCGACGTTGTCGGGGTCTTCGCGATTCATGACCGCTTCGTGCACGTTCGGATCGAAGTCTTCGCCGACCGCGCCGATCGTCGTCACGTCAAACTTCGCCATCGCGTCGAGCAACGTCTTTTTGACCAATTCGATGCCCTTGCGCTGGCTCTCGTCTTTCTGCGCCTGAATCGCCATGTCCAGATAATCCAGCGTCGCGAGAATGGACGTCAATACTTCGTCCACGCCTTCGTTGTACATCTTGATCGACGTCGCGGCGTTGCGCTTTTTGTAATTGTCGAAATCTGCCTGCAACCGCAGATAGCGGTTGTTGAGTTGCGCCAGCTCCTCGTCTTTCGGATCGACGGACGCTTGCTGCTCCGTCTCGCGATATTCGAATTCTACCGGCTGTTCGTCCGCGACGATCTTTTCGATATTTTCCGTTTGTTCGTCCGTTTTTTTCTTGCCCATGTTTTACTCCCTGTCAGAATCCTGCGTTTCTTCGCCCAGCCATTTGCCCAATTCTTTGAGCGTGCCGAGCACCTTTTTATAATCCATGCGTTCGGGCCCGATGACGCCCACCTGCCCGATCTCCTTGCCGTTGATCTTATACTTCGCGCTGACGAGCGCCATATTGCGCAAGTCCTCCGACTCTTCGCTGCCGATGCGAATGCTGTATTCGATATCGCCCTGACCGTGCATCAGATCCGCGAGTTTTTCCTTGTGCGCGACGACGGACATAAAGTTGCGGACGTTCTCGACGTCTCGGTATTCCGGATAGTCGAAAATCTTCTCGGTGCCTTCGACGAACAGCTGATTTTCGCGCGCTTGCTTATAGTCCTGCACCATTTGAACGACCTGCTCGAACAAATCGCGGAATTTCTCCAACTCCGCATCCGCCGCGGCGTCCGCGTTGTGGATCGCCTGCGCGAGACTTTTGCCTGCAAACGCCTTGATCAACAGTTTGTTGGCAACGTCGACATAGTTGGCGGGCATGCCTTCCGTCAAACGGATCTGCCGATTTTGCACGACGCCGCTGTCCGTGATAATCAGCACCAACGCGCTGCCGTCGTACAGATCGACGAGCTTGACGTCTCGGATCAGAATATTGTCCGCGCTCGTAATCATCAGCATCGACGTATAGTTGGTGATGTCGCTGACGATCTTGGCGCCTTCGTGCACGATCTCTTCCACGTCGCGCAGTCTCGTCTCGACCGACTCGCGCACCTGCGCCAAGTCGATGTCTCCGACTTCGATAAAATGATCTACATAATACCGATACGCCTTGGAAGACGGTACGCGCCCGCTGCTGACGTGCGGCTGGTTCAGATACCCCATCTCTTCGAGCATCGCCAGCTCGCTGCGGATCGTCGCCGTCGAGACTTCCGGCAAATACTGTCTGTGAATCGCGCCGGACGAAATCGGCTCCACGCTGGTGATATAGCTGTCTACCAGCGCTTGCAAGACTTTCTTTTTGCGTTCCGAAAGATTGTTGTCCATTCTCGTCCCCGATTTGGCAGTTGCCGCCTTCGTCTGTTAGCAGTCTTATATCTTGACTGCTAAGACAAGTCTACCCCTATTCTTGCCGAATGTCAAGAGAAAGATGACACAAATTAAGAAATTTATCCGATTTTTTTATCGTCTGCTCGCGCGTATGCGTCCGACTATACTTAGCAAGTTCCGATAAGACTAAAATCCGAAATTACAATAAAAAAGTCCGTAACTTATTGGGTTACGGAATGCAGGGTACCGATGCCCTGCCACCGCTCAGGAAGCGGAGCTTTTCGGATAGACCGTACTTGTGACGGTACAGCACCTATCTGTATGAAACCGATCTTACAAGATATCGGATTCGCCGTCCATCGTTTTAAGAAAAGTCGCGTATAAAAAAGACCCCCTTCGGGATCTTTGCAATCGATCGTCGCGATCGAACCGTTCTATTGCTCCGCGTCGCTTGCCGACTCGTCGGTCGTCGCGGCGTTGTCTGCGGATGCTTCCGTCGGCACGTCCGCGGTCTGTTCCGTCGTTTCCTGCGCGATCTGCTCGAACAGCTCGGTTTCGATCCGATGCACGCGCGCTTCTTCGATCTTGACGATCAGCGGCGGCTCGTACTCCTTTTGGCTCTCGCGCATCTTCTCCCGCATTTTGATTTTAAACTTTTTGCTACGCGTAAACAACGAACAAATCACGACCACCGTCACGATCAAAATAATCGTGAAGATGTAGAACCAGATATTGCCGATGTCTTTGACCAGCGACGCGCCGCCGTCCTGTCCCAAAATATACTGCATGGCGCAGACACTCCTTTCTGTTTATAGTATGCCACAAACGTAGGGGAAGGACAAGTAAAAAATTTGTAAAAAGCCTTTTTTCGAGCGGATTCTTATGGAC
>CAJTKI010000043.1:0-1746 GCA_910576875.1 uncultured Christensenella sp.
AACTCTTCCAGCATGCGACCGTGCGCGTTGCGGACTTCCTGTTCCAGCGATTCCATCTCTTTTTCGCGGGATTCCAGATACTTCTTTTTCTCGTCAAGC
This sequence comes from uncultured Christensenella sp., assembly GCA_910576875.1. Lineage (GTDB taxonomy): Bacteria > Bacillota > Clostridia > Christensenellales > UBA3700 > MGBC101980. The sequence continues at coordinate 100 of CAJTKI010000043.1, forward strand.
GTGTCCGACTTATGATCGATTGCGGCTTCCTTTTTCGCCAGCTGATCTTCCCGTTGACTCAAACGGTGCTCGGTACGACTCCATTCCGCACGGCGATCGTTCGCTTCGCGGTCAAAATCGGCTCGACGCCGCTTTTGCTCTTCCTTCGCTTCGATTTTTGCTTCATAGAGATAGGCGTCGGCATTCTGTTTTGCCTCGTCTTTCATTTGTTGACATTCCTGTCTCACGCTGCCGACCTTTTTACGTGCCACATTGTGATAGATTGCAACTCCGATTCCGATACCGCCCGCAAGCGCGATAATTCCGATCGCGATCGCGAGTCCGGCGATAGCACCGCCGCCCATTCCAAGAAGTAAAACGAAGCAATTCATATTGCTTAACATATTTGCCTCCTGATATTATGAAATTGTAAAGATTCACAAGCGAATTCGCTTTTTACAGACAAATCCCCTTAAAAATTATTATAAAACAAATCGACGCATTCGTCAATCCTTTTATTTATTTTCACGCGACTTCGCGACGATCTTCTCGCGAATCTCGAACGCGACTTCGGGATTGTCTTCCAGGTATTGAATCGTCTTGTCTCTGCCCTGACCGATCTTCTCGTCGTTGTAGCTGAACCAAGATCCGCTCTTTGCCAAAATCCCGGCGGCAACGCCCATATCGACGATACAGCCGTTGGCGGAAATGCCTTTGCCGAAAATAATATCGAACTCGGCCGTCTTGAACGGCGGCGCAACCTTGTTTTTGACGACTTTCGCCTTTGCGCGATTGCCGATAAAATCGCTGCCGTCTTTGAGGCTGTCGCCCTTGCGCACTTCGATCCGAATGCTCGAATAAAATTTCAGCGCCTTACCGCCCGGCGTAACTTCCGGATTGCCGAACATGACGCCGACCTTTTCGCGCAGCTGGTTGATGAAAATCAAACAAGTTTTGGACTTGTTGATGATGCCGGTCAGTTTGCGCAATGCCTGCGACATCAGACGCGCCTGCAAACCTACGACGCTTTGCCCCATTTCGCCTTCGATTTCCGCGCGCGGCGTCAATGCCGCTACCGAGTCGATGACGATCAAATCCATCGAATTGCTGCGCACCAGCGTCTCCGCGATATCCAAAGCCTGCTCGCCGGTATCGGGCTGCGAAACGTACAGATTTTTGACGTCCACGCCCAAACGTTCCGCATAGATCGGATCGAGCGCGTGCTCGGCGTCGATAAACGCCGCCATTCCGCCGCCTTGCTGACACGACGCAATCGCATGCAATGCGACCGTCGTCTTACCCGACGATTCCGGTCCGTAAATCTCGATGATGCGTCCCTTGGGCAATCCGCCCACGCCGAGCGCCATATCCAGCGTCAGACACCCCGTGCTGATCACTTCGATCGGCTCGATCACTTCGTCTCCCAGACGCATGATCGATCCCTTGCCGTACTGTTTTTCGATCTTGGCGATCGCGTCCGCAATCGCGCCGGCCTTTGCATTGTCTACCGTAGAAACTTTCTTATCCATTGCCATCCTTGTTATCCTTATAGTTTTTTCAAATATTCCAGCACTTGATGCAGTGCATAATCTGTCGTGCATTTGCGAATGTGATTGCGCGTACCGTCAAACATCAACGCGTACGTTTCGATGCGATTGCGATCTCCGA
>CAJTKI010000043.1:1756-13781 GCA_910576875.1 uncultured Christensenella sp.
GACCGGCGTGTCGTATTCGTCCGAAGCAGGTCCCGCGCACCCCGTCGTCGAGACGCCGAGCGCAATCTCCTTATTGGCAAGCAAGCCCGCGACCATCTCCCGCGCGACTTCCGCACTGACGACGCCGCTGTTCTCCAACGTGGACAATTTGACGTGCAAACGCCGCACTTTCGCCGCGTCGGTATACGTCACCAACCCTTCCTGTAAGACGGAACTGGCGCCCGATACGTTGACGATGCGACTGCAAACCATACCGCCGGTCAGCGATTCCGCAACGCCGATTTTGACGCCGCGCTCCAACGCCTGTCGCACCACGCATTCTTCGAGCGTCGTATCCCGATCCGCATACAGACGGTCGGCGACCGTTGCGCGCACGCGCGCGACGATCGATTCGAACTCGACCGAACTCATGTCGATATTGGACAGGATCAATCGCCCTTCCAGACCGTCTTGTTCGTATTGCAGTTCCATGGTCTCCGCGCCGCACAACGCGCGGATCGACGCAAGCTCGTCTTCCTGCAAGTCGAATACCATAAATATGCTGAACTCTTTGCTGTCGTCAAACATTGCAGTTACCCCCGATCCGATGACGGTGCGTCCGACGCGTCTTGCGCGCACTCGGACGAAGTTGCCCGATCTTCGCCGCGACCGGACAAAAGTTTACGATTTGCTACGATATAATGCACGCCGGACACAACCGTCAACAGCGTCGCAATCACAAACTGCACATACCCGACGATCATCACGACGCGGTATGCGACGTCGCCGTACAAAGCGGCGTTTTGCGGCGGCGCAAGAAAGAGCCAAACCATCGCAGACAGCGTGACGACCGTCTTCGCCTTGCCGAGTTTATCCGCCGCAAGCACGGAATTGCGCAAAGCCGCGATCTGGCGAAACAGTCCGATAATCAACTCCCGCGCCATGATTACGATCGAACAAATCATCGCGACATACGGCGTGGGAATGTATCCGCCCGCTACGATCGCAAACAGCGCCGCAACAACCAGCACTTTATCCGCGATCGGATCCAAAAACTTACCCAGCGCCGTCACCATGTTATACTTGCGCGCGATGTAGCCGTCTAAAAAGTCCGTTGCCGAAGCAAGGAAAAAGACCGCCGCCGTAATCGCAAACATATATTGCCAAAGCGATTGCAGACAAAAACTCGCGATAAACACCGGAATCATGACAATCCGCGCAATCGTGATTTTGGTCGGTAAATTCATATCCGTTCTCCTATTCGATCTTCGCGATCCGTACCGACGATACGAACCGTATAAAAGTTGCCGATTTCCACCGGCTCGGCGGACGTAAAATATACGACCGCGTCCACATCCGGCGCATCCGCCTGCGTGCGTCCGACAAACATTTGTCTATCGTAATCGATTCCGTCATACAGCACTTCGACCGTTTGCCCGATTGCGGCGCATTGGTCGGCGCACATGATTTCGCGTTGGACGGCGTACAACGCTTTCAAGCGCTTTTTCTTGACTGCGTCGGGGATTTGCCCTTCCATACGCGCGGCAAGCGTGCCGTCTTCTTTCGAATACGCAAAAAACCCGCATCGATCGAATCGCGTCCGCCGAATAAAGTCTTCCAACGCCCGATAATCTTCTTCCGACTCCTGCGGAAATCCGACAATGAACGTCGATCGCAACGTAAAACATCCGTACGAACGAATCTTGCCGATCAACGCATCCAATTGTTGCGACGTAATCTTGCGGTGCATCTTCGATAAAATCATATCGGAATAATGCTGACACGGCATGTCAAGATATTTACAAATTTTATCTTGATGCGCCATATAATCGAGCAACTCGTCGCTCACTCGCTCCGGATACAAATACAACAACCGAATCCAATGCACGTCCAGCTCGGACAGCGCCTGCAACAGGGGGATCAAACGGACGTCTCCGTACAAATCCTGTCCGTACCGCCCGACGTCCTGCGCGACCAAGATCAATTCCTTTACGCCGTATTCCGCAATCAAACCTTGCGCTTCTTCTACGATTTCTTCGATCGGGCGCGACGTAAACTTGCCGCGGATAGACGGAATCGCGCAATATGTACAACCGTTGCTGCATCCCTCCGCAATTTTGAGATACGCATAATGATACGGCGTCGTCAATACTCTTTTGCCCGCGGACTGCCGCGCGACGCGATCGTTCGCATAACAGGCGTGCGCATGCGTACGGAAAAAGTCTTCCAGCGCGGACGGCAATTCCGCATAACGCGCCGTCCCCATCCAAATATCGACTTCCGGCATCTCCGATTCCAGCTCGCACATATAGCGTTGCGGCAGACATCCGGTCACGACCAGACACTTGCACGCGCCGGTATCCTTATACTGCGCCATTTCCAAAACGGTATCGATCGCTTCGCGCTTGGCTTGATCGATAAACGCGCAAGTATTGACGATCAACACGTCGCACGCGGCGGGATCCTGCTCGATCCGATACCCTGCGTCCGTCAAATGTCCGAGCATCCATTCGGTATCCACTCTGTTTTTATCGCATCCGAGCGAAATAACCCCGACCTTCATTGCGCCTCTCCGTCGTTTTCTTTGCGTTTGATCTCTTCGACTTCTTCTTCGCTGAGCGCAAATACGTTCGCCTTACCGTCCGAACGCAAATATCCCATATCCTTCATCCAATCGATGATTTTGCCCGCGCGCTGAAATCCGAGTCCAAGCTTGCGTTGCAAGAACGAGATCGACAGCGTTTTATTGGCAAGTCCGACTTCCAACGCGTCGACGCACATCGTGTCCGGCAAAGACGACTGCGGTTTTGCCGCGACTTCCGCATGATCCGGCTTGGGTTCTTCCACCGTCATGATCGCCGCCGAAATGGATTCGTCGAAGATCGCCTCGTTGCGCTCGCGCACCTGCTTGACGATTTCGCGCACTTCCGGATTGTCGATAAACGCGCCCTGTACGCGCACGGGCGTCGCGCTGACCGACGTATCGCGATACAGCATATCGCCCAGACGCAACAGTTTTTCCGCTCCGTAGGAGTCCAAAATCGTCTTGCTGTCCACGCCGGACGTGACCGCAAACGCGATGCGCGTCGGCAAGTTGGATTTGATCGTTCCGGTAATGACGTCCACGGACGGGCGCTGCGTCGCCAAAATCAAGTGAATACCCGCCGCACGCGCTTTGGCAGCCAATCGCTTGACCAGCGTTTCGAACTCTTTGCCGACGGGCGAAAGAATGATGTCGCCGACTTCGTCGATGACGACGACGATGTACGGCATTTTCTCTTTGTCCGCGGGACGTTCGTTGTTGTACTGGACGATATTGGATACGTACAGTTCGGTCAACATCTGGTAGCGGCGTTCCATCTCGTCCACCGCCCATTTGAGCGCGTTGATTACCTGCTTTTCGTCCGTAATGATATTGGGCAAAAGCAAGTGCGGAATGTCGCGATAGACGTTGAATTCGACGACCTTCGGGTCGACCAAAATCAACCGCAGATCTTCGGGCGAATATTTGTACAGCATACTGCACAGCATCGCGTTCAGGCACACGCTCTTGCCGGCGCCCGACGCGCCCGCAACCAATCCGTGCGGGAATTTGGTCAAGTCGCTGACATAGCATCTGCCGTCGATGTCTTTGCCGAGCGCAAAATACAGTCCGCCCGGCTTGGTATCGTTGAACGCCGGCGAATTGACGATCGTCTTCAAGCCGACCGTACCGCGTTTGGCATTCGGAATTTCGATACCGCAGCATCCCTTGCCGGGAATCGGCGCGAGCAAACGCAAGCTCTGCACTTCCAACCACATCGTGATATCGTTGACGCGCGACGTGATCTTGCTGACCTGCGTCGTCGTCTCGAATTCGATCCGCGTAAACGTCGGTCCCTTGACGACGTTGACGACTTTGACGTCGATATTGCTTTCCGCCATCTTACTCTCGAACGCGCGGATTTTGTCCTGAATGCCGATATCGTCCGTCACCTCTTCTTTATAATCGCGCAAACACGCCAAATCGGGCGGCACGTACGGCGCGCGTTTTTTGGGCTTGGGCGGCGCAGGCGGAACAATCGGCGCGACAGGCGTCTGTTTCGGCGGCTGCGGCGCGACGACCGGAGCGGGAGCGGGCGTTACGGGCGGCGGAGCGATCGGTTGACGCGCAACCGTCGATTGCGCCTGCGCGGCGGATTTTTGCTCCGCTTGCGCGCGGCGACGCGCCAATTCCTCGCGCATTCTCGCCTTGCGTTCTTCCAACTCTTTCGCCTTTCTCTCTTCTTCGCGGCGATTGAGCAAATCTTCAAAACTCTCCAACGGCTCGGAATTCGTCGCCGTCAAATCTTCGACCGGCTCTTGCGGCGCCGACAAACTCTGCGGTTCCGATTCCCGCGCAGGCTCGACAGACTCGGACGCGCTTGTGTCGGACGTACCGAACAGCCCCTGATTCAGGCTGCGTTCCATATCGTCCAAAAAACTCTGCGTCTCGTCGCAACCGCTCTGCGCCGTCTCCGCAGGCGCGTCGTGTTGTTGCCGTTCGAGCTGCGCTTGCGCGCGCAACTGCTGCAGTCGATAATTATTGGAATAGAACTTATACTTGTCGTCCAGCTCTTCGGGTTGCGACGGCGCAGCGGGTTCTTGCGGTGCTAACGTCGGCTTGGACGCTTGTCCGGACTGCCCGATCGAAGACGCATTGTTGCCGTGCAGACGCTCGACCGTACGAGAGACGTCCACGTCCATTCCTTCCGAACGAATCGGTCGCGCGGGCGGTTCGATGTTGTACAGAAAATCCAACGCCCTGCGCCGCGCCGCCTCGCCGGAGCGATCTACTTCTTGCGGATCCACCAAAAACTCCGTCTGTTGTTGCGGCGCCACCGCTTCGATCGGCTCGATCGGTCGCGCTTGCAGCGTCGCGTCCAACGGCGTATAATCGACCGGTCGCGATCCGCCGAGCACGCTATGCCCGATCGCGTCTTTCAACGGTTTGCCGTCGATCGTCGCGTTATACAACGTACGCGCCGGCTCCTGTTCTCTCTCGCGCATCGGCGCTTCGCGGAATTCCGCGTTGACCGACGCCGTTTCGCGCGGCTTTTTCTTACGGCGCGACGCGCCGAACGTGCGGAAATTCAGTTCGTGATTGACTTGCGAGACGATCGCCAAAGCGATGATCCCCAACAAAAACAACGCGGCAAATACCATGCACACGACATATGCTTTGCCGAAAACGTAAAACAACAGTCCGCCCAGCGCGCCCGCCGCCGTATTGTGATTGCGATAACACGCGGCAAGATATTCGCCGTATCCCAGATGCGCATACGATTTGGCAGTCGCCATATGACACATCGCGATCACCAAGACGAGCGCGACGATATACAGTAAAACGATCTTAAAGCTCACGCGCGGACGAAATCCGAGCAACATCAACACGCCGATCGCAAGCGCGGCAAAACAATAGCCGTATATCGCAAAGCCGAACGTCCCTACAAAAAAGTTCGTAACCGCCCTGCCGGCATTTCCGAATACACCGAGCAAAATCAACGCGAGCAAAACCATCAGTCCGATTATCATCAGCGCGTTGTACACCTGATTGGAGCGCTGTTTCGGTTTGATCTTTTCTTCTTCGTTCTTCACAAACTTCCTCCTATTCCCCGTACGAACGCACGGATTTCGAGACATGATGATTATAGCACAACGCGCGCGCATTTACAATCATAAAAATAAAAAAGCGCATAATTTCTTACGCGCTTTTTTGTATACTCCGAACGGTTTTTACTCCCACAACAAGGCGGACAGATCTGCGTCCGTCTGCTTGCCGACGTACGACACACAGGCGCGCGACAGATCGTACACGTCCCGCACGACTTGTTGCGCCTGCTCGAACGTCACCGCTTCGATCGCGCGGATCTTCGCGTCCATATCGAACAACTCGTCATTGTACAACGCGTACTTTGCCAGCACGCGCATGATCGTCGTCGTGTTTTCCTGTCCCAAAACGTACGCGCCGAGCAACTGCTGTTTGCCGCGCTCGAACTCCTTGCGCGTCAACCCGTCTTTGTGCAAATCGTCCAACAACTTACGCGTCGAACGAACGGATTTCGCGACCGAGTCCACATTCGTGCCGATATAAAGCACCATCGTACCGTTGCGCAGATAGGTGGACGGATACGAATAGACGTTATAAGCCAACCCTTGTTTTTCGCGGATTTCTTGGAACAGACGCGAACTCATGCCCCCGCCCACGACGCCGTTGACCAGCATCAACGCCATGTCGTTGGGATCGGCAAACGCATACGACGGCATCGCGATCGCGATGTTCGCCTGTTCGATATCTTTGAATTTGCGGACGAATTCGGACTTCGGCGCATGCGCGACGTCTTTCCAATCGCGACCGTTTGCTTTGCGGAACCGCCCTTCGAAGAACTCTTCGACGAGTTTTTTCGCGCGATCCGTCGTAATATTGCCGACAATGGAAATCACAGTCGATTCGGCGCAGTAATTGCGTTCGATATACGCGATCAAATCTTCTCTTGCAAATTGTTTGATGTTCTTGCGCGGTCCGAGAATGGTTTTTCCCAACGGATGCTCGCCGAAGTAAGCTTGCGCCAACATGTCCAGACACACGTCCGCATTGTCGTCTTCGCTCATCGAAATCTCTTCGAGCACAACGCCCTTTTCGCGCTCCGTCTCTTCGGGATCAAACTGCGATTCAAACAAAATATCGCTCAAAATCTCCGCGCATCGCTCCGCATAATGATCCAGACTCAACGTATAAAAACACGTGGATTGTTTGGACGTAAACGCATTGATCTGCGCGCCGATCGCATCGATCTGCTCGACGATTTCAAACGCGCTGCGTTTGCGCGTGCCCTTAAACAACATATGTTCGATAAAATGCGAAATCCCGTTATTCGCAACCGTTTCGTTACAACTGCCCGCAGCGGTCAAAATCGATATGCCGACCGAACGCACCGTCGGCACATATTGATGCGCGAGCCGCAATCCGCTCGCAAAGGTAATGATATTGCTTTCCATAGGTTTCATTATACGGTATTATGCGTGAATTGTAAAGGATTAAACCTGCCCGAAACAAATCCGCCTCCGCCTTGCCGCGCCATCGAAACCGCTCGCGCGTCCGCGCCGCGTCAGATCGTCGTTTCGCTCAAAATCTGCGTCACGCAGACTGCGCGCAAACCCTTTTCTTTATAATAAGCCAATATTTTGGGCAACGCCTGCGCGGTATGCGCCGTCGGATGCATCAAAATCATGTCTCCCGCCTCGACGTTTTTGGTTGCGCGCGAATAGACGAGATCAGCATCCTTATCTCTCCAATCGATCGTATCCTTGCTCCACATAATGACTCGCATGCCGAGTTCTTTCGCTACGGAAAGCGTCGTTTGCCCGAAACTGCCCGACGGCGGCGCAAACAAATCCATATCTTTGCCGATCAGCGCGCGCACCAGAGAATTCGTCGCCGCGATTTCTTCCTTATTCGCCTGATAAGACAACTGCTTGTGATCCTTGTGGAAATATCCGTGATTGCCGATTTCGTGTCCGCGCTGCGCGATCTCCAACAACTCCGCATTGTGATCGTCCGCCCAACTGCCTCCGACGAAGAACGTACACTTCGCGCCGTATTCCTCCAACGTCTGCAACATCGGCGCCAAATATTCCGTTCCCCAGTAGACGTTGATCATCAGCGCGACTTCGCCGCGCGCCGCGTTTCCCTTATAATACGGCGTGTCCGATTGTTTCGCAAATGCAAACACCGATCGACTTGCGCCGAACGTAACGACCGCCAACACGACGAACACCAATGCGATTACCGTATTCGGCACGACGTGCCGCATGATCCGATTCCATTTTTTCATATACGCCTCTTCGTCCCATCCTATGCGGCGAAGCCCGCGTTTTATGCCCAAATCCGACTTGCAAATTCGTATACACATGTAGCGATTTCAGCGATTGGAATTCTATATTAACCCATTTATTGGAAATATTCTTCCGAATAATCGACGCATTTGCAAGTATTTGCATTCCAAAAGTTATTTTCGATACCAAATCCGCCATTGCCGCACGCACGCCGATACAACTGACCGCAACACCCGATTTCTCTGTGCAATCGCAAATCGGACCGTCGATTTCTCCGCGCCGCGCCGTTGCGTAACATAAAAAATCGGAGCGGCTAAACCGCTCCGATTGGATTTCGACCGTCTCGAATTACAGAACTTGTACCAGCTTGCAACGCATGCCCTTGTCCGTAAACTCGATCACTTTGACGCGTACGCGATCGCCGACTTTGACGACGTCTTCCACCTTCTCGACACGCTCTTTGCTCAACTTCGAGATATGGATCAATGCATCTTTGCCCGGCGCAAATTCGATAAACGCGCCCAAGCCGTCTTTCACGCGGACGACAACCGCATCCAGTTCGGTACCGACTTCCGGATCGTTGCAGATCAGATCGATCATGCCCTTTGCCTTGTTCAGCATCTCTTGATCTACGCCGGCAACGAAGACATCGCCGTAATCGTTGATATCGATTTTAACACCCGTCTCGTCGATGATGCGATTGATCGTCTTACCGCCCGATCCGATGACTTCGCGGATCTTGTCCGGATGAATGCTGAACGAAATGATCTTCGGCGCATACTTGGACAGATTCTTACGCGGCTCGGGCAACACTGCGAGCATTTTGCCCAGAATTTCCAAACGACCGACGCGCGCCTGCTCCAACGCCTTGCGCAGGATTTCTTCATTGATACCCTTGATTTTGATATCCATTTGGATCGCGGTAATACCGTCTTTGGTACCCGCCACCTTAAAGTCCATATCGCCAAGGAAATCTTCCAAGCCCTGAATATCGGTCAAAACGCTGACCTTGCTCTTATCTTCATTGCTGATCAAGCCCATCGCAACGCCCGCGACCGGCTTTTTCAACGGCACGCCGGCATCCATCAACGCCAACGTCGAACCGCAAACGCTTGCCTGCGACGTCGAACCGTTGCTGCTCAACACTTCGCTGACGGTGCGGATCGCATACGGGAAGCTGTCTTCGGACGGCAGCATCGGCTCGAGAGCACGCTCCGCCAAAGCGCCGTGTCCGATTTCTCTACGCCCCGGGCTTCTCATCGGCTTCGCTTCGCCGACGCTGAACGGCGGGAAGTTATAGTGATGGATATAGCGCTTGCAAACTTCGTCGTCCAAGCCGTCCAACTTTTGCACCTCGCTGATGCTTCCGAGCGTACAGCAAGTCAACACCTGCGTCTGACCGCGCGTAAAGACGCCGGTACCGTGCACGCGCGGCAATACGCCGACTTCGCACCAGATCGGACGGATTTCCGTCAACGCTCTGCCGTCGGGACGCACGCCGTGATCCAAAATCTTCGCGCGGACTTTCGCCTTTTTCATTGCGTACATCGTCTCGAAGATGTCTTTTTTGCCGTCCGGGAACTGTTCCGCAAAATGCGCGTAGACGTCTTGATCCATCGCCTCTTCCGCAGCCTCGCGCTCCTGTCTGTCAAAATGATTGAGCACTTCGTCCATCTTCGCATCGCAGTATTCCTGCACCGCCGACTGAATTTCCGGCGCGGGATGGTACAATTCGGGAACGACTTTTTCTTTGCCGATCTCTTTTTGAATGCCTTCGATAAACGCGACGATCTTCTTAATCTCTTCGTGACCGAACAAAATCGCGGCGATCATTTCTTCTTCCGTCACTTCGTTCGCGCCGGCCTCGACCATCAAGATCGCCTCTTTCGTTCCGCTCAAAGACAGATGCAGTTTGCTCTTGTCTCTCTGTTCGGAATCCGGATTGATCACATATTGACCGTCCACATATCCGACCACAACCGATCCGGTCGGCCCCATAAACGGAATATCCGAGATCGACAACGCAATCGAGCTGCCCAGCATCGCATATACTTCGGGCGGAATGTTGGTATCGACCGACAGACACGTCGCGACGACCGTTACGTCGTTGTAGAATCCCTTCGGGAACAACGGACGGAGCGGACGGTCGATCAGACGGGACGTCAAAATCGCCTTATCGCTCGGTCTGCCTTCGCGTTTCTTAAATCCGCCGGGGATTTTACCCACCGAATACATTTTTTCTTCAAAATCCACCGCCAGCGGGAAAAAGTCAATCCCGTCTCTGGGGGCTTTCGCCATCGTCGTGTTGACCATGACCGCCGTCTCGCCGCAACGCACGACACAGCTGCCGTTCGCCTGTCCGCAATACGCGCCCGTCTCGACCAATACCTCGCGACCGCCGATTTGCGTCTTAAAAATTTTTCTTTCTACCATTTCGCGTAGACCCTCCGTTACTGTAATATATTTAACCTATTATTTAGTATCTGTCCGATTTGCCGTCCGTATCATACAAAATCGGGGACGCAAGGCGCGACCCCGATCCGTTTTACTTTCTGATACCCAGTTTGGCAATGATTGCGCGGTAACGCTCGATATCGGTGTTTTTGAGATAATTCAGAAGATTTCTTCTCTTACCGACCATTTGCAACAGACCGCGTCTGGAATGGAAATCCTTTTTGTGCACCGCAAAATGCTCGTTGAGCTGTTCGATTCTTGCGGTCAACAGCGCGATTTGCACTTCGGGAGAACCGGTATCCCCTTCGTGTTGCGCATATTTTGCGATAATTTCCTGCTTCGTCAAATTCTTTTCCATTGTTTAACCTCCTTCGTTGGAAAATACATTCGCCGTCAACCGAGTAAAGCATCGGAGTTTTTGCAAAACCCAGTCCGCGGCACTGTCGATATCATAGCATACTTGCAAACGACATAGCAAGCAATTTCTATATTTATATAAAAATTTATCTGATATTAAATATCCGACGCCGCGTCCCCGCCAAGCCCGATCTTCATTGCCGCGCATATCGCATCGCGCCGGCGCCCATTAAACAGTATCCGCTTAAATTCTATAACCCGCCACAATTTGCGCCGGACGCCATGCTATTCGCATGATTCGGACGCATTATCCGCCCAAAAACGCTCTTTCCGTTCCATATTCTCGTCTCCGCGCGCCAAATACACATCCAGCCCCTTGGGATTGGCAAGCCGCTCGATTCTTGCGCCATGATCCCACACGCGCTTGGATATTCCGCCCGCGCCGTTCGCCAAAATACTCGCCGTCTCTTCCATGATGTCAATATTATACACGCACGCCGCGCCCGGCTTGCAATAGCCGGTATTCTCCAAATTGCCGCTCATATATTTTTGCTTATACATATAATACGGCTCGTATCCGCGCGCGCAAATCGCCCGATCGGAATAGTCGATCATTTGCATCGGCAAATCCGCATCGTATCTTGCATACCCGCTTTCTTTCAACACCGATCCGCGTTTTAACGCCAACGAATGCACGGTAATATTATCCGGATCGAGCGCCAACGCACAATCTACGGAATACGCAAACATTTCGGCGGTTTCATCCGGCAACATCGCGATCAAATCCATATTGATTTTAAAATCGTATTTTCGCGCCCATTCGTATACCCTATATATATCGTCCGTCGAATGCCGACGCCCGATCTTTTCCAGCGTTGCGGCATGGAACGTCTGCGGATTGATCGAAATGCGGTCGACGCCGCACCTCGCCATGACATCCAGCTTTTCGCGCGTAATCGTGTCCGGCCTGCCCGCCTCGACGGTAAATTCGCGACATTCCGCCCGACAAGCGCTCAACACGCGAAACAATTGATCGGCGTCGAGCGACGTCGGCGTCCCGCCGCCGACGTAAATCGCGCGCAAGCGCAATCCTTGCCGCCGAATCAATGCCTTCGCATGTTCCAACTCTCGACACAGCAGATCGCAATACGGTTCTACCGACTTACGCACATGACTCAATTGCGCCGACAAAAACGAACAGTACGAGCATCGCGACACGCATATCGGAATATTCACAAAAACGTCCACTTCCCGTTCCGACACATCGTAATACGGAGCCTGATTGCGACAGATTGCTTTTACCGATTTCGTCTTTTGCGCGCTTACGCCGAGCACGTCCGTAAAATACGTATCCGCATCGATCCCGCCGCGCGACAAATCG
>CAJTKI010000044.1:0-1710 GCA_910576875.1 uncultured Christensenella sp.
GCGGGAGATTACCGCGCGCCCGCGCAACGGGTAGGAGATTTTTTGCGCGGACGGGAGACCGCGACGTTTGCAGACGTCGCGCCGACGTATCCGCGAGGCGTCGTCGGAGCGGATATGCGCGCGGTATTGCCGCCGTACGTGACCGATACGCTTGCGGCTGCGCTGCCGGCATTGGATCGCAAACTGAACGGCTTCGCGCATCCGGACGCGGTATTGACGGGCGTGGAGACGCGTTCCAGCAGTCCGATCCGCATCTTGCGCGACGACGGATGTCAAAGCTCGCTGGTCGGGTTGTATCCGTGCGGAGAAGGCGCCGGATACGCGGGCGGCATCACGTCTGCGGCGGCGGACGGAATCCGCGTCGCGCTGGCATATCTGCAAGGGGCGTAATTGTTGCGCATTCGGTTGAAATGTGTAAGTTTGTGTGTTATAATAGAAAAAATATCGCAAACTAATCTTGACGCGCAAGCGTCACAGGAGTGTGTATGTCTGATCCGGTACAAGAACCTCAATCGCCCGTCGTTGCGAAAAAGTTGAATCCGAAGAACGCCAAGGTCATCGCTTTGGTAAGTATATTGGTCGTCGTCGTGGCGGCGGTCGTCGTGATGTCGGTCGTGCTTGCGACCAGACGCGGCAGCCAAAGTTTCAGCAAGGGATTTACGACCGAAGTTTCCGGTCGCGACTGTACGATCACCGCATACAGCGGAGAAGATACGAACGTCAAGATTCCCGCGTCGATCAACGGCAAAAAGGTCAGCGCGATCGCCAAGGGCGCGTTTGCGCAATCCAAGTCGATCGAGAATATCGAATTCAGCGACAGCATTTCCAAGCTGGATATCGGCGAGGGCGCGTTTGAGGGATTGACAAAACTGCAATATGTCAAACTGCCCGACGCAAGCGTGACGATCGGCAACAATGCGTTCAAAGGATGTACGCAGATGACGCATATCGTGTTGCCGTCCGGATTGACGAGCATCGGCGAAGGCGCGTTTGCCAACTGCACGAATCTCAAATACACCGGCAGCGGCACAGACGAAAACGACAAGGGCTTTGTCTTGCCCGCCAATCTGACGTCGATCGGCAAAGAGGCGTTCCTGAAATGCACGGCGTTGTTGAACGTACAGGTCAACGACAATCTGACGAGCGTCGGCGAAGGCGCGTTTGAAAGCAGCGGTTTGAAGACGTTTGCGATGAGCGCGTCGAGCAAACTGACGGTATTGGGCGATCGCGCGTTTTACGGCGCAAATATCGCGTCCGGACAGGAAACGCCGTTCGATTTCGTCAACATCACGTCGATCGGCAACGAAGCGTTTGCGGCTTGCCGCAGCAACTTTACGCATATTGTGCTGCCCAAAACGATCAAGGCGATCGGAGACGAAGCGTTTGCGGGCGCGAGAAGTCTGCGTTCGGTGAAATTTGCGAGCGATAGCGAAGCGATTTTGGGCAAAGGGATTTTCCAAGGTTGCACGCAATTGCGCGAAACGACGTTGTCGGAATCGTTGAAGGAATTGCCCGAGCGCATGTTTGCAGGATGCTACTATCTGCTGTACGACAATGATTTCCAAATCGGCAAAAATATCGAAAAGATCGGGGACGGCGCGTTGTCGCTGTTCTACGGACAGACGACGAGCAGCCGTACGTCTTATCTGAATAAGCGCGTGACCGTGCATGCGGAGAACGAGCGTTTTGTCGTGTTCGAGCTGGCGGAAT
>CAJTKI010000044.1:1720-13627 GCA_910576875.1 uncultured Christensenella sp.
GCTGGTATTCGTCCAACGACGGACAGTCGGAGACCAAACGCACGCAGACCGTGTTGATGAGCGCGGACAAAAAGGAATTGATCGCGTACTTCGGCGCGTTCGACGAAAACTGTTACTATAAGACGCAGGACGGACGCAAGTCGCAGATCTTCAAACTGACCGAGGGTAGCGAGAAGTTCTGGGAAGAGATCGAGACGATCCGCGGATATGCGTTTGCGGGCGTTCGCGCGGCGAATATCTATGTTCCGCCGCACGTCAATCGGATCGGCGATTACGCGTTTGCGGGGGCGGACATCGATACCGTCTATTTCGAAGGCGGCAACTGCACGCTGTCCGACGAGACGTTCAGCGATATGGGAGAAGATTTGATCGTATGCGTGCGCGGCGGCGCGGACGGCACGATCAAAGAATACGTGCTCCGCAAGGGCATCGCGTTCCAGGGACACACGATATCCTGATCAAAGACGACAATCGAAAGACGGCATCCGCGAGGGTGCCGTTTGTAATCGGACGGCAAAAAAATTAAAAGGATTCGCATAAGCGGGTTGACAATCGGGCAAAATCGGGATACAATACAAACAAGCAGTTTAAGTTTGGTTTAAGCAAGCAGGCTGTTACGACAAATACGGGAGGATTTCGAAATGGCAAAGAGAAAGGCAAAGCAAAAGAGCAGCATGCTCGGCTGGGCGATGCTGGCGGTCGTATTGATCGGCGCGGTGTTGCTCGTGGTAGGCGTATTCTTGAACTGGACGCAGGTCAATACGGAGAGCGTGATCGGCAATGCGAAAGGCGGAGAAACGACGCTTTCGGAATATGCGGAAATGATTCAAAAGGGCAAGGAAGCGGACGATGCGCTCGGCGATCTGGGTAGCTTGGTCGGCGCAAAGCCCGAGTCGGTCATTGACGGAAAAATGGCGGGCATGGTTGCGTTTGCGTATCTGACGATGATCGCCGGCGCGGTAACGGCGGTGTTGTTCCTGCTCACGCGCGTGCTCAATATCGGATTGTTGCGTCTGTTGGCGCGGATCGGCGCTGCGGCGACGCTGGTATGCCTGGTCGTCATGTTGATTTGCACGATCGTGTTTACGTCCGGTTTCGGCGCTGCGATGGGCGAGTTGGTGAAAGTCACGATGGTGCCCGCGGTCGGTGCATGGTTGGCAATCATCGGCGGCGCGATGGTCGGTGCGGGCGCATTGGTCGGCGCAAGCCAAAAATAAAGTTCGATCATTCGATGCGAACGGCGTTGACGCAAGTCGGCGCCGTTTTGCATTGCGTTTGTACGCAAATTGCGCGCAGACGTTGTATCGCGGGCGATGTTTGTGATATAGTAAAACATAAGAACGCATCGCGATAAAAAAATTGCGTGCAAATACTTTACTTCTTTATCGTGATAAAGTATAATGGAGAAAAAATCGGGAGAGTGCGTATGAAAGAGACCACTGCCGCATTGAGCAGCGCGGAACGGATCGCCGCCAAATTGGGCGGACTGTACCGCAGCTACGGATACAAGCGGTATGCGATGAGTCGGTTCGAGGAATATTCGCTATACATCGACAATCGGGATTTTTTGGTGGATCGCAATATCATTACGTTCAGCGGAGCGGACGGTAAATTGCTGGCGTTGCGTCCGGACGTCACGCTGTCCATCGTCAAGAATACGAATGCGGACGTCGAGCACACCGAAAAACTGTATTACAACGAATCCGTCTATCGGCTCAGTTCCGACAATTTGGGGTACAGCGAAATCCATCAGACGGGCGTCGAGACGATCGGCAACGTGGACGATTGTACGATGGCGGAGACGGTCGAGTTGATGTTGGAGAGTTTGGCAATGCTGTCGGAGCGCTTTGTGCTCGATCTTTCGCACGGCGGATTTATCGGCGGCATGGTCGAAACGTTGGGACTGGACGCGCAGGAATTGCCCAAACTGTATGAATTGTTGCGGGCGAAAAATCTGCACGAATTCCGCAAATTCGCGCAGGTCAACGGCGTGGACGAATCGCGCGCGGCGAAATTCGAGGCAATGTTGCAATTGCGCGGATCGCTGTCGCAGGCGTTGGATACGGCGGATCGGATTGCGGATAATCCGCGCGCGCGGCAGGCGATCGAACAGTTGCGCGCGCTCAACGGGGCGTTGTTCGGACATCGCGCATACGACAAGTTGGAGTTGGATTTTTCGATCGTCAACCATTTGGATTATTACGACGGCATTCTGTGTAACGGATTCGTGCAAGACGTGCCCAAAGCGGTGCTCGTCGGCGGACGCTACGACAAGTTGTTGACCAAGTTGGGCAAGCGCGCGCAAGCGATCGGGTTTGCGCTCAATGCGGACGCGCTCGCGCAACAGCCCGCGCGCAAAGTGGATTTCGTGTTGCTGTACGAGCAGGGCAGCGATGTGCGTCAGGTATTGGCGCAGGCGAGAAAGCTGCGCGAAACGGGCGTCAGCGTGCGGATCGCGCGCGAAATGCCGAATGTCCGTACGAGCGCGGTGTTGCGCTATTGCGACGGCGGCGTGCAGGAGGTGCGCATATGATCAGTATCGCGTTGCCCAAAGGCAGACTGGGAGAAAAGGTATATGCGTTGCTCGCGCGCGTCGGGTACGCGTGCAGCGAGTTTTCGCCCGAGAATCGCAAACTCGTGTTTTGCGACGAACGCAACGGCGTGCGTTATTTTTGGGTCAAGCCGTCCGACGTCGCGATTTACGTCGCGTTGGGCGCGGCGGATCTGGGCGTCGTGGGCAAAGACATATTGACCGAATACAATCCCGACGTGTACGAGTTGCTCGATCTGAACATGGGCAAATGCGACATGGCGGTTGCCGCGCCGAAAGGATTTACGGACGACATGGAGCGCCCGCTGCGCGTGGCGACGAAGTTTACGCATATTGCGCGCGACTATTACGAACGTAGCAATCGCGAGATTCAGATCATCAAACTCAACGGTTCGATCGAGTTGGCGCCGATTCTCGGCATGTCCGACGTGATCGTCGATATCGTCGAGACGGGGACGACGCTGCGGGAAAACAATCTCGAAGTCGTGACGAAAATCATGCCGATCAGTACGCGTTTGATCGCGAATAAAGTCGCGTATCGATTTGAGAGCGACCGGATCGATCGACTGACCAAGCGATTGGAGGAAGCGCTATGATCGCGGTGTGCAGACTGGAACGCGGAACGCGCGAAGAGATCTTTGCCAACGTCGCGCCGCGCGACGACGCGCAAGTTACTGCGGCGGTCGCGGAGATATTGGAGCGCGTGCGGACGCAAAAAGACGAAGCGTTGCGCGCGTACACCGAGCGTTTCGACGGCGCGTGCCCGCAGCAATTGCGCGTGACGGAATCGGAATGGGAAGCAGGCATGTGCGCGGTATCCGAGCCGATGATGCGTACGTTGCGACTGGCGGCGGACAACATCGAAACGTTCCACCGCAGACAGGCGACGGACGGATTCGAATTTTGCACCGAACAAGGCGTCGTGATGGGGCAGCGCGTGCTGCCGCTTGCGCGCGTCGGCATCTATGTGCCGGGCGGCACGGCGAATTATCCGTCTACGGTACTGATGAACGCGATTCCGGCGCGGATCGCGGGCGTGCGCGAAATCGTAATGACGACCCCCGTCAAGGCGGGCGGGAGCGTCAAACCGGAAATTCTCGCGGCGGCGAAAATCGCGGGCGTGACCGAAATCTATAAGGTCGGCGGCGCGCAGGCGATTGCCGCGCTCGCGTACGGTACGCAGAGCATCGCGCCCGTCGATAAAATAACCGGTCCCGGCAATATCTACGTCGCGACCGCCAAACGTCTCGTATACGGTACGGTCGACATCGACATGATTGCCGGTCCGAGCGAAATCCTGATCGTGGCGGACGATTCTGCGGATCCGATCGCAGTCGCCGCCGATATGTTGTCGCAGGCGGAACACGACGTGCGCGCGGCGGCGGCGTTGGTCACGGACAGCGCGGCGCTTGCAGAGCAAGTCGCGCGGGAGTTGGAGAGACAGATTCCGTTGCTCGATCGCGCGCAGATCGCGCGCAAATCGATCGACGACTACGGCAAGATCTTTTTGACCGAATCTTTGCGGGACGCGTACCGCGTCGCCGATTGGATCGCGCCCGAGCACTTGGAACTGTGCGTGCGCGACGCGATGCAGGCGGTCGGTTGCATCCGCAACGCGGGTTCGATTTTTGTCGGACACTATACGCCCGAACCGCTGGGCGATTATCTTGCAGGTCCCAATCATACGTTGCCGACGGGCGGGACGGCGCGGTTTGCGTCGCCGCTGGGCGTGCAGGATTTTGTCAAGCGGTCGAGTTATCTGTGCTATACGCCGCAAGCGCTCGCCGCGGTCGGAGAAGACGCGATGCGCTTTGCGATGAGCGAAGGGTTGCAGGCGCACGCCAATGCGGTGTGCGTGCGTTTGGAGCGGAACGATGAGTAAATTTGCCAATGAACGCGTGCGCGATCTGACGCCCTATACGCCGGGCGAGCAGCCCAAAGACGCGCAGTATATCAAACTCAACACCAACGAGTCGCCCTTCCCGCCGTCCGAGCGCGCGATGCGCGCGATCGATCGTCGGCAGTTGGAAGATTTGCGTCTGTATTCCGATCCCGAAGCGACGGAATTGACGCAGGCGATCGCCCGGGCGCTCGACGTGCCGCCGCAATGCGTGCTCGCAACCAACGGGTCGGACGAGACGCTTGCATTCTGCTTTATGGCGTTTTGCGACGCGCGCGGCGTACGCTTTGCGGACATTACGTACGGATTCTATCCGGTGTACGCGCAGTTGTTCGGGATTCCCGCGACGCTGTGTCCGGTGGACGAGTCGTTGCGGATCGATCCGCAAGCGTATTGCAACGTCGGTCAGACCGTATTGATCGCCAACCCCAACGCGCAGACCGGCATCGCGCTGACGCGCGATCAATTGCGCCGCGTGATCGAGACCAATCCCGATCAGGTGGTCGTCGTGGACGAAGCGTATGTGGATTTCGGCGCGCAGAGCTGCGTGCCGCTCGTGGCGGAATATCCCAATCTGGTCGTCGTGCAGACGCTGTCCAAATCGCGTTCGCTCGCGGGGGGCAGAATCGGGTTTGCGATCGCGCAGCCGCATTTGATCGAAGATTTGAAGACGGTCAAATATTCGTTCAATCCGTACAATCTCGATCGACTCAACATCGTGCTTGCGGCGCAGGCGATGGCGGATCGGGAGACGTTTCGGACGCGGTGCGAACAGATTGCGAGCGTGCGCGAGACATTTAAGCGCGCGTTAGACGGACTGGGTATGCAATATACGCCGTCGCAGGCGAATTTCGTGCTCGCGAAGCATCCGAAGATCGACGGCGCGACGTTGCAGCGCAAACTCAAAGAACAAGGGATCCTGGTCAGACATTTTACGGATCCGAAAATCGCGGACTACGTCCGCATCACAATCGGAACGCAAGAGCAGATGCAAAGCTTGACGCAAGCCATCGCTCGAATCACGGAGGCAATATGAGAGAGGCGAATACGGAACGCAATACCAAAGAGACGCGCATTCGGCTGAGTCTGTCGCTCGACGGCAGCGGCAAGGCAAACATCGATACCGGATGCGGGTTTCTCGATCACATGCTCGACCTGTGGAGCAAACACGCGAGATTCGATCTGGATTTGCAATGCGAAGGGGATACGCGCGTGGATTATCACCACACGTGCGAAGACATCGGGATCGCGCTGGGACAGGCGTTGGCGACGGCGCTTGCGGACAAGACGGGCATCGCGCGCTACGGATCGGCATTGGTGCCGATGGACGAGACGTTGATGCTGTGCGCGCTCGATCTGAGCGGACGCGCGTGTCTCGTCTACGACGTGACGACGCCGACCGAGAAAGTCGGAGACTTCGATTGCGAGCTGGCGCGGGAGTTTATGCTCGGATTCGTGCGCAACGCAGCGGTGACGTTGCATTTGCGCATGCTGTCGGGCGAAAACAGTCATCACATTCTCGAAGCGGCGTTTAAGGCGCTCGCGCGGGCATTGCGCGCGGCGGTGGCGCAGGACGGCGCATGGGCGGGCGAAATCCCGTCCACCAAAGGCGCGCTGTAAGGTCGGGTATGATCGGAATCGTAGATTACGGGGTAGGCAATCTGTATTCGTTGACGAGTTCTTTGCGCGCGCTGGGACAGGCGTGCGCGGTCAGCGCGGATCGGGACGAGTTGGAACGGTGCGATCGACTGATCTTGCCGGGCGTCGGCGCGTTCGGCGACGCGATGGCAAAATTACGCGTCGGCGGAATGGACGCGTTCGTGATCGATCAGGCGCGCCAAGGCAAGCCGTTGATGGGGATTTGTCTGGGCATGCAGATGCTGTTCGACGAAAGTCGCGAACACGGTCGGCACAAAGGTCTCGGGCTGATCGGCGGCAGCGTCGAGGCGTTGGCAAACGATTTGCCGAGCGGGTATAAAGTCCCGCACATGGGTTGGAACGCGTTGCGCAAACGGCGGCAAGATCCGTTGACGGACGCGGTTGCGGACGGCGCGTACGTATATTTCGTCCATTCGTTTTATGCCAAGCACTGCGACGCGGCGTGCATCGCGGATTGCGAATACGGCATTCCCGTGACGGCGGCGGTACGTCAAAACAACGTGATGGGCACGCAGTTCCATCCCGAAAAGAGCGGCGAAGACGGCTTGCGCATTTTGCAGGCGTTTGCGACGACGCAATGGGGGCGCGTATGAGAATATTGCCTGCGATCGATCTGATCGGCGGACAGGTCGTGCGTTTGACGCAAGGAGACTACGCGCGCGTCAGCGTGTACGACGACGATCCGGTGCGGGTCGCGATCGGCATGCGGGACAAGGGCGCGCGTTATCTGCATTTGGTGGATCTGGACGGCGCCAAGCGCGGCGCGGCGGTCAATCACGACGTGATCGGGCGCATCTGCAAAGAGAGCGGCTTACTGGTCGAGATCGGCGGCGGCATTCGTACGCGCGAGCAGATCGAGACGTATCTGCAATTGGGCGCGGACAAAGTGATCTTGGGTACGGTCGCGATCCGCGATCCCGAGTTTACCCGCAATATGGCGCAGACGTACGGCGACGCGATCGCGGTCGGCGTGGACGCGCGCGACGGCAAAGTCGCCGTGCAAGGATGGTTGGAAGTCACGCAGACGGACGCGTTGGAGTTTTGCCGCAAATTATTCGAAGACGGCGTGCGGCAAATCATCTATACGGACATCGCGCGCGACGGCGCGATGCAGGGCGTCAACTTGCAGCCGTATCGGGCGCTTGCCGAGATACAGGGGCTGCGCGTGACCGCGTCCGGCGGCGTGTGTCGCGAAGAAGATTTGCGCGCGTTGCGCGAGATCGGTACGGACGGCGCGATCATCGGCAAGGCGTTGTATACGGGCGCGATTTCGCTCGAACGCGCTTTGACTTATCGGGAGTAATCGACATGTTGGCAAAACGCATCATACCTTGTCTGGATATTCGGGACGGGCGCGTCGTCAAGGGCGTCAATTTTCAGGGCGTGCGCGACGTCGAGAGTCCCGTTCGGCTTGCGGAGTATTACAACCGTTCCGGCGCGGACGAGTTGGTATTCTACGACATTACCGCGTCGGCGGAAGGTCGGGGATTGTTCGGCGATATTCTCGAACAAGTCGCCGCGCAGATCTTTATCCCGTTGACGGTCGGCGGCGGCATTCGGACGTTGGACGATTTCGATCGCGTGCTCAAACGCGGCGCGGACAAAGTGAGCGTCAACTCGGGCGCGATTGCGGATCCGTCGCTGATCGGCGCGGCGGCGCGCAAGTACGGCAGTCAGTGCGTCGTGCTGAGCATGGACGTCAAACGCGTGGACGGGCAGTTCCGACTCTTTGCCAAGGGCGGACGCGTGGATACGGGGATCGACGCGTTGCAATGGGCGCGCGACGGCGTCGCGGCGGGCGCGGGCGAGTTGGTCGTCAACAGCATCGATACGGACGGCGTGCGCGGCGGATTCGATTTGCAAATGCTGCAAGCGGTCTGCGACGTGGCGGACGTGCCCGTGATCGCATCGGGCGGGGCCGGAAACGCGCAGGATTTCGTGACGCTGTTCGAGCAGGTGCCGCAGGCGGACGCGGGGCTTGCCGCATCGATATTTCATTGGAAAGAAGTGCGCATCGACGAATTGAAACGTACGCTGCGCGCGCATAAAATTCCCGTCCGACTGTGACGGATAAGGAGCGTAACATTATATGGTAGACATCGATCGGATTCGGTTCGACGCGCAGGGACTCGTGCCCGCGATCGTGCAGGACTATTATACGAAGAAGGTACTGACGCTCGCGTATATGAATCGCGAGAGTTTGGAGATCAGCATACGCGAAAACCGCACGTGCTTTTGGAGTCGTTCGCGCAAATGTCTGTGGCGCAAGGGCGAGAGCAGCGGCAACGTGCAGCATATCGTCGATATCGTCGCGGACTGCGATGCGGACGCGCTGGTCGTGCAGGTCGTCAAAGAAGGTCCCGCATGCCATTTGGGGACGGACAGTTGTTTTAGCGATCCTATCTATACCGCGCCCGATCGCGTGCCGTTTGCGATGGACGGGTTGTACGACATGCTCGTCGGACGCAAAGAAAGCAAAAAGGAAGGATCGTATACGACGTATCTGTTCGAGAGCGGAACGGACAAGATCTTGAAGAAAGTCGGCGAAGAGTGCACCGAGGTCATCATCGGCGCAAAGAACGACAGCAAGGAAGAGACCGTATACGAGATCGCGGATCTGTGCTATCACGTGATGGTGTTGATGGTGCATATGGGGATTCGGATCGACGACGTCGTTGCGGAATTGGCAAAACGCCACGTCGTGGACAAAAAAGTCAAACAACAGCGCATGCAGTAAAACTGCCGCGCGACGGGGGTGAGCCGATGCAGATGGATCGAAAGAACAATATATTGCGCGTTGCGGTCGTCGTCGTATACGGGTTGTTGGCGTTGACGTTCGTGATACCGCTGATCGTGACGGCGATCATGTACCGCGCGGTCTTCGGCGGCAGAGCGGAGCCGTTGAGCAAAGTGCCGGATATGTCCGATTATCCCGATCTGACGGCAAAGGACGTGCGTTTCGGCGGCAGACGCGGGGATAAACTTGCGGGGACGTTCTACCGTCTGCGCGACAACGACGCGCCCAAAGCGCTGGTGCTGGTCGGACACGGGATCGGTTGCAGCCGCGTCGGGTATATGAATCGCAGCGCGTATTTTGCGCGCAAAGGCTATTTGGTATTCGCATTCGACATGACCGGCACGGCGGACAGCAAGGGCGCATCGCTCGTGGGGCTGCCGCAGTCGCAGATCGATATGGAGCGCGCGATCGCGTATCTGCAACAGTCGGAATACGCGCATCTGCCGCTATTGGTATACGGACACAGTTGGAGCGGGTATGCGAGCGCCAATATGCTCAACGACCGTTTGCAAGGGCTGACGGCGATCGCGACGTTGAGCGGATTCGACAACGCATGGGATATCATGGCGATGCAGGGATACCGCTACGCCGGCAAGCTCATGCTGTTGATCAAACCTTGGATGTATTTGTATCAGGGACTGCGCTTCGGCAAGCGCGCGTTTTATACCGGCATGGGCGGGGTCAACCGCTACGGGGGCAAGGTGCTGATCAGCCACAGCAAGGACGATCCGACCGTCCCGTACGAGATCTCGGTCTGCGCGCGCCGCGCGGCGTGCACCAATCCGAATGCGGAATTCGTCGTCTTTACCGACCGCGGGCATACGATGTCGCGTACGCTCGACGCCGAAGCGCGGATCAACGCCGATGCGGCGGGCAAGTGGTATGACGTGCCGCGCGGCAAGGACAATCTGTTTCGATACAACGTCGAGATGCATTATGCCTGGTCGGAGAAAGAGATCGTGTATGCGACGGACGATGCGTTTATGGACGTAGTCGAAGACTTCTTTGCGCGGGCGCTCGCAGCCGAACAGGCGCGCTAAGCATGTACGTATTTTGGATCGCGCGCCGATCGGCGACTGCGGACTGGGCGCCGATCGCATTGGCATTGTATCGCAAATGGAGCGGACGCGCGGTCGGGGAATTGCGCCATGCGCCCAACGGTCGCCCGATCGCGGACGGCGCATATATCTCCGTCTCGCATACGGACGGCATGAGCGCGATCGCTTTGGCGGACGTGCCGGTCGGGATCGACGTGGAGCGCAAGGATCGCCCGATCTCGCAGGCGTTGGGGACGATCGCAGATTGGACGCGCAAAGAAGCGTATGCCAAGATGCGGGGCAGCGGCTTGACCGGACAGATCGTGCGCGGCGACGTGCCGATCGCGCCGTATGCGGAGTTGGACGTATCCGCGGAGCACGTCGCGACCGTGTGTTGCGCAGATACGGTGCGCTGGGTGTATCGCGTGCCGGAAGATCTGCCGAGTATCGGAAGCGGCAACGCAGACGCGGATGTCGGCATCCGAGACAAACGATGATTTTGCGCATGCGTTACGCGTCCGCGTGATATGCGCGGCGCGCGTACGTTGGGGATTGACAGATTGCCCGATCGGGTGTATAATAACCAAAGTATCACAGCAGGGCTATGCCCGAAGGAAGGGAATGATGCAACAGACTTTTGAACAACTGCGTACGATTATTTGCGGGATCTTGAGCGTCGACGCCGATCAGGTGACGATGGAGACCAATTTGATCGAAGATTTGCAAGCGGATTCGCTGGACGTCGTCGAGATTATCATGCAGGTCGAGAATACATTCGGCGTCGAGGTCGAAGACGAAGACGCGGACAAGTTTAAGACGATCGGAGACGTCGTCGCGTATTTGGAAAAGTAAATTGCTTTGCAGGATCGGACAACCCCTTGGCGGGTTGTCCTTTTTGTTGCGCCGAATCTATCGGGCGCGCGACGCAGTCGATATCGTACGCGGGATCGAACGTCGGCGGGAAAGTGCAAATTTGCGGATATAGAAGATCTGTTATTCGATTGTTTTTACAAAGAAAAAAGTTCATGGAATATGCTATTCCATGAACTTTTCTCTTATTATCTTATTCTTTTGCGTAGGCAAAGTCAAGTCAAAACGGATTTATTTGCCGTCGCGCCATATTTTGGAAGTCGTTTTTCGCATATTTAAGTCTTAATTTACTCAATAAGTTCATGGAATAGCATATTATACGAACTTTTTCGGGACGTTGTTTTGCGGGGTTCGGAACAAGAAATAACGGTAGGACGGAGCAAGTATGCAAAAGATCAAATATCGAATTATTGAAATTATAATAATTATTGGAATTCTAATATCGATACTGTACGGAGTATTGTCCCATACAGGGCATGTTTTTGCATTTACCAATACCAATATAAACGATTCGACGACGGTATCTGTGGATGAGTTGTTGCTGGAAGGTTACGATGCGGGAGCAACCAAGCCGAAAGTATTTAATGGCGAGACGTTTTGGGCGTTGATCGACGCGTTGCGCGGTGCGGGAGAAGAAGATGCCGATATCGCGGATTTGTCTGCCAAAGATGCGGCGGCGATTCGTGCGATCAACGGCGGCAAAGATATTGTCGCAATAATCGACGGCAAGAAGTGGACGGTGACGGATCTGCGTAAATTGGACAACGGACAGGTCATCGCGACGATGTGGCTGGCGACGAGCGCGGAGACATCGCAGTGGAATCCGTGGTATGCGAATACGCCGACGGACGCATATCCGAGCAATATGTACAGTACAAGTTATATCCGTGCGAATGCGCTCAACAGCGGCGGATGCGGGTATGTTGCAAACGAAACGGATGCAAAAGAAGCGACCAAAAAGTTGACTCCGATCGCGCAAAGCGCGGGTCACCAATATGCGAAGTTTACGATGCAGTCAGTTAAGGATGGTGGTCGTGAATTGTCGTTGCTCGATTATATCGTGCAACCGAAAGACGTCGCGTATCAGGGAACG
>CAJTKI010000045.1 GCA_910576875.1 uncultured Christensenella sp.
CAAACGCCGCGCGCTGTGTTACAATATGGCTATTCTGACACAAGGCGGTATTCTATGCGGGTTTGCAGCATGACCGGATACGGCAAAGGCGTATGCGAGCGCGACGGTCAACGGATGTCGGTCGAGATTCGATCGGTCAATCACCGTTTTCTCGATCTCGCGTTCAAGATGCCCAAGAACTTTTTGTTTGCCGAAGACGCTTTGCGTAAACGCATCAAAGACGCGGTCGGACGCGGACATTTGGACGTTTACGTCAATTACGAAGATCGGCGCGAACATGCGACGGACGTACAGGCGGACGCGGCGTTGGCGCAGACGTATTATCGAGCGGCAGGCGAGATCGCGCTTGCTTGCGGGATCGACTGCGACATGAGCGTGTCGGAACTGATGCGCATGCCCGACGTGTTGACGACGCGCGGCGCGGAGGCGGACGAGACGCAGTTGGCGGAGATGATCGGACTTGCTTGCGACGAAGCGCTCGTGCAGTTGGATGCGATGCGCGAGCGGGAGGGCGCTTTGCTCGTGCAGGATTTGCTCGGTAAGAGCGCGGCGATCGTCGAGACGGTACGGGCGATCTCGGAGTTTGCGCCCGATATGGTCGAGCAACACCGCGCCAAGGTGCGCAAACGTATATCCGAGTTTTTGCAGGCGACGCAGATCGACGAAGCACGCTTGCTCAACGAGATCGCGTTCTATTCGGACAAAGTCTGCATCGACGAAGAGACGACGAGACTGCTTACGCACACCGAGCATTTCGACGGCAAACTGCGCGCGGGCGGCGCCGTCGGCAAGCAACTGGACTTTTTGATTCAGGAGATGAACCGCGAGAGCAACACGATCGCGAGCAAATGTTGCGATATCCGCGTGTCGGAGCTTGCGATTTCGCTCAAAAACACGATCGAAATGATGCGCGAACAAATTCAAAATCTCGAATGACGACGCGCATTCGGAATAAGGACGCAGAGATGAAAAAACGCAAAGGATTGTTGATTGTGGTATCCGGACCGTCGGGCGCGGGCAAGGGCACGGTGTTGGCGCATGCGATCGCCGAGTGTCCCAATTTGCGCTATTCGGTGTCGGTGACGACGCGCGCGCCGCGGGAAGGCGAATGCGAAGGCGTCAATTATTTCTTCAAGACGCTCGACGAATATCAGCGGATGCTGCACGACGACGAGTTTTTGGAGCATCAGTGCGTGTACGGCAATTGCTACGGCACGCCCAAGCGCCACGTGCTGTCGATGTTGGAGCAAGGATACGACGTCGTGCTCGAAATCGACGTCAAGGGCGCTTTGGATATTAAAAACAAATTCCCCGACGCGGTCATGATCTTTCTGTCCCCGTCGTCCCGTTCGACGATCGAATCGCGTTTGCGCGCTCGGGCGAGCGAGTCGGAAGAACAGTTGCAGATCCGCATCGCCGCGGCGATCGACGAGATCAAGCAAGCGGTGCTGTACGATTACGTCGTCGTCAACGAAGACGCCGCGCAGGGCGCGCAGGATATTCTTGCGATTATTCGCGCGGAGAAATGCAGCGTACGAGCCAACAAAAAATTTATTGACAACTTGTTATATGCAGGAGGTAACAACCTATGATGATCGATCCACCCATCGACAAAATTATCAAAAAGGCGGAATGCCGTTACGCACTCGTGTGCGGCGTCGCCAAACGTGCGAGACAGTTGGAAGCGCAGAATCCCGAATTGCTCGAAGACAGCGGCATGAAAGCGATCAGCTATGCCGCGCATGAGATTTACGACGGCAAAGTCGTGATCAAACAGGAGAACTGATGCCCCTGAGCGGTTATCGCGTTTTGCTGGGCGTGACGGGCGGGATCGCATGCTACAAGAGCTGCGAGATCGTCTCGTCGTTGCGCAAATTCGGCGCGCAGGTAGACGTCGTCATGACGGAGCATGCGTGCCAATTCGTTTCGCCGATGACGTTCGAGTCGCTTTCGGGCAACCGCGTCGTCAGCGATATGTTTGCGCGTCCGGAGAAATGGGATATCGCGCACGTCTCGTTGGCGCAGCGCGCCGATCTGTGCGTGATCGCGCCGGCGACCGCCAACGTATTGGCAAAGCTGGCGTACGGGATCGCGGACGATATGTTGACGACGACGGCGTTGGCGTTGCGCGCGCCGCTGATCGTCGCGCCGGCGATGAACACCGCGATGTACGAACATCCCGCGACGCAGACCAATCTGCGCGTTTTGCGCGAGCGCGGCGTCGAGATTTTGGAGCCGGACAGCGGCAGATTGGCGTGCGGCGACGTGGGCAAAGGCAAGATGGCGGAACCCGCGCAGATCGTCGAATGCATTCGCGCTCGATTGACGCAGCCGTTGGACTTGCAGGGCAAGCGCATTTTGGTCACCGCCGGCGCGACGCAGGAGAATGTGGACGGCGTTCGGTTTTTGACCAACCGTTCCAGCGGCAAGATGGGCATTGCGATCGCGCGCGCCGCAGTTGCGCGCGGGGCGCAAGTCACGCTCGTCGCAGGCATATGCAGCGCGCCGCTTCCGAGCGGATGCGAGATCGTGCGCGTACAGACGACGATGCAGATGTACGACGCGGTGACGTCGCGTTGCGAAGCGCAAGATTGGATCGTTAAGGCGGCGGCGCCCGCGGATTACCGTCCGCGCGAGATCCTGTCGGACAAAGCAAAGGGCGACGCGTTGCATCTGGATTTGGTCAAGAATCCCGATATCGCGGCGGCGGTCGGCGCGGTCAAAGGGGATCGCAAACTCATCGTTTTTTGCGCCGAAACGCGCGATTTGTTGGACAGCGCGCGGCGCAAACTCGTATCCAAACACGCCGATATGGTCGTTGCCAACGACGTGACCGCGCAGGGCGCGGGATTCGACGTCGATACCAACGTCGTTACGCTCGTGACCGAGCGCGGCGAAGAGCCGTTGGAGCTGATGACCAAAGATCGTTTGGCGCACGTATTGCTGGATAGGATTTTGCGGCTATGATCGCGCGGGTGATCGTCGATATCGCCGCGGCGCAGACCGACAAAATTTTCGATTATTCCGTACCCGAAGGAATGCGTCTCGACGCAGGAGATCGGGTGCTTGTTCCGTTCGGGAGCAAACGCGTCGAAGGATTCTGTATCGAGATGCGCGAGCACAGCGATTGCGAGACGCTCAAAGACGTCGCGGCGCGGCTGGACGATTTTACCGCGATCACGCCCGAGATGTTGCAGTTGATGGAATACATGAAGACGCGCTTTTATCTGCGATATGCGGACAGTTTGCGCTTGTTTATTCCGTCCAAACTGCGCGGGGGACGCATACGCGAATGCGTGCGCTATTACGTCGAATGCGCGCCCGGGTACACGACGGAACAGATTTTGGAGCAAATCCCCAAGCGCGCCAAGGCGCAGCGCGCGCTCGTCGAGCGGTTGCGCGACGGCGGAGAGTTCCAAAGCGCGTTGTCGAGCGAATTTTCGGCGACGTCGATCGACGCGTTGATCGACAAAGGCTTGCTCGTGCGTACGTCGCGGCAGGTGTACCGCACGCCTCCGGGCATTGCGGCGGACGGCGCCCGACAGGTGACGTTGACCGCGGCGCAGCAAGGCGCGCTCGATCGGATATTTGCCGCGTCGGGAGAGACGGTGCTGTTGCACGGCGTGACCGGCAGCGGCAAGACGATGGTGTATATGCGCGCGATCGCCCGCGTGCTGGAACAGGGCAAGACGGCGATCATGCTCGTGCCGGAGATTTCGCTGACGCCGCAGATGTCGCGCAATTTCCGCGCGTTTTTCGGCGATACCGTCGCGATGTTGCATAGCGGATTGTCGGACGGCGAACGGCTGGACGAATGGTTGCGTTTGTTGCGCGGACAAGCCCGCATCGTCGTCGGCGCGCGTTCGGCGATTTTCGCGCCGTTGCGGGACGTGGGACTGATCGTCGTGGACGAAGAGCACGATTCCAGTTATACGAGCGAATCCAACCCGCGCTATCGGACGGTAGACATTGCGCGTTGGCGCGCGCGATACGGCGGAGCCAAGGTCGTATTGGGCAGCGCGACGCCGTCGGTCGAAAGCTATCTTGCCGCGCGCCGCGGGGAATACGAATTGATTTCGATGCCCGACCGCGTCGGCAACCGCGCGATGCCCAAGATGCAGATCGTCGATATGTCGCATGAGATTTTGCGCGGCAACGACAGTATCTTTTCGGCGCAATTGTCCGAGCAGTTGCGGCGTACCGTCGAGCGGGGCGAACAGGCGATGCTCTTTCTCAACCGTCGCGGACACTCGTCGTTCGTGATGTGCCGCAAGTGCGGATACATCGCCAAATGCAGCGATTGCGACGTGACGCTGACGTATCATTCGGTGGATCGGCAGCTGAAGTGCCACTTTTGCGGCAAGCGCTTTCAGATGCTGAGTCGGTGTCCGGATTGCGGTAGCGAAGAGATTCGGTACGGCAAGATCGGCACGCAGCGCGTCGTGGAAGAGATTCGCAAGCTGTTGCCCGACGTCGGCATACTGCGCATGGACAACGAGACGACCGCGACCAAAACCGCGTACTTGGACATTCTCGGCGCGTTCGCCAACAAAGAAGCCCAGATACTCGTCGGCACGCAGATGATTGCGAAGGGGCATGATTTTTCGGACGTGACGCTGGTCGGGATTTTGGACGCGGACATGAGTCTGTACCACAACGATTATCGCAGCAACGAACGCACGTTCCAATTGGTTACGCAGGTCGCGGGGCGCGCGGGACGCAGCGTCAAGCCGGGACAGGTGATCTTGCAGACTTTTTCGCCGCGGCACTTCGTGTATCGCTACGCGAGCGAATACGATTATCGCGGTTTTTTCGAAAAGGAGAACAACGCGCGGCAGACGACCGGATTTCCGCCGTACTCGACGATCGTACGCATTTTGATGAGCGGCGAGCAGGAGCAGAAGGTCATCGACACGGCAAAACGCATGTATGCCGACGTGCACGATTATGCGACGGCGCAACGCGAGCGTTTTCTGTACGTACAGGCGATGAAGTCTCCCGTCGCGCGCATTCAGAACAAGTACCGCTATCAGATTCTGATGCGGCTCAATCGGCAAGACGAAGAGACGACGATTCGCAATTTATACGCCGTTGCGGACCGCAACCGCGCCAACGGCGTAACCGTCTTTGCGGAGATCAATCCGCAGAGTTTATCTTAGGAGAAAGACTATGGCATTGAGAGACATTGTGATGGACACCAATCCGCAGTTGCGCAAGGTCAGTCGACCGGTGACGGCGTTCGACGCCAAACTCGCCAAACTGCTCGACGACATGCGTCAGACGATGCACGCCGCGGACGGCTGCGGGCTTGCCGCGCCGCAAGTGGGGATTTTGCGCAGACTTGCGGTCGTCGAAGCGGACGACGTGTATTTGGAATTGATCAACCCGACGTTTGTCGAGACGAGCGGAGAGCAGATCGGACCGGAAGCGTGTCTGAGCGTCAAGGATCGATCCTGCGACGTCAAACGTCCGTATCGGATCACGATCGCGTACCAAAACCGCGACGGCAAACCGATGCGCAAGACGCTGGAAGGATTCGTTGCGCGCGCATGCTGCCACGAGATGGATCATCTGGACGGCGTACTGTTTTATGACAAGGAGTATCGTCAGCGCTGATGCGAATTATATTTTTGGGAACGCCCGATTTTGCCGTCCCGTCGCTGGAAGCGTTGGCGGCGAGCAGCCACGACGTCGTCGCGGTCGTTACGCAACCCGACAAACCGGGCAACCGCAACGTCTTGCAACCTTGCGCGGTCAAGCGCAAGGCGCAGGAATTGGGATTGCCGATTTTGCAATACGAGCGTCTGTCGCGGCAAGGCGCGGACGATTTGCGCGCGTTGTCGCCCGATCTGATGGTGACGTGCGCGTTCGGACAGATTTTGTCCGACGAAATCCTTGCGATCGCGCCGCACGGCGTGCTGAACGTACACGGATCGTTGTTGCCGCGCTATCGCGGCGCAAGTCCGATCCAGAGCGCGGTGCTCAACGGCGACGCGCAGACGGGCGTGACGATCATGCGTACCGTGCGCGAAGTGGACAGCGGCGATATTCTGTTGCAGGTGACTACGCCGATCTTGCCGCGCGAAACGGCGGGAGAGCTGTTTGAGCGACTGGCGCAGACGGGGGCTTGCGCGATCGTGCAGGCGGCGGACGCGATCGAGCGCGGCGAAGCGACGTTTACGCCGCAGGATCACGCGCAGGCGACGTACTGCCGCATGCTGGACAAGGAGAGCGGGCGGATCGATTGGACGCGCAGCGCGATCGAGTTGACGCGGCACATCGACGGGATGACGCCGTGGCCGTCGGCGTTTACGCATACGCCGCAGGGCAAACTGCTTAAAATCTGGCGCGCCGACGCGAGCGACGACATTGCCGCGCCGAGCGGCACGCTCGTAAGCAAAGGCGGGCGCGTTTGGGTCGCGTGCGGCAAAGGCAGTCTGGAATTGCTCGAAGTGCAGCCCGAGGGCAAAAAGCGCATGCGCGCCGCAGAGTTTGCCGCGGGATACGGACGGCTCGACGGCGAGCGGCTGGGAGAGCGTACGTGAGCGATTATCTGCTTTGTTATCGGATCTTGAACGACGTGTGTCGGGACGGCGCTTACAGCAACGCCGCATTGTCCCGCGCACTCGAAGAAGCGGACAACGGCGCGTGGCTAACCCGTATGGTATACGGCGTGTTGTCGCGCGAAATCACATTGGACTATTATATCGACGCGTTGGCGTCCAAGTCGCCCAAAGCGCAGATACGGATCTTGCTGCGCATGGGCATCTATCAATTGGCGTACATGGACGGTACGCCCGATTATGCGGCGGTGCATACCTGCGTGCAGGCATGCGCGCAGATCGGCAAGCCCGCGCTCAAAGGATTCGTCAACGCGGTGTTGCAGGCGTTTGTCCGCAATCGCCCGTTGTTGCCGGACGATCCGATCCGATCGTTGGGCGTGCGCGCGTCGTTGCCGACGTGGTTGACGCGCATGTTGACGCAGCAGTACGGATACGATTGCGCGGAGCGGTTTTTGACCGCGCCGTCTTGCGATGCGGAACACGTGCGGCACAACCCGCGCAAGACGACGGCGCAGGACGCGGAGCAAAGGCTCGCGCGGATCGGCGGCGCGCGTCCGGACGGTATCGGCGGTTGGTACGTCCGCAATACGCCGCAGTTGCGCAAACTGTTCGATCGCGGAATCGTCACGATTCAGAGCGAGACGTCCGTGCGGTGTTGCATGCAGTTGGACGCGCGGGCGGACGAGACGATTCTCGACGCATGCGCGGCGCCCGGCGGCAAGAGCGTATATTTGTCCGAGCGCGCGCGCAAGGTCGTCGCATGCGAATTGCATCCGCATCGCGCGCGTTTGATCGAAGCGTATGCGCGCCGTATGGGCGCGGACAACATCGAGACGGTCTGCGCGGATATGACGCGTCCGCGTCCCGATTGGAACGGGATGTTCGACGCGGTGCTATGCGACGTGCCTTGCAGCGGACTGGGCGTGCGCGCCAAGAAGCCGGAACTCGTCCGCAATCTGTCGCCCGAGACGTTGGACGAATTGCACGACGTCCAATTCGCGATTTTGCAGACCTGCTCGGCGTACGTTGCGCCGAACGGGCGGTTGGTATATGCGACCTGCACCGTGACCGAGCGCGAAAACGGCGCCGTGATCCAACGGTTTTTGCTCGCGAATCCGCAATGGAAATGCGTCTCGCAGACGCAGTATCTGCCGGACGGCAGCGGCAAGGACGGCTTTTTCGTCGCGCGCTTGGAGAGAACGGCATGATCTTGCTCGATTGCGATTTGACACAGTTGCGCGCGTTGGCGCAAGAGACGGGACAACTCGCGTTTCGCGGCGATCAGCTGTATCGCGGATTGCTGGCGGGATTGCACGTCGAAGAAATTTCCACGTTGCCCAAAGCATGGGCGATGCAATTGCGCGCGCGATGCGACGCGGATCAAGGCGTAACGATCGAGCGCGATTGGAAATCCGATAAGGACGGATCGCGCAAATTCCTGTATCGTTTGTACGACGGCAATCTGATCGAAGGCGTATGGATGCCGCATGCGTACGGCAACACGCTGTGCGTTTCCACGCAGGTCGGTTGTCGAATGAATTGCGCGTTTTGCGCGTCGGGACTGGACGGACTCGTCCGCAACCTGAGCGCGGGCGAAATTCTGGGACAGATCGTCGCCGTCAACCGCGATACGCGCGCGCAGGGATTGTCGCCGATCGATCGCGTCGTGTTGATGGGCAGCGGCGAGCCGCTCGACAATTATGAGCAGGTAACGCGCTTTTTGACGTTGGCGGCGGATCCGGACGGTTTGGGGTTGTCGCGGCGCAACGTGACGTTGTCCACGTGCGGACTGGCGGACGGCATTCGACGGCTGGCGGACGACGGCTATACGCCGACGCTGACGATTTCGTTGCATGCGTCCGACGATGCGTCGCGGCGCAAGATCATGCCGATCGCGCGCAAATATTCGATCGCGCAGGTGCTGGACGCCTGCAAGTATTATTTCGATAAGACGGGACGGCGCATCGGGTTCGAATACACCGTCATCGACGGCGTCAACGCGTCCGCCGCGCATGCGGAGCGTTTGGCGCGTCTGTTGCGCGGGATGGCGTGTCACGTCAATCTGATCGGACTCAACGTCGTTGCCGAACGGGATTTGCGCGCCGCGCATGCGCGCGCAATCCGCGTGTTCGAACAGCGCCTGAGCGCGCTGGGCATCAGTTGTACCGTGCGGCGCAGCATGGGCAGCGATATTCAGGGCGCATGCGGACAGTTGCGGCGCGCGCATATCGCCGCGCAGACGGAGCGTGTCGAATCATGAAATATCGGACGTACGGGCAGGTCATCAAGGGCGTCGCGGGATGCTATACGGTGCGTACCGCGCAAGGAGAAGACGTCCCGTGTTTCGCGCGCGGCAAATTGCGCGCCAAGGGCGCGATCTTCATCGGCGATATCGTCGATCTGACCGTGGACAAGGAAGGCGTGATCGAGCAAGTGCGTCCGCGCGCGTCGGCGCTCGTGCGCCCGTACGTGAGCAACATGGACGCGCTCGTCATCGTCGTCGCGCCGTCGCCCAAACCGGACATGCTGTTGGCGGATAAGTTGATTATCGGCGCGTCCGAGCAGGACGTGGATACGCTCGTATGCGTCAACAAGGCGGATATGGAACAGGCGGAGGACGTCGCGCGGGAAGTCGCGCGCGATTACGAGTCGCTTGCCGACATCGCCGTGATCAGCACGCAGACGGGACAGGGAATCGAAGCATTGACGCGTTGGATGCGCGGCAGATTCGTCTGTCTGGCGGGACAGTCCGCGGTCGGCAAATCCTCGCTGATCAACGCGATCGTCGGGCAGACGCGCATGCGCACCGGCGACTTGTCCGCCAAGGGCGGTCGCGGCAAAAATACGACTCGGCACATCGAGATCGTCGAGCTGGCGGACGGCACCAAGATCGCGGACACGTGCGGATTCAATATGTTGGAAATGCCGTTGTTCGATCCTGCGCGGTTGCGCGGGTATTATACGGATTTCGACGACTTTGCGCAGGAGTGCCGGTATCGGGGCTGCTGCCACGATTCGGAAGAAGATTGCGGCGTCAAGCGCGCCGTACGCGAAGGCAGACTGTCGGCGGCGCGATACGAGCGTTACCTGCGGCTGTATCGGGATATTAAACAAAGGTGGAACAAACGTTATGAATGAGATCAAAATCGCTCCGTCGATTCTTTCCGCCGACTTTGCCCGGATGGGCAAAGCGGTTTCCGTGCTTGCCGATTGGGGCGCGGACTGGGTGCACTGCGACGTCATGGACGGGATATTCGTCCCCAACCTGACATTCGGGATGCCGATGATACAGGCGATCCGACCGTATACGACGCTGCCGCTGGACGTACATCTGATGATCGTCGAGCCGGAGCGCTATATCGAACGCTTTTTGCAAGCGGGAGCGGATATTGTTACGTTCCATCCGGAAGTCAGCAAGGATGTGTTCGGCGCGATCCGCGCCGTGCATGCGCGCGGCAAGCGGGTCGGGTTGGTGCTCAATCCGGACATCGAACCGGAGTCGATCGAGCCGTATCTGGACGAGATCGATCTGGTCATGCTGATGGGCGTGTATCCCGGGTTCGGCGGACAGAAATTCATTGCTTCGGTGTTGGACAAGATGCCGCGTTTGTTGCGCATGATCGGCGCGCGCGACATCGAGATCGAGCTGGACGGCGGCGTCACCGCCGACAATCTGGCTGCGATCGCGGCGAGCGGCGTGGGCATTGCGGTCGCGGGCAGCAGCGTATTCGGCGCGAGCGATCCCGCCGCTGCGATCGCGACGCTCAAATCGTTGCGCTAGGCGGAACCCGATTCGCTCCTGCCGCATATCGTGTAGTAGCATGCAGGAGGTGAAGTATGAGAATCGTGTGTTGGAATCCGCCCGCATTCGTCAAGTGTTTCTTGCGTATGTTTGTGCGGCGCAAATAACGGTCTCTCGCAACGGCGGGATTACGGTACATACCGAACGGGCGGGGTGCGACGCATCCCGCTTTGTTTGCGCTCAATATACAAGCAAGCGCCAGTTAGTAATTTAAAAAATAGAGAATTGTGTCGAAATTTACGGAAATGCGTCGATTTTGCGACGAAATCTCAGGATATAAAAAATGCGCCCGCAGTCCGGACGCATACAAAAACGCCCGCTTGTCGCGGGCGTTTTGCAATTATTCGCTCACTTTGATTTCTGCGACGACGCGTTTGACCTTGCCTTCCGTTCTCAGACATCTGGTGCAAACGTATTTGCTTTCGATCGAGCCGTTGTCGTTCAAGACTTTAACCTTCTGAACGTTCTTGCCCCAGGTTCTTCTATATTTACGGTTGGAGTGGCTGACTTTGTTGCCGCTCTGCTGACCTTTGTGGCAATATGCGCATACTCTGGACATGATTCTACCTCCTGATGGAAATCTCGCTTGACTATCATAGCATTTCGCGGCGCACTTGGCAAGGAAAAAAGCGGTATTTTTCGGAAAAATTCGCAAAAATGTCTCAACAAGCGTCGGATGACGTATAAATTATGTATAAATCGTTGCAAATTCGGGAGTCTTTGTGTAAAATAAAACTAACTATGGCAGTCAAAACATCGAATTATTACGGAAAACTGATTATTACGGACAACGCGATCGCGATGACCGCGCACAATGCGGCGTCGGAATGTTACGGCGTTGTCGAATTGGTTTCGCGCACGCTGACGGATAGTTTGTACGAGTTGTTCAAACGTCCTTCCGTCGGCAAAGGCGTCAAAGTCACGACCATAGCCAATAAGATAAATTTAGAACTATTCGTGGTGCTCAGAGACGGAGTCAATCCGAGCGCCGTATCCGATTCTATACAAGAGACCGTTAAGTACCATGTGGAGACTTATACGGGCATGCGCGTCACGCACGTGGCGGTGCATGTGGTAGGAGTTCGGGTGTAAGATATGGAGAACGCATAATGAAGGTTTTGGAAACCCCGAAATTAGTCGAGATGTTTGAGGGCGGCTACCGCTACCTGAAAGCAAATCGAAATTACGTTGATTCTTTGAATGTTTTTCCGGTTCCGGACGGTGATACCGGCATCAATATGTCGCTGACGATGGAGTCCGCGATCAAAGAAATGCAAGCCGCAGGCGAGGATTTGTCCGACGTTTTGACGGCGTTGGCGCGCGGAGCGCTTAAAGGCGCGCGCGGAAATTCCGGCGTGATTTTGTCCCAGATCGTCAAAGGCATCTGCAAGTCGCTCGCGGACGCGCGCAGCATTACGACCAAGGCGTTTGCCAAAGCGCTGCTCGGCGCGCGCGAGATCGCGTACAACGCGGTCACCAAGCCCAAGGAAGGCACGATTTTGACCGTTATCCGCTATATGGCGGAAAACGCGCAGCAGATCGCGTCCAAAAACGCGTCGTTTATTCCGTTTTTGGAACAGTTGCTGCACAAAGGCGAAGAAATTTTGCAAAAGACCCCCGACATGCTGCCGGTGCTCAAACAGGCGGGCGTCGTCGACGCGGGCGGACGCGGACTTTTGTGCGTCTTCCAGGGATTTTACAACGTGCTTGCCGGAGTGGAGATTCCGGAAGAAGATATTCAGCCGACGGAATCGACACCCGCGCCCGCTTTGGACGCGTTCGGGTCGGACGAGCACGATTTGGAAAACATCAAATTCGCGTATTGCACCGAATATTTTATCATCAACGTCAAACGCCACGTTACCGAAGAAGACGTCGAAAAATTGCGCGATAAGCTGATGGAGATCGGCGATTGCGTGATTGCGATCGGAGACATCAGTTTTATCAAAGTGCACGTGCATACCAATCAACCCAACCGCGCGCTGTATTACGCGTTGCAATTGGGAGAGCTGGACCGCGTCAAAATCGAAAACATGTTGGAGCAAAATCGCGCGATTCAGAAGCAGCGCGAAGCGTCCAAAAAGCCCGTCGGCATGCTTGCAATCTGCACAGGTGAAGGAATTGAGAAGATTTTCCGCGATTTGTCGGTGGACGAAATCATCGAAGGCGGTCAGACGATGAATCCGAGCGTCGAAGACATTCTCACCGCGGTGGACAAAGTGCATTCCGACAACGTCATCATCTTGCCCAACAACGGCAACATCATTCTCGCCGCCGAAAAGGTCTGCGAACTGACGCAAAAAAACGTTTACGTGATCCCGACCAAGGAAATTCCGCAAGGCGTGCGCGCGGCGTTGTCCTTCGATCCCGAACAGGATGCGCAGACCAATGCGGAAACGATGCGGGATTCGTTTGCCGACGTGCGTTGCGGACAAGTCACGCAGGCGGTGCGCACGACCGAATTGGACGGATTTTCGATCGCCGAGGGCGATTTTATCGGTTTGGATGCCAAGCAGATCGTCGCCAAGGCGGAAGATCCGGAACAGACGTGCCGTCAGGTCATCGCAAAACTTGCGGACGAAGACAGCGAAGTCATCACGCTCTATTACGGTCAGGACGTAACGCAGGAGCAGGCGCAAGCGCTTGCCGAACAGTTGGAAGACGAGTATCCCGACTGCGACGTCGCTTGTTATAACGGCGGACAACCCAATTACTATTATTTGATTTCGGTCGAATAAGTCGGTCGGATTGAAAAATCGACACGGGCGGGAGTTTATTGCTCCCGTTTTTTACTTTTTTCATATGTGTACTAGCGCTAGTTCGCATCTTAGGCGCGAATGCGTCGAAAAACTTACGTTCACGCGTTTGACCGCGCGCGCCCGATCCGTTATGATAATAGCATGAACGCGTTGACACAGCTCAAGGGCGTCGGTCCCAAAACCGTCGAAAAATTGCAGGCGCTCGGTATCGAGTCGCCGCGCGATCTGG
>CAJTKI010000046.1 GCA_910576875.1 uncultured Christensenella sp.
ACCGTGCCGCGCGTCGGACGATCCAACGCCGAGAGCAGATTCAGCAATGTGCTCTTGCCGCTCCCGCTTTCTCCTTTGATGACGACGAACCCGCGGTCGGGGAATGTCAAGTTTATGTCGCTGAGCGCGACCTTATCCCGAAATTCTCTTCCTAACCGAACGACCTTTAACAACCCCTTATTTCTCCGTAAATACCCGATATTTGCCCCAATTCCCGTGTTTGCGGTCTATCCAATCCATTTTACATTTCCGCAACGGAATTGGCAACGCAACGATTCGCATACATGACTGCTCTTTTTGAATCCGTACCGTATAATTTTTCTGTCATAAAAATTATTGATTATATAATAACATACTAAAATTGTTTTTACAAGATGCAATTCGGAGTCGACGTATTTTCCGATTTCTTGCCCGCAAACAGCCGGATATTTTGACCGCCCGAAATCGCATTGTTCTCGTTTCGGCTTTTCCAAACGCACAAAGACGAGCGGTTTTTCGCTCGTCTTTGCGGTATACGGTTTTACTCGGTTTTGCGTTTGCGCAGACGACGGATCGCTTCCATCGTGATCCACATCAGCACTTGTACAAACAACATTGCAAACAGCGTCCCCGCAATGACCGCAAAAACAATCTTAAACCATTTCAAATCCGCATCCGAAATTCCGCCCAATCCGCCGCCGGATCCGTTCGGATTGTTCGGATCGTATCCGTACGTAAATTGCTTGGGCGCGCTCTCGCTCGGCGTTTGCGACACGTCGCCGTTGATATCCGCCAACTCGAAATTTGCCGCGCTCGACGCGCTCAACTTCGCGACTACTTGATACGACTGTCCCGCGACCAGATCGGATTCCGCGACGAGATTGCCGTCCGCATCGTAATACTCGTAGACGATCTGCACATAGTCCGCGTATTTGCTCGATACCGACAACGTCGGCTTGCCGCTGCTGTCCGTCCCCCAAATTTCCGACAATTTTACCTTAGAGATGCTCCATTCCAACGCGTATTCCTGCGATCCCGTCGCGCCGTCCGCCGTCGCCCAAACGTAATTGCTATTCGGCAGCGTCACCGTCGCATGATACGTCCCAGCGTTCGTCGCCGTCGTCACGAGATCCAACGTCATCAACGTCGCATCGAATCCCGCGAGCAAATCGAGCAAGCTGTATTCCGTCCCGTTGAACGTCGCATCTTTGACCGTGGGTACGGCGACTTGCTTAGGCAAAATCTCAACGCCGAATACCCCCTGAGACAGCAAAAACGACGTACCGTGCATCTCGATTGCAATCACATATTTGCCGGCATCTTTCGGCGCGTCGTTCAGTTTGACATTGTTGTTGACATTGGTCAAATCCGTACCCGCGTAGTACGTAATCGTATAGTCGCTCGCCTGAATATTCGCGCCCGTAAACGTCAATTCCGTCCCCGTATAATGCGCGTCGCCGTCGTATGTCGTCTGCGCCGGCATGTGCACGTCGATCATCGTCAAAGGAATCCCGACGCGCACGACCTTGCGCAAATCCCCGACCAAACGGTAATTGCCGCTGTTGGCGCCGTCCAGATACGCTTCGATCGTAAAGTCCTGCGGATTGTTCGGACCGATTCCCTGCGTCGCAATCATTTGATCCATTGCCGCAAGTCCCGCCGCGTCTGCGCCGAGCAGATTGTTGCTCGCATCGTAATAGCGGTAATGCACCATGCCCGCATACGCCGCGTCAATGTTCAGTTCCAAGATAAAATACGCGTTGTGCACCTTGCTCTTCCATTTGGTCTGGATGTTCTTGCCGACGATCTTCCAGATCAGTTGTAAGATTCCCGGCGCATGGAACGACGCCGTATCGTAATCCAATCCCGTAT
Source organism: uncultured Christensenella sp. (assembly GCA_910576875.1). Taxonomy (GTDB): domain Bacteria; phylum Bacillota; class Clostridia; order Christensenellales; family UBA3700; genus MGBC101980. Next base: position 1,852 of record CAJTKI010000046.1, read on the forward strand.
CCACCGTCGCCGTATAATTGCCCACCGCGTACTGTACGTTTGCGTTGCCGACGTAAGTCAATCCGCCGTTCACCGTCAACCCCAGCGGCAAACTCGATTCCTTGACCGACACGCGGATCAATTTGTTGTCGTTATATTCCAATTCCGTATTCGCCAGATAGTCTCCCCGAACGCCGTTGTCCAGCAAATACTCCCATTGCACGCCCGACAGATCGAACGTGCCTTTGACGATCTCCCAACTCAACGACAACTCGATCTGCTTTCGATTGTTTGCAAACAGATAATCTTCGTGCACGATTTTGAGCAATACTTTGCTGATATAACGGTTGACGCTCGACCCGATCGCATTGCTGTATCCGTCCGCGTATGTCGTGCCGTTGTACGACGTCGTCAACGCATCGATCGCAACAATCGGATTGCCGGATCCGTCTTTGGGCAAAGCCGCCGTATCCAAGCGCATGTTGTGCAGGATCGCGGCATGATCGTGCAGCGTCCCGTATAGCGCGTAATCCAACTGCGCGCCGTCTGCGATCGGTTGGGCGTTCGGTTGTCCCGCGATCGGATTGCCGTCCGTATCCTGCGCCGTGTGCAACCATCCCGCGCCGCTCAAATCCGCGGTCTTCGCGCGCACGGTAAACGGCATCGGCAGATTGGCGTTTGTCAACCCGTCCGAGATCGAATAGTTGGCGCTTTCGCCCACGCCGTTGTCCAATGCCGCCGTCAGCGTATACTTACCGATCGGGATTTGCGACAGATCGATCTGCGCAACCGCCTGCGTTCCCGTTTGGGTCGCCGCAATCTCCTGTTGCGCGCCGCCTGCGCTCGCCAAATAAATCGCTTTCAATCCGATCGCGTCGCCCGACGCAATCCCCGATACCGTCAACGTCGCCGTATACGGATCGTTGAGCGCCCAATCCCACAAACCGCTCGGCACATCCTGCGTCAACGCGACCGACAGTTGTTTCGGCACGATCGAAAAGGTCAACACGCGTTTGCCGTTGCTGTCGTCGCCGCTCGTCCAAAACGATGCGTTCGGCACGGTCAAATCGAGTTCGACCGTATATGTACCGGCATGTTTCGCCGATATGATGCCGTTGGTCGCATCGATCGAAATGTCGTTCGCCGCGATCGCGTTGCCGAGCACGCCTTTGCCGCTCACGCTCGTGATCGTAATCTCGGACGCATCGAATCCGCTCAACGCAAACGGCTGCGCGGTCCCGTCGTAGATTTTGCTTTTGTCCGTCGTCGACACATCGATCGGATCGGCGGACTCCGCGCTCGCCTTGGTCAAATTCAGATGCAACGCCGGTCGCACCGCATACAAACTCATCAAACCGTATCCGTTGGAATTGCCGCTTTGATCCAAAAAGCAAGCCGAATACGCATCGGGATAATAACCCGAACGCAGCCAACTGCCCGTCGAATTGCTGCGTTGATCGCAAGACAAGTCCCAAATGCCGCGAACCGTGGTATCATACCCCGTCTCCGCAATGCTCGGCAGCCATAAATAATCGTCCGCCCAGTCCGCGTAATGATTCTTTTTGCTGAAATCCCATACCGTATTGCCCTGATAATACGACTCGATCGCAGGCGTTCCGTAAGCCTCGTTGGGACAGGTATACCAACCGTTGTTGACGCCCGTCTCGCTTAATATCGTCTCCGTCTGCTGATAGGCGACGTCCTTGGGCTGCACGAGATATTGCCGTACCGACATATTGCGCGCCGCGTCCGTCGGGTCCGGCACGGTTTGCATCGTAAAAGCGGCATACGGATGTTGATCGCTCTGCGCCAGCGGCGTCAATACGCCCGTCGGTCCGTCCGCTGCATTCGCCACATATCCGCAACCGCCGCTGTTGAGCGCATTGGCGCGTATATAACTGGTACTGTACATGCTGCTCGGATAATCGTAGGTCGCAAAATTGGAATGCCCGTAATTCCATTGACAAGTCTCCGTAGACGACGCCAGCCACAACGTCGCGATGAGATTGTTGTGATTATCTTTGGTCACGTGCGTAACCGTCCACTGAAATCCGCCGAATTGCACAACGATATCCTTCAATCCGTTGCGCGTGCGCAAATCCGCCGCCGTCTGCGTCCCCAATGCGTCGACCGCCGTGACATTTGCGCCGCCGAGCGCCGCTAACAAGGCATTCAACGAAGCGCGGTTGAACGCCTTGCCGTCCGATCGCATCTGATAATGTCGGGACAGCAATTCGTCTACCTGCACGCCCATCGCCGTCGAAGTCATCGCATATGTACGATCCGATCTTGCAAAAATCGCCGAAACGCCGATCGTTGCGATCAGGCAAATCAGCACAATCGCAACGCCAAACCGTATGCGGACCAACTTATTGTTTTTCGTCATTTTACCAGTTCCTGTAACCGTTTTTCGATACTCCTACCCGCCGCAACGCGAAACGAAAAAGTTCATGGAATATCACATTCCATGAACTTTTCGTCCCGATCGCAATGTTTGGAAACGGATTTTTACGCGCGATTTGCCTTTTTACTTGTTTTTGGGCGCGAAATCTTGACTTCGTGCGGAAAATATTTTATAATTATTGCAAATAGGTACATGGAATGTGATATTCCATGTACCTTTTTTTCTCAAAAAACGGGGCGATTTCGCCCCGTTTTCGCATCGTATGAGATCAGCGTTCCAACTGCGCCGCCTGCTCGATCCACAACGCGCCGACCGCATCGCTGGGCATGCGCCAACCGCCGCGCGGAGAAAGCGAAAATCCCCCGATCTGCGCGCCGTCCGGGCTGCACGAGCGCTTGAACTGTTGGGCAAAAAATCGACCGTAAAAGACCTGCATCCAGTGCGCGATCGTCTTGGCGTCGTAGCGCCCCGCAAACGCGCTGCGCGCCATACGGAATATCTTGCGCGGCGCAAAGCCGTACCCGATCCCCCAGTACAGCACAAAATCATGCAACGCATACGGTCCGACGATGTCTTCGGTGATCTGTCCGATCCGATCGCCGTCGGACGGAAGCAATTCCGGACTGATCGGCGTATCGAGAATATCCGTCAATACCGCTTGCAACTCCCGATCCGAACATTTGGACGCGTAAAACGCGATCAACTCGCGCACCGCCGTCTTGGTCAAGGAAGCGTTGGGGTTGTACATCGACATGTGGTCGCCGTTGTACGTCGCCCAGCCCAGCGCGCTCTCCGACATATCGCCCGTCCCGACGACGATGCCGCCCACGCGGTTGGCGTAGTCCATCAGGACTTGCGTGCGCTCGCGCGCCTGCGCGTTTTCGTACGCGGCGTCGCGACAGTCTTCGGACTGACCGATATCGGCAAAATGCTGTCTGACCGCCCGCGTGATGTCGACCGTCTCCAACTGCGCGCCGAGCGCGCGCGAAAGCGTCTCGGCATTGGCGCGCGTGCGTCCGGTCGTGCCGAACGCCGGCATCGTGATCGCGATCAGATCGCCGCGATCGCGCTTGCAAACGTCCAGCGCAAGCGCGCAAACGATCATCGTCAACGTGCTGTCCGATCCGCCGGATACGCCGACGACCAATTTCTGCGTCTTGCTGTGGCGCATGCGTTTTGCCAATCCGTACGCCTGCATCTGCAACATCCGCGCGCAAGCGAGCGACTTCGCCGCCGCGTCGGTCGGAAAATACGGATCGGGCGCGTATTCGCGCGTCAGACGCGTATCGCGGATCGGCATATCCATCCGCACGCAGACCGCATCCGTATCTACGCCGAACGTATCGCACCGATCGCGCAACGCCGCCAAATACTCGGTATCCACGTCGGCAACCGTCGCGGCGGCATGGAACGGATCGGATGCGGCAAGCACGCGTCCCGCTTCGGCGATGCACTTGCAACCGCCGTAAACGGCATCGCCCGTCGACTCGTCCAACGCGCAACTGACGATCACCGCCGACAACGTCGCGTCGGTAATCGCCTGCGTCTGCGCGCGCAAGCGCTCGGGCAAATCAGCGCTCTGCATCTGTACGCGCGGGTTGGCGATCACGCTCGCCCCGCGCCGCGCCAGAGCGACAAACCGATCGTAAGCGCCTGCGCTCGGCTCTCCGATCTCGACGCCGAGCACAAACGACTCCATCGCGTCGCACGCAAACGTCAGATCCGATCCGAACGGACGCGTCATCCCGTCCAATACGATCTCGCCCGTCCCCGCGAACGTCGAAAACCGCGGGTCGGACGGCGCGCGATTGGGCACGACGCCCAAGATCTCGCCGCCGTAAACGACGACGGCGCAGTCGTACAGACGGTTGCCCCGCACAAGCGGCGCGCCGACGACGATCGCGCAGTCCCACATCAGACTTTGCGCCGCAAGATCGCGCAGTCCGCGCAACACTTGGTCTTGCAGCGCGCGCTGGCGGTACAGATCGCCCGCCGTGCCGCCCGTCAGCGACAACTCGGGAAAGACGATCAAGCGCACGTTGCGCCCGGCAAGCGCCTGCGCCTGCTCCGCCATGCTCTGCACATTGGACTTGACGTCCGCTACCTTGACCGCAAAATTCGCCGCGGCAACCTTGATCCACCCGTCTTTCACCGTATCAACTCCTTCGCGCAAAGATTCTCGATTTTGTTGTCATCCGCGCGCGCATACGTTATAATATGATAAAATTAGTATACCACACTCGCAGACAGGTTACAAATAAAATGTTGAAATTGAGACGCTATCTGAAAAACTACAAATTTCATCTGACCGTCGGTCCGCTGTGCAAACTGATCGAAGCGATCTTCGAGCTGATCGTTCCGCTCGTCATGGCGGACATCATCGACAACGGTCTCAACGGCGCAAACGCGTCGGTCGGTTACATCCTCGGACGCGGCGGCATCATGGTTGCGCTGGGTGTCGCGGGGCTTGGCTTTTCGCTGATCTGCCAATACGTTGCGTCGCGCTGCTCGCAAGGATTCGGAACGACGCTGCGCAGCGACCTGTTCCGACACATCCATTCGCTCTCGTTTGCCGAACTGGATCGGATCGGCACCCCGTCGATGATCACACGCATGACGTCCGACATCGATCAATTGCAAGTAGCGGTCGCGATGCTGATCCGTCTGGTCATCCGCGCGCCGTTCTTGGTCGTGGGTTCGGTCGTCATGACGATCGCGATCAATCCCAAACTCGCGCTCGTGCTCGTCGCCGTTGCGCCGCTGATTGCGCTGGCGCTGTGGGCGATCATGTCGGCGACGATCCCGCGCTACGGCAAAATCCAGTCCAAACTCGACCAAGTCTCCGACGTCGCGCGCGAAAACCTGACCGGTATCCGCGTCGTGCGCGCGTTCTCCAAACAGCAGACGGAGACGCGCCGCTTCGACGACGCGACGCAGGATCTGGCGCGCAGCAGCATCGTCGTCGGTCGGATCTCGGCGTTGCTCAATCCGATCACGTTCGTCGTGATCAATCTGGCGATCGTCGCGATCCTGTATTTCGGCGGCGATCTGGTCGATACCGGCGCAATGACGCAAGGCGAAATCACGGCGTTCGTCAACTATCTAATGCAGATTTCGCTCGCGCTCGTCGTCGTCGCCAATCTGATCATTCTCTATACCAAATCCGCCGCGTCCGCCAAACGCATCCGCGAAGTATTCGGCATGCAATCGTCGATCCGCCAACCCCGGCAGGACGCGCCGCCCGCGCCCGCGCAAGACGCGCCGAAACTGGAATTCGAAGACGTCAGCTTCGGCTACGGCGGCAAGACGGCGCTGCGCGATCTGACGTTGCAGGTATACGCGGGAGAGACGATCGGCGTCATCGGCGGTACCGGAAGCGGCAAATCCACGCTGATCCATCTGATTCCGCGCTTTTACGACGCCGCGCAGGGCTGCGTCAAACTGGACGGCGCGGACGTGCGTTCCTATCCGCTGCGCGACTTGCGCGCGCATGTCGGACTCGTGCCGCAGCAGTCGAGACTGTTTGCAGGTACGATCCGCTCCAATCTGCTGTGGGGCAATCCCGACGCGGACGAAGCGACCTTGGATTGGGCGCTCGAAGTCGCGCAGGCAAAGGAGTTTGTATACGCCAAGCCGGAAGGTCTGGACACGCCCGTCAACCAAGGCGGCAAAAACTTTTCGGGCGGTCAGCGCCAACGTCTGACGATCGCCCGCGCGCTGGTCGGCAAACCGGACATCCTGATCCTGGACGACAGCATGAGCGCGCTGGACTTTGCCACCGATCTGGCGCTGCGCACCGCATTGGCGCGCGAGCTGCCCGATACGACCAAGATCTTCGTATCCCAACGCGCGACTTCTCTGCGACACGCCGACAAGATCGTCGTACTCGATCACGGCGACGTCGCGGGAATCGGCACGCACGAGACGCTGCTCGATACCTGCGAAATCTATCGCGAAATCTGGAACTCGCAACAAAGCGAACAGGAGGCGCAAGCATGAAACGATCCGCATCCCCTTCCGTCATCGCGCGTCTGTTGCGCTACACCAAACCGTATCGGCTCCAACTCGCGCTCGCGATCTTGGGCGCGATCTGCTCGGTCGCCGCGTCGTTGCTCACGCCCTTTTTGACCGGCAAAGCGATCGACAGCATCGTCGGTCCCGGCAACGTGCAGATGAGCATCGTACTGCGCTACATCACGGTGCTGATCGCCGTGACCGCAATCGGCGGGATCTTCCAATGGATCCTTGCCGCGGCGACCAATTCGTTGGCGTTTTCCACGTCCAAAGATTTGCGCGACGCGGTCTTTGCGCATATTCAGAAACTGCCCTTGCAGTATCTCGACCGACAGGCGCACGGCGATATGATCTCGCGCCTTGCAAGCGACGTCGACAAGATCTCCGACGGCTTGTTGCAAGGATTTACCCAACTGTTCAGCGGACTGATGACGATCCTCGGCACGCTTGCGTTTATGTTTACGATCAATCCGATCATCGCCGCCGCCGTCGTCGTGCTGACGCCGTTGTCGCTGTTCGTCGCGTCGTTTATCGGCAAGCGCTCGCACGCGATGTTCCAAAAACAGTCCGCGATGCGCGGCAAGATCAGCGGCTACGTCGAAGAAAGCGTCAGCGGCGCGCGCGTGATTCAGGCGTTCGGACACGAGGCGCAGACGCAGGAAGAGTTCGAACAACTCAACTCCGAATTGTATCAATGCGGATTCCGCGCCCAATTCTATTCCGCGCTAACCAATCCTTGCACGCGGTTCGTCAACAACGTCGTCTATGCCGCCGTGGGTACGGTGGGCGCGATATTGGTACTGTTGCGCGGCGTCATGTCGCCCGGCACGCTGACTACCTTCTTGTTGTACGCCAATCAGTACACCAAACCGTTCAACGAAATCACCGGCGTCGTCACCGAATTGCAGACCGCGATCGCCGCCGCCAAACGCGTATTCGCCGTGCTGGACGCGGAACCGGAATCGGACGATTCCGCATTGCCCGCGCTGCAAGACTGCGACGGCACCGTGGATCTGGAACACGTGCGTTTTTCCTACCGTCCGGATACCCAATTGATCCGCGATCTGAATCTGCACGTGCCGCAAGGCAACATCGTCGCGATCGTCGGACCAACCGGATGCGGCAAAACGACGTTGATCAATCTGCTCATGCGCTTCTACGACGTCAACGACGGCGTCGTCCGCGTCAGCGACACGCCGATCCGCGACGTGACGCGCAAGAGTCTGCGCAACTGCTACGGCATGGTATTGCAAGACACGTGGCTCTTCTCGGGGACGATCCGCGACAACATCCGCTACGGCAATCCCGACGCGACCGAAGACCAAATCCGCGCCGCCGCGCAGCAGGCGCACGCGCATGCCTTTATCGAACAGTTCCCCGACGGCTACGACACGCTCCTGACCGACAACGGCGGCAACCTGTCCCAAGGACAACGCCAGCTGCTCTGCATCGCGCGCATCATGCTGACCGATCCGCCGATGCTGATTCTCGACGAAGCGACGTCCAGCATCGACACGCGTACCGAACTCAAAATCCAACAGGCGTTCCATCGCATGATGCAGGGTCGCACCTGCTTTATCGTCGCGCACCGTCTGTCCACGATCAAAGAAGCCGATACGATCCTGGTCATGAAAGACGGCAACGTCATCGAGCAAGGCACGCACGCGCAGTTGCTTGCCCGCGGCGGATTCTATCATACGCTGTACAACAGCCAATTCGCGGACGCGACGTTGCTTGCAAAAAACGGCGCCGCAGTCTGATCCGCGACATCGCATAACAAAAACGGCTGTATTGCATACAGCCGTTTTTATTTATAGTGATCGGTTATGACTGCCGATTACGCGACTGCGATGCGTCTTCATACGGCACGCCGCGACGCAGCCTGCCCTACGACAGACTGCGCGTCGATCGACCAACCGTCATGCGCACCGATCTACGGCAATCCGTCGGCGTCCCGCTCCGCGCGCGGCTGACCGCAGATTGCAGAAGATGGTATTACATCAACAATTTGCCGAGTTTATTCATCATCGCGCTTTTGTGTTCCATCAACGAATGCGCATAGCGGTTGAGCGTGACGGTAGGATTCTTGTGTCCCATCAATTCCGCCAGCGTGCGCACGTCCATCCCGCATTCCAGCGCGCGCGTCGCAAACGTATGCCGCAACGCATGGAAGCCGCGATGCGGGAGTTTGAGTCGCCGCTGGACGGAACAAAACGTCTTTTGGTACGAACGTACGGAAATAATCTTGCCGTCGTTGCCGCTGATCACATAATTGCTGCGGCTTTGGCGACGCAGTCGCTTGATATGCGGCACGAGCTGTTTGGGCAACGGAATCACGCGATTGGACGTAATCGTCTTGGGGCACTCGGTAATGCGCGTATATACGCCGTCGATCCAGCTGTCGCGACAAGACTTGGTCACGGACAGCACGCCGCGGCGAAAGTCGATGTCTTTCCATTCCAACGCCAACAACTCACCGACGCGCAGTCCCGTATACAGGCACAGCACGATGCCGTACAGTTTGGGTTTTTCCAAATGGAAGACATGGTTTTCGATCTTGCGCTGTTCCAGACCGGAAAAACATTCGATCTTCTTCTCCCGCATGCGCGGTCGCTGGATATCGTCGCAATGCAGGTGTTCGGTCAAGCCGCTGCGTTTGGCGCGAACCAACGAACTCTTAATCACCGCAACGATCACGCCGACCGTATTGGGAGCGACCTGCTCGGTCATCTCCGCGGTAAACCGCTGCAAAACGGGTACCGTCAGATCGTCCATGTCATACTCGCCCAGCTTGGGTATGATCCGCAGACGAACGATCGTACTGTAACGCACATACGTCTGCGATTTGACATTGGGCTTGACACAGGATGCCAGCCATTCGTTTAACCATACACGATATTTCATACTGGTTTTCTCCTTCGTATAGTAGAATCGCTATGATTATACGATAACCGAGCCGACCCGCGCACGGTTTTTTCTGAAATTTTCCGATAAATGGCTTAGAAATAGCCTACTCCCCTGCGCCGCACAACCGCCGAAACGAAAAAAAGCGCCCGTTCCGGCGCAAATTCGGCATTTCAGCGGCATCGAACGCCTACTCCCCCGCCCGCCGTCGCAAAAGCGCGCAGTCCGATCCGCCCGCCCGATCGCGGACGCAATCCGCAGGCGACGCTCCGCGCTCCGATCGCGCCATGCAAAAATCCGTCCCCTGTCGGAGACGGATCGCATAACGTTCGATAGATCAAAGAATCTGCAAATTCTTTTTGTACGCGCGGCGGAAATCTCCGACGCTGCTCATCGCGTCCTTGATCTCCAACGAGCAATCGCCCTCGCTCTCGGTCTTCATGATCACGCTGTCGCCGAGCACGTCGCAAGTCAGTCCGGTAATGACGCTGCTCATGCTGCGATCCAAGCTCTCGGCGATGCGGACGATCACGCCCAATTTCAGAATCGCGTCTACGTCTTCTTCGGTCAGCATGTCGCGGTATTTCATAAACTCGACCGTATTGACGTCGCCCTTGCGGTGCATCGACGCGACGAACGCCGCCATGACCAAATCCTTGTGAGAAATGCCGTACAGGTTGCTGTTGAGAATGATATAGCACGAATGCTTGTGGTGGTTGTAATATTTGACGTGATTGCCGCAGTCGTGCAGCATCGCCGCCGTGCGCAAAACGCGGACGTAAGCGCGCGGAAGTTTGTGCAATACTTTGAGCTGCTTGAACAACTGAATGGAGAGATTGTATACCTGCTCCGCATGCGCGATGTTTTCGCCGAAGAAGTTGAGCAACGTATAGATGCTGTGTCCCAGCACGTCGCTGATCGGCTTTTCGTTGGTGGACGGAACGGCGTATTTAAACATTGCGCCTTCGCGCAGTCCGCCGCCCGACACGACGATCTCTTCTGCCCCGATATAATCGACGATCGCGTGCACCGCCGACAGCGCCGCCGGGAAAATGTCCGCGCGCACGCTGGACAGTCCGCGAATCTTCATCGTTTTGTCCAGATCGAGCGGACGAATATTCTTGTAAATGCTCTCGAATTCGTTGCTGCCGACCGTATAGTTGTGGGTCATGTCGAGCGGGTACTTTTTGAGCATGCGGCTGATCTTGCCGATGTTGCGGAACGATCCGCCCACGCCGATCAGTTTGGTATCGGGGGCGATGTCTTTGAGCCACTCGATCTGCTCCAATTGCTCGGTCACATAGCGCTCGATCCGCTCCGCGCGCTCGATTGCGGAGATGCCTTCCGCCTTAAACATGTCGGTCAATACGACCGCGCCGCTGGGCAACGTAACGTGCTCCAACAAACTCTTGCGATTGTAATAAATCAACTGAATGCTGCCGCCGCCGATATCGACGATCAGTCCGCGCGGGATCTCCATCGAATTGATGACGCCTTGATAGACGAGTTGGGCTTCTTCTTCGCTATCCAATACGCGCAACTTGATGCCTGTCGTCGCAAGCACTTCGTCCAAAAATCCGCGTTGGTTTTTTGCCTTGCGGACCGCGGCGGTCGCGTAAGCATAGATTTTTTCCACTTTGTTGGCGTCGCAGAGCCGACGGAACATTTTAAGCGTCTTGATCGTCTGCGCGACGCGAACGGGTTGCAAAAATCCGTCCAATTCCATGTCCTGCGCGAGACGCACCGTCTCTTTGAGTTCGTCCACGACGGAAAAATATCCGCCCTCCAATATGTCTACCAGTACCAAACGCAACGAGTTGGATCCTAAATCTATGATAGCAATCTTTTCCATATGTCTTTCCTTGTGTCGTGTAGTTTGCCGAATATCGATCTGTCAATCGTATTGTATCACGGATCGGCGTTCTTGTCTATACCCAAATTTTAGAAATATATAGACAGATTCGACATTTCGT
>CAJTKI010000047.1 GCA_910576875.1 uncultured Christensenella sp.
TGTTTGGTCGACGGCGGACGGCGCGACGGGCTCGCAGGAGTATGCGTTGGAATGGAGCATCGCCAAAGTCAAATTGACCGAGATTTGGGGCACGGACGACAGCGGCAAACCGACGTTGTCGATATCGAGTCAATATGCGGAGTACGTGCAGATCGTTTACGAATATTACGATGCAAACGGCAATCTCGTCGCGGAATCCGATCTGGTCGCGGGACAGTCTTACAAAGTAGTAGCCAAATTGAGCGCGTCGAGCGCGGCGAATTTCGAGTTGGCGGATATCAACGGCGACGTGTCGCAGACGCCGAACGAGAGCGCGCCTAAACAGTTTGTATACGGCAGCGATTCCGATAACCCCGACAGTTCGGGCAACGATGACGGCAATACGGCGGCGGGCGGTTTGAGCGAGCCGTGGTTCAAGATTTCGATCTTTGCGATCGTCGGCATGTTGGGCGCAATGACGCTGTTGCAATTCGGGATATGGCTGGGCGTATGGAGCATCCGCGCGATTCGCAAGCGTCAGGAGCGTCGCACGCGCAATTAAAATTTCGCGGGCGCGTCGTGAGATACGCAAAAGTTTGCAAATATCGGTACTCGCGCGATTGTCGTGACGCGTTCGATGTGATATACTGACAGTATGTTACGGACAGGCGATATCGTCGATCTGACGATTACCGAAACGGGAATGAACGGCGAAGGCGTCGCGCGATGCGACGGCTTGGTCGTTTTTGTACCGTTGACGTTGGTATCGGAGCGCGTGACGGCGCAGATCCGACAGGTCAAGAAACAGTACGCGGTCGCGCGCGTGATCAAGATGTTGCAGCCCGCGCCCGAACGGGTACAGCCGCGCTGTCCGATTTTTTATCGATGCGGCGGTTGCGATATGCAGCATATCCGTTATCGCACGCAGTTGGAGATCAAACGCAAGACCGTCGCGGACTGTCTGCGCAAGGCGCGCGTCGACGCGGTCGTCGACGAGACGACGGCTTGCGGCGCGGAATACGGCTATCGCAACAAAATTCAAGTGCCGTTCGGCATGCAAGGAGATCGGATCGTCGCAGGGTATTTCCGCCCGGGGACGCACGAGATCGTGCCGTTCGGATCGTCGGACGAAGCACAGACGGGGCACTGTCCGTTGCACGAGCCGATGATGAGTCGGATCGTCGAAAGCGTGCGCGCCGTCGCGCAGCGCGCAGGCGTTTCCGTCTACGACGAGACGGCGCACGACGGGATTTTGCGACATGCGGTCGTACGCAAGGTCGGGGACGCGTATGCGATCGTGATCGTCGTGTGCGCGGATCGGTTGCCGCATCGACAAGACTTTATCGACGCGTTGGACGCGTTGGGGATACGCTATTCGCTGTATGTATCGTGCAATCGCAAGCGCACCAATGTGATTTTGGGCGATGCGACGCATTGCGTGCACGGCGAGCGCCAACTGTGTCAAGACATACTCGGCGTACACTGCTCGGTGTCTCCGGAATCGTTTATGCAGATCAACGACGCGGTACGCGACGCGATCTATCGGCGCGTGCAGGACTATGTCGCGCAGTTTGCGCATTGCGTCGCGATCGACGCGTACAGCGGTACGGGGATTTTGTCCAACTTGATTGCGGCGCGCGCATCGTCGGTCGTTGCGATCGAGATCGTGCCGCAAGCCGTACAAGATGCGCAAGCGCTCGCGGATCGCAACGGCAATCGCGACAAAATCACGAATATCTGCGGCGATTGCCGTACGGAATTGCCCGCGGTCATCGATCGGATCGGCGGACGCTATCGGATCGCGATGCAGATGCGTTTGGAAGACGAACCGTTCCAAGCCATTGCGTCGGGACGCAAGCGTTACGAATTGCGGCTCAACGACGACAAGCGTCGCGCGTTGCGGGTCGGCGACGTCGTGCGCTTCGTACACGTGCAGACGGGGCATATGCTGGACTGTCGCGTATCGTCGTTGCAGACATTCGACGATTTTGCGGATATGTATCGGGCGTTGCCGCCCGAAGAGCTGTGCGCCGACATGTCTGCCGCGGATAGCGCGGAGACGTTCCGCCGTGCGATGCGCGCGTATTATTCGGACGAGCGAGTCGCGCAGTGCGGCGCGCTTGCGATCGGCGTCGAAATCGTACCGACCGGTATCCTGGTGCTCGATCCACCGCGCAAAGGTTGCGATGAGCAGGTCTTGCGCGCGATTCTGGACGCGGCGCCGCAGCAGATCGTCTACATCAGTTGCAATCCCGCGACGCTCGCGCGCGATTTGGCGATCTTGCAGGATCGCTATACCGTCGATCGCGTCGCGCCGTACGATATGTTTCCGCAGACCAAGCATGTGGAGACGGTTGTGTTTTTATCCCGAAGAGCCAAGTAAAAGTCGATACGATTTCGAATCGTTTGGATTTTACAACGATCGTTCGCTACTCTGATGAAGAAATACATCGGAAAGGAGCGATCGAAATGGAAATCGGAATCGTATTCGACGCATGGCTGAACAAAGCGGCGTCAAACGTCAAATTGCGTACGTATGCGCGCTATCGCGGAATCGGCAAGGATCATATATTGCCGTATTTCGGATACAAGCGCCCGATCGGGCAAATCACGGCGCACCAATTGGAGCGCATGCTTGCGCAACTGCGCGCGCCGCGCGGCGGCAATCCGCAACAAAGGATTGCAATCGCGACGGAAAATCTCGTGATCGCGGTACTGCGCGGCGTATTCGGATACGCGCATGCCAATCGGTGGATTGCGGACAATCCTGCGCTGTCGTTGAAACGCAGAAAAATTCCGCGGCGGCGCATCGACGTATTGACGCGCGACGAGCAGGCGCGATTGGTCGAGTTTGTATCCGCGCATACGGATATACGCTATTATCCGATCATCGTGGGATTGTATACGGGGATGCGATTGGGAGAAATATTGGCGTTGCGATGGGACGACGTCGATTGGCGGGAGCGCACGCTGCGCGTGGATAAGGAAACGTATCGCGTCTGCGGCGCGGACGGGGTATGGAGCAGCGTCGTCGATACGCCCAAATCCGTCGCGTCGATCCGTACGATCCCGATGTGCGATCGTTTGCGCGCGATGTTGGAGCGAATCGGACGGGACGCGCCGCAAGGCAATATTTTTCGGACGCAACGCGGCGTCCTGAGCGTGCGCATGTGTCAGTATCTGTTCGGATCCGTGCAAAAGAAGTGTAAGATCCGCGTGCGCAACTTTCACACGCTGCGGCACACGTTTGCGACCCGACTGCTGGAAAGCGGCGTGGACTTTAAGACGCTGAGCGAGTTGCTGGGGCACGAAAACGTGGAAATTACGATGCGAATTTACGCGCATACGCTGATGCAGACCAAACGCGACGCGGTGCAAAAGTTGAACGATTTGTAATCAAAAAATGACATCGAATGCAATATTCGATGCCAAATACAGGCATATTATCGCATGTTTCCTTGCGAAAATGCAACATTTTTCCGCATAAAATTCCAAACAATTAACGAAAACTTATCGTCGACAGCGCATTTGCGGCACGCGCGTGCGTTTTGTTTGCATCGAATATTGCATTCGATGCAAAGGAGATAGCGATATGGCAAAGCCTGCGGTACAAATCATCGGCTTAAATCAGTTGGAACTGTCCAACGACGACATCTTCGTGCGCAAGACGGTAGACGACATGGAGCCCAACGCGATGGTTGTCGTGTACGAAACGCACAATGCGATCCTGCTCAAAAACGGGCGCTTGCAAGAGACGTTGCAGGCGGGGGATTATCCGCTGTTCGACGTCAAGCACGGCTTGTTTAAGGACAGCAAGGTCGGATCGCTGACGGTCGATCTGATCTATGTGTCCAAGACGGCGGAGATGCAGGTGCATTGGGGGACGCCGACGCAGTTTACGTTCCGCGACCCGGTGACGGAGCTTTCGGTTCGGGTCGGGGCGAGCGGCGAGTTCGGCGTCAAGGTCGAAGACCCGCGCAAACTGTATTGCGAGTTAATCGGGACGAAAAAAGAGTTTTCCGTACAAGATCTGCGCGAACGGCTCAAAGGGCGTCTGCTCAACGAAATCGAGCCGGCGATCGCCAAGGTCATGCGCAGCGAGCGGCTGTCGTATGCGGCGTTTACCGAACACAAACAGGAGGTCGCAAGCGGGATCCGTCCGCTGATCGCCAAGATGTTTTCCGACTCGTACGGGTTGGCGGTCACGTATTTTATCATCGGCAACGTGGTGATTCATCCCGAAGACAAACAGGCGTTGGAGCAAGAACTGTCGCGCGTCAAGGCGTTGCGGGAGCAGGAAGCGCAGGAACAAAAACAAAAAGACGACTATCGCTGGTGGGTCGCGGAATACGAGCGGTTGGAAGATCGGCAATTCGAGCGCGAACGTTTGATGCGGGAGTTGCAGTCTGCGGATTACGACAAATATCTGGACGTGTGCAAAATCGTCGGCTGGCAGAACGGTCGCGGCGGCGCGGGCAAGTTTTGCACGCATTGCGGCGCGGCGTATGCGGACGGCGCGAAGTTCTGCGGGCAGTGCGGCAAACCGGTCGGGACGACCGAGCGCAAATGCGCGGCGTGCGGACACGTCAACGGCGCGAACAATAAGTTCTGCGCCCAATGCGGCAAGGCGTTGCAGTAGGAGATCGAAGGTATGATTTGGATAGGCATTCTCGTAGCGGCAGTCGTCGCGGCGGTCGTGGTTGCGATCGTGATCGTGCGGCGACGCAAGGGCGGCGCATTGCATGTGGATCAGATCAATCGAAGCCGGGAGCGGATCGCGCGCAACGCATCGGCATTCGATGCGCTCGTTGCGCTGTATGCGGATGCGCAATCGCAAACGATGCGGGATCGAATGCGCGACGTTGCGTCCAAGCTGCGCTACTGCAATCCGGACGCGTCGCACGACGTCGCCGTCGTAGACGACAAGATCGCCGACATGATCGCGGAATTGCGCGCCGAGTTGGAGCGCACGGCGGACAACGACGTTGCATTGGGCGACGCGTTGGCGCAAATCCGCGCGGCGCTTGCGCACAGAGGTACGAAAGGATAACGGCAATCGCGCCTGTTGCGCGCTTGACGGACAGATAAAGTAGACGGGAAGGAGAAACACGAGTGGCTAAACAAGTATTGCAATGCGAGACCTGCGGCGCCGTATTGATATATGCCGAAGACGGGATGAGCGCCGTTTGTTCCGCTTGCGACAACAAGTATTTTTTTCAGCAGGAAAAGAGTCAGGCTTTGATCCTTGCGCTCAATCGCGCCAACCGCTATCGGTTGAACAATAATTTCGACGACGCTATTACCGAATACAGGCTCGTGACGGATCAGAATCCGACCGACGCCGAAGCGCATTGGGGACTGTTGATCAGCACGTACGGCATCGAGTACGTCGAAGATCCGCGTACGCATCGCCATATTCCCACGTGTCGGCGTACGATCCGACAGGATATTCGGGAACATGCGGATTATCTGGCGGCGTTGCGGTATGCGTCGCCCGAACAACGCGCGCGCTACGAAAAAAGCGCCGCCGTCATCGCGCGCCTGCAAAAGCATATCAAACAGCAACTGGAAGACGAGCAGGATTACGATGTATTCATTTCGTTCAAGTCCACGGACGACAACGACAATCCGACTCGGGATCGCGTCGTCGCTCGCCGCATCTATGACGAATTGGAAAAGCGCGGCATCCGCACGTTTTTCTCGGAAGTGACGCTCAAGGATCGGATCGGCGAAGATTACGAACCGATCATTTACAAGGCGCTGTACAGCTGTCGATACTTCGTGTTGGTCGCGACGGACGAATCGTATATCGAATCCGCTTGGGTCAAAAACGAATGGTCGCGCTTCCGAGATCGGATCTTTGACGAAAATCTGACGGACGCGTGTTGCGCGGTGTTTTCGGTGCCGCCCAAGAGTTTGCCGTCGTTTTTGCGCAAACAGGGCATCAATCTCGCCAAATATCCGGCGGGCGGATATGAGATCGAGTTGGCGGATGCGTTGGCGCTCAAACTGGGCGTGACCAAACGCACGTCGGAAGCGGACGAACTCAAACGGCAGATCGAAGAGCAAAAGCGCGCGTGGGAAACGGCGCAGAAAAGACTGGAAGAAGAACTTGCCGCCAAAATCTCCGACGTGTCCAAGAAACAGCACGGCACCGGCGCGACCGTCCAATCGCTGTTGCTGCGCGCGCAACAGGAAGCGGCGGACGGCATATTCGATGAAGCGCAGAAATATTATCAAAAAGTATTGGATATCGCGCCCGACAACAGCGCGGGCTGGTACGGGTTGTTTTTGTGCGAGAACCGAATCGTTCAAGGCGCGGATATGCCGTATGAAGAGTCGTGCGCGTCCGATACGTCCGGAGATTCGTTCGACAAAGCGCTTGCGCGCAATCGGCAGATATTCGCAACCTTCCAAGGGCGGAATCATAAGAATGCATGCGCCTATGCGGACGAACAACAACGCGCGCAGTACGATGCGTATTTGCAAGCGTCCCAAACGCGTTATGAAGAATGTCGGGCAAAACTCGTCGCCGACGTTACGAAAAACGGAGACAACTGCATGCGCTCCGGCGGGCAGTACGATAAGGCTTTGAAATTGTACGACAAGGCGTTGGCGGAAGATCCGCATTATGCGCCCGCTTGGATGGGGCGATATTTCGCCAAGCATCGCAAGCGCGATTTCGAGTCGTTTTTGGATACGGGCGCGGTGACGTCGATGAAGACTTATATCGCGTGCATCTCGGCTTGCCAAGAAGCGGAAAAATCGTTGCAATCCGACGAATACCGCAACGCCCTGCAATACGCCGATGCGACGAAAAGAGAGCAATGGGACAAAGACGGACGCCGACTTGTCGAGCGTTGCGAATCGTTGCGCCGACAGGCGACGGACGAGCTTTGTCGCATAGCGGCGCGGTATGCGGGCACTCGCCAGTATGCCGAAGCGGTGCGTTATTATGATGCGTATCTCGAAGTGCGTCCGCACGACGTCGATGCGCTGTGGGGCGCGTTGTTTGCCAAGAACGAGGTTGCCGATTACGACGCGTTGTATGCGCGTATGGATCGTCAACGCTATGTGGACGACGTCGCGTGCAATTCCTATTGGAAAATCTTGCGGCAAAGCGCGCAGGGCGCGGCGCTTACCGAAGCGGAGCAGCGTTTGCAGGCGCTGCGAGATAAATGTATCGCGGAGAACGAGGCGGAAAAAGTCGCCTTAAAGAAAGAGCCCGATTCCAAAACGCGTTTGAATAAAATCCGCGGTTACGAGAAGACAATTGCTCGCAATAATCGAATTCGTCGTTTGGCTCCGGACGAAGACGCGTTTTTCAATCACTGGCTGTGGATCTTGTTGCCGCTGCCCGTCATGTTTGTCATAGGCTTGGTCATCGGGCTCATACTGGAATTTATCGTTTCCATTTTTAAGAACGGAGGATCGGGCGCGATAGCAACTGTTGTTACGCACATTGCGCTTGTGATCGGCGCGATTCCCACGTTGATCGGCGTTATCAGCAAAGCGTTCTATCTTTGGGGACGGTTTGCCGCCAGAGAAAGCGAAGGTATTTCGGGAAAAATCAAATCGGAAAAGCAGGAAACGGAAAGCTATTTGAGCAGAGTCAAACTGGTCGAAGATTTCGAAAAGCTGATCCAAAACAAACAAGGCTCGATCGAGCAGGAGTAAAACGACGGTCGTTTGCGCGACGCCGTATAAAAGGAGAATCGTTGTATGTCCAATCGTACTTGTCCGATCTGCGGCGGCGCATATGCGTTGCAAAACGGCGTATACCGTTGTATTTGTTGCGGCGATGTACAGGAAGCGTCGCCGACGCAATACGCGGCGGTGTTCGACGGGACGGACGTCGTCGCCCGCGCGGAATGCGGCGCGTTGGAATTGACCTGTCGATTTGCGGACGGCGTAAGCGCGGGCAGCGGGTATCTGATCGATCGCGGCGGGTTGGCGATTACCAACGCGCACGTCGTCGCGCAAGCGCAGACGTATCGAATCTGCGACCGAATCGACGCCAAAGTCAACGGACGTACGGTATCGGCGCAGGTCATTGCGGTCGGCGACGGTCAGGCGGGACACGGAGACGGCATCGATTTGGCGTTGTTGTGTTTGGACGCCGTGCCGGACGGCGCGCGTGCGTTGGAGATCGGGGATTTCGATCGGGTATTCAACGGCGCTCCCGTCTATGTGATCGGCAATTCGCTCGGGCGCGGCTTGTGCGTCACCAAGGGGATCGTCAGCGATCGATTGCGTACGGTGCACGGCAATCGGCTGTTGATGACGGATTGCGCCGTCAACGGCGGCAATTCCGGCGGTCCGCTGCTGGACGCGTCCGGCAAAGTCATCGGTACGGTCGTATCGGGCATCGCGCAGGCGGAAGGCATGAATTTTGCAATCCCGATCGACGATACGATGCGGTTTGTCCGATCGGTTGCCTATTCGTTATCCCGCGCGCGATAAGCGCTATAATACCGTGCGATCCTATCGGCGTCTCCCTGATTGGAGGCGCCGTTTTGATTTTCACGCGCGGACGGGGCAGGCGCATATGCTGTGCGGGGGATTGTCGGTCGCCGTTTGCGTATAAAACGCGGGCGCGGCGGCAATACTTGCAGAATCCAAAGGAGGCAATATGGAAAAAGAGACTACTTACCCGAATGCAAAATCCAACGCGTCCGCCAACATGCAGCGCGGCGCAGCCAACGACAAGATCCGCGATCTGGACGCGGAGCGCGTCAGCCACAACGATACCAAACTGACGACCAATCAAGGCGTCGGCATCGCCGACGATCAGGAAATCCAGCGCGCGGGCGTACGCGGTCCGGCGTTGCTGCAAGATTTCATTTTTCGCGAAAAGGTCACGCATTTCGATCACGAACGCATTCCGGAGCGCATCGTCCACGCACGCGGCACGGGCGCGCACGGTTACTTTCAGGTCTACCGCGACATGTCCGATCTGACGATGGCGGCGTTCTTGCGCGATCCCAATGAAAAGACGCCGGTCTTCGTACGGTTTTCGACGGTGGCGGGATTCCGCGGATCGCCCGATACCGTGCGCGACGTGCGCGGATTTGCGGTCAAGTTTTATACCAAGGACGGCAATTACGATCTGGTCGGCAACAATATGCCGGTGTTTTTCATACAGGACGCGATCAAATTCCCCGATCTGATCCACGCGCTCAAACCCGAACCCAACAACGAGATCCCGCAGGCGCAGTCGGCGCACGATACGTTTTGGGATTTCGTATCGACCAATCAGGAGTCGGCGCACAACGTCATGTGGCTGATGTCCGACCGCGCGATTCCCAAGTCGTATCGGACGATGGACGGATTCGGCATCCATACGTTTAAGCTGATCAACGCGAGCGGCGCGGTCAAGTTCGTCAAATTCCATTGGAAGTCGTTGCAGGGCGTGCATTCGCTCGTGTGGGACGAAGCGCAACGCATCGCCGGCAAAGATCCCGATTTCAACCGCCGCGATCTGTGGGAAGCGATCGAAAACGGCAATTATCCGCAATGGGAACTCGGCATTCAGGTGCTCGATCCTAAGGACGAATTCAAGTTCGATTTCGACATTCTCGACCCGACCAAACTGTGGCCGGAAGAGCTGATTCCCGTCCAGCGCATCGGCAAATTGACGCTCAATCGCAACGTCACCAACTTCTTTGCCGAGACCGAACAAATCGCGTTCTGTCCCGCCAATCTCGTCCCAGGCATCGATCTGACCAACGATCCGATGCTGCAAGGCAGATTGTTTTCGTATCTGGATACGCAGTTGTCGCGTTTGGGCGGACCCAATTTCCATGAAATCCCGATCAACCGTCCCGTCGTGCCCGTGCACAACAACCAGCGCGACGGCATGCATCGCATGACGATCGACGAAGGCGTCAGCGCGTATTATCGCAACGCGTTGCAGGACGGGCAGCCGCATCCGGCGCAGCGCGGCGAAAGCGCGTTTGCAAGCGATCCCGCGCAGGTCGAAGGGCGCGTCGTGCGCAATCGCGCGGAGAGCTTTATGGATTTCTTCACGCAAGCGTCGCTGTTTTTCAACAGCCTGAGCAATCCGGAGCGGCAGCACATCGTAGACGCGTTCCGCTTTGAATTGGGCAAATGCAAGCACATGCCCGTGCGACAGGCGGTTGTGGATATGCTCAACCATATCGACGGCGAATTGAGCAAACAAGTCGCGATCGGATGCGGCGCGACCGTTCCCGCAACCCTGAAACCCGCGGCGAGCAAGCAGTCTTCGCCCGCGTTGAGCATGGCGCATCAACCCAATATGCCCAAGGGCAGAAAAGTAGCGGTGCTGATCGATCAAGGATTCGATCGCAAATGCCTGGACACGGTCTGCAACGCGCTCACCCAAGCGGGCGCGTGCGTGGAAATCATTGCGCCCAAGCAGGGCAACGTCTCCGACGCCGGCGGCAAGACGATCATGAGCACGCAGACCTTTGAGACGGCGACGTCGGTCTTGTACGACGCGGTGTTCGTACCGTGCGGACAGGGCGCGAGCGCGCTGCTCGGCAACGGCAATGCGTTGCATTTTGCGGTCGAAGCGTTTAAGCACTGCAAGCCGGTCGTCGCATGCGGCGAAGGCGTGGACTTTTTGGCGGCGAGCGGCATACGCGGCGTTTCGCTTGCCAAGGCGGGCGACAAATCGGTCGTCGAAGATCAAGGCGTGCTGACGTTGCGCGACTGGGGCGCGATACAGGATTTTGCCGCCAAGACCGTCGCGTTGGTCGGCGGCGAGCGGCATTGGGAACGCGCGCAAACCGTCTTCGGCATCATCGCTTGACGGCATAACCGCGCAAGCAGGCGGGGGCTGCGATTGCCCCCGTTTTTCATGCGCGGCGTCTGTGCGACGAAAATATGGACATTTCCGATCCCGCGCGGCGAAATCGATCCGAATCGTATATACTTTGCGCGCGTCCGTGTAAGAGTTGTGTAAGATTGTTGAAAATTTTGCAATCGTTATTGTAATTTCCTTGCGCATCTAGTATAATGGAGCGGCAGGAGTGTCGATATGAAGAATGCAATGTTCGAGAAAGATTGGTTCCGACTGGACAACGCCGCCAAGATTTATCCGGCGGCGCGCAATTCGCGCTGGAACGCCGTATTCCGCATGTCGGTCGTCATGCGACAGCCTGTCGATCCCGAGTTGCTCCAACGCGCGCTCGAAGATATTTTGGATCGGTTTCCGTCTTTTCAGGTGACGTTGAAAAAGGGCTTCTTCTGGTACTATTTCCAGTACGTCAATAAGCGTCCCAAAGTCGCGGAAGAGAAGAATTATCCCTGTCAAATGATGCGCATCAACGGGCGCGATTATATGTTCCGCGTGCTGTATTATTCGCATCGGATTTCGTTGGAAGTCTTCCATGCGATTACCGACGGCACGGGCGCGCTCGCGTTTTTGAAGACGCTCGTCTTGCGCTATTGCGAGCTGTGCGGCGCGCAGGTCGCGGATTACGGCGACATTTTGCATTACGAAGACGATCCGACGCCCGAAGAGATCGAAGATTCGTTCAGTCGCTACGTCGATATGTCCAAGGGCGTGCAGCCGCGCGGCGAATCGGTCGCGTATCAGGTCGGCGGACAGCGCGAGAACATCGGCGTGCTCAACGTCACGCAGGGCAGCATGTCGCTGGAACAGTTGCATGCCGCCGCCAAGACGTATCACTGCACGATCAATACATATCTCGCCTCCGTGCTTGCGTATGTATTGTTGCGCAGACAGCAGTACGAGAGTCCGGGCAAAAAGAAAAAGTCGATTAAGGTACAGGTGCCGATCAATTTGCGCAAGACCTTTCCGTCCGTCACGTTGCGCAATTTCGCGGGATATTACAACGCGGACATCGCGCCGGTGGAGCAGACGTTCGAGCAGATCTGTCAAGAACTGGGACGTCAGATCAAGGAAAATATTTCGCCCGAATACTGTCAGAAGTTTATCAACTCCAACGTGTCGCTGGAACAGAATCTGATCATTCGGCTCGCGCCGCGCTTTCTCAAAACGTTCGTCATGAACCTATCGTTTTACGCGGTCGGGGAAAAGTTGGTCACGTGCGGATTCAGCAATATCGGCAACGTCACGATGCCGCCCGAACTGAGCGCGTACATCGATCGTTTCGAATTTGTGCTCGGACCGCAGAAGTACGTCAACCGCGCGATGACGTGCGCGTCCTACGACGGCAAGACGGTCGTCACGATTACGCGTACGATCAAGGACAGCACGCTGGAACGCGATTTCTTCCGCATGTTGCATTCGCACGGCATCGAAGTCACGATCAACAGCAACGGGAGGGAAGTCAAATGAAACAGTGCCGAAAGTGCGGCGTCCGCATCGAAGACGGACGGGGCAATTGTCCGCTGTGCGGCGCCTTTCTGTCCGACGCGCAAAACTCGCAGGACGTGCACGCGTATCCGACCGTCAAACGCAAAACCGCCAGCAAGCTGGCATTTCGCATCTTGCTGTTCGTCAGTCTGTTTGCGGTCGTCGTCTGCGCGGGCGTCAATCTCGCCGTGGATCAACAACTGTCCTGGTCGTGGCACGTGCTCTTTGCAATCGCGCTGGCATGGCTGACGGTCGGACGCGGCATATTTAAGCGTTTCAGCGCGCGCAAACAGATCTCTTGGGACGCGGCGGCGGTCGTGATCCTGTGCGTGTATTTGCAAATCGTTACCAAGAGCGGCGCCAACAATCCTTGGGCGTTTACGCTCGCCGCGCCGATCGTCGTGCTTGTGACGGCGACCGTGCACGAAATCATGTTTTTTGCCAACCGCGGCAATCGCGGCAATTACGAGATGGCGCTTACGCGTCTGTGCGTGTTGTCCGCGCTGTGCATCGGCATTTCGTATCTGTGGCTCAAAAGCTGCGGCTGGGGCTGGTATGTCTGCACTGCGCGCGGTCTGGTGGACGTATTGGCGATGATGATGTTCGTCCGCAAATCGTACGTCGGGGAGCTTAAACGCCGCTTGCATTTTTGATCGCCCCGCGCGCGGCGCGTTTTGTCGCGGCGCATGTCGCCGCGTACGGATCCGCGGATGCGCGTCGGGATACGATTTGATAAATATTTCGAAAATCGCTTGCCATTCCCGCGTCGGGTTGTTATAATATGGCT
>CAJTKI010000048.1 GCA_910576875.1 uncultured Christensenella sp.
CGCAGGCGGTCGCGAAAAATCCGGGACAGCAGTTTAACCCGCTCTTCATCTACGGCGGCGTGGGATTGGGAAAAACGCACATCATGCACGCGATCGGCAACCATATCCTGCAACAGAATCCGCGCACGAAAATCTTATACGTGACGACCGAACAGTTCGTCAACGACTTCATCGACAGCATTCGCAACAACCGCGATAACGAACAAAACAAGCGTTTTCGCGAAAAATACCGCAATGTAGACGTGTTGATGCTCGACGATATCCAGTTTATCGCCGGCAAAACGACGTCGCAGGAAGAGTTGTTCCATACGTTCAACAACCTGTATCAGTCCAAAAAGCAAATCGTGATTTCGTCCGATCGCCATCCGCGCGAACTGACGTTTTTAGAAGAAAGACTGCAATCGCGCTTTCAATGCGGACTGACCTGCGACATCACCCAACCCGATCTGGAAACGCGTATCGCGATCCTGCAAAAAAAGGCGTTGGACAAAAAAGTCAACATTTCCAACAGCGTCATGTACTTTATCGCCGAAAAGATCGATTCCAACATTCGAGAACTGGAAGGCGCGTTGAGCAAAGTCATCTTCTATTGCTCGCTCGTGGGCAAAGAAGCGGACAACATCGACATCATCAAAGAAGCGCTCAAAGACGACATCGACGTGACGACGCATATCCTGTCGATCGATACGATCGTCGAGGCGACTTGCGCGTATTACAATATCCCGAAAGCGGAAATCGTCGGCAAACGCAAGACCAAACAAATCGCGTTTGCCAGACAGATCGCGATCTTCCTGATCTTCGATCTGCTGGGCTTGCCGCTGGCGACGATCGGCAACTATTTCGGCGGAAAAGACCACACGACGATCATGTACGCGAAGAACAAAATCCTCGAACAACAACAGACCGATCACTTCGTCGCGTCGCAGATCAAAGACATCAAAAACATGATCCAAAAGCGCTGATGTGGAAATGTGTAAAACAGCAAAAAGTTATACACGACCTTATACAGACAAAAAGGCAGTCTTAACAGACACGGGAACAGAAAAAAACGAGTTATACACTTATCCCGACGTTCTATCGTAACTACTACTGCCAAAGAAATAAAAAGAAGAAATCGTATCTCCCCGCGGCGGGAGCAAGGTAAGGAGAAAAAGACTATGAAAATTGCTTGTAACGGAATGGATTTTGCAGACGCGTTGGCAAAAGTCATCAAGGCGTTGCCGATCAAAAAGACGCAGCCGATTCTGGAAGGCGTCAAGCTCAGCGCATTCGGAGATACTTTGACGCTGTATGCGACGGATTTCGATTTTGCGATCATCAAACAGATCAAAGCGGAAGTGCGCATGGAAGGCGAAGTGCTCGTCCCCGGCAAACTGATCAACGATCTGGCGCGCAAACTGGCAAGCGAAGACACGATAGAACTGAGCGACATAACGGACGACAATTTGACCATTCAGTACGCGGACAGTTCGACGTTCCTGAAAACGATGGCGATCGGAGAATATCCGCCGATCAAAGAATACGAATACGACACCGTCGTATCGATGATGCAGAAAGATCTGCGCGAGATGATCAACAAGACGATCTTCTCCGCCGCGACGGACGGCGCGAGACCGATCCTGAAAGGTTGTCTGCTCGAAATCAAGGACAGCGAAATCAAATGCGTCGCGCTGGACGGATTTCGACTGGCGATATGTAAAAAGGAGTTGGCGCAGTCTTACGAACCGACCGAAGCGATCGTACCCGCGAAGAGTTTGCTCGAAATCGCAAAATTGCTCGACAACGACGAAGAGATCGTCAAGATTCATTTGAGCGCGTCCAAAATGATGGTGGATCTCAATCATACGAAGGTAATCGCTTCGCTGTTGAGCGGCGCGTTCATCAACTACAAAAACACGATTCCTTCCGAGAAAGAAACGATCGTCACGATCAACAAACAGCAACTCGAAGACGCGATCGAACGCGCGAGCATCCTGTCTCGTTACGACAAATCCAATCTGATCAAGTTGGAGATCAAAGAAGGCAAGATGACGATCGTCTCGTCGAGCGAACTGGGCGAAAGCAAAGAGATCATTTCCATCTTTACGAAAGGCAAAGACGTCAATATCGGATTCAATGCGAAGTATATGGCGGACTGTCTCAAAGTCATTACGGACGAATTTATCATTCTGACGATCAACTCGGCGACCGCGCCCGGATTGATCATGCCGGTGGAAGGCGAACAATTCCTGTATTTGATTTTGCCGATCCGCATCGTACGCTGATAAGCGTTTTCCCCCGTGCAAACGGGGGAATTTTTTTATGTTCGACTTACAAGATCTGTTGTACAATAAAAAATGCAATCGCGACAAACTCGTCGCGTTCGGATTTGTGCGCGACGGCGCGCTCTATCGGTACGAACGAACCGTCATGGAAGGACAATTTCGCATTGTCGTTGCGATCCGCGACGACGACGGCGTCGAATGGGACGTAATCGATTGCGACAGCGGAGATCCGTACGTATTGATTCGCGTGCCCGACGCGTGCGGCGGATACGTCGGGGCGTTGCGTACGCTTTGCGAAGCATTGTGGACGGAAATCGTCGAACGCTGTTGGGAAAACAAGACGTTCGGCGAGCGACAAAGCAAGCGGATCGTCTCGCATATCGCCGACAAGTACGGCGACGAACCGGAATTTTTGTGGAAAGACGATCTAAATGCCGCAATTCGGCGCAAAGACAGTCGCAAATGGTATGCCGTCTTGATGACGGTGTCGCGCAGAAAACTCGGTTTCGATTCCGACGAAATCGTCGAAGCGCTCGATCTGCACGCGACGGCGCAGGATACGGAGCGCCTTGTGGACGGCGTCGTCTTTCTGCCCGGCTATCATATGAATAAGAAATATTGGTATACCGTCGTATTGGACGATACGGCGGACGACGAGACGTTGTTCGATCGGATTGCCGTCAGTTACGATTTGGCAAAAAAATGACGCCTTTT
Organism: uncultured Christensenella sp.; assembly: GCA_910576875.1. Lineage (GTDB taxonomy): Bacteria > Bacillota > Clostridia > Christensenellales > UBA3700 > MGBC101980. Next base: position 2,979 of record CAJTKI010000048.1, read on the forward strand.
TCGCGGTCATAGCGCAAACGGCGCGACGTATATAAAATATCGGTTGTCGTCGATGCGTTTATGTCCATCGGATATATCGGGTAAAATATCCGTTTTGAACGGATTTATGACAGAGCGATCGCGTCGAACAGCTATTTCTCTCCGAAAGAAAACATTGTATAAAATATGGCAATCGCGATTACGATCGGCGATATACGGATCGGTTTGCGTTTGACCGAAAATCCGCAAGGTTGCTTGCGGATTTTGCATAACGGTCTTTGCGGTATTCCAAATCGAAAAAGTCGTATTGTCTTTTCTATGATTTTACTATTTCGTATAAGACGGTATATAGCGTTCTTGCAATAAAAATAGCGTAAAAAAGCCGCCTTTTTGCAAAGGCGGCAATCTCATTGAATCGTAAAATCAGTCTTTGAGTTTGTCCAACAGATCGAAGAAACGATTGAGATCGTCCTGCGAATAGTAGTCGATATAGATACGACCGGTATTGTTGTTGCCGACGACTTTGACTTTGGTCCCGAATGCGCGTTGCATGTCGTTGACGAACTTTTTGAGTTCCACGCTCAACACGGTCTTGACCGGTTTGGGTTGCGCGGGTTTGAGATGATTTTGCACGATCGTTTCCAGTTGGCGTACGGAAAGCTGCTTGTCGCAAGCGGCGTTGGCGTACTTAATCTGCATTTCGATTTCTTTGACCGGTACGAGACATCTCGCATGTCCCGCGCTCAGTCTGCCCGCGGCGATCAGATCGAGCACCTGTTTGGGCAACGTAAGCAACCGCATCGAATTGGCGATCGCGGGACGCGACTTGCCGAGTTTGTCGGCGAGTTCTTCCTGCGTGAATTTATATTCTTCGATCAAAGCTCTGTATGCAAGCGCTTCTTCGATCGGGTTGAGATCCTGACGTTGCAGGTTTTCGATCAAAGCGATTTCTTTGCGTTGTTGCAACGACAGATCGCGGACAATAACCGGAATCGTCGTCAAACCCGCCATTTTACTTGCGCGGTAACGGCGTTCGCCGGCGACGATCTGATATTGATCTTTGATTTTGCAGACCAAAATAGGTTGCAGAACGCCGTAATTGCGGATCGAAGCGGCGAGTTCTTCCAAAGCGGTTTGATCGAACTGTTTGCGCGGCTGTCCCGCGTTGGGAATCACGCGGTCGATCGATACTTCTTCGACGCCCTGATTGAGATTGCCGTGTTCGTCGTAACTGGTAAAGTCCGGATTGTTGCCCGTCATGCCCATCAATTCTTCGATGCCGATGCTGAGACCGCCTTTTTTCATACCTTTCGCTCCAAAGTTTTGTTCGGGATCAGTATAACATATCCGCCTGCGTTTGGCAACCGCTTAATTGCGCAACGCGTCGCATGCGCGCAGACGATTCTAAAAATCGACGATGCAAACCATTGCGATCGAAAACAGAAAATATCGTTGGCAAACAAACCGATAAAAAACCGCGACGCGTCGATATCGATACGGTGCGAAAATCCCGCGCAACGACGCGGAATTTTATATAACTTATAAAGGATTGGTACGCGGCTTGTTGCCGCCGCGCGGATACCGAGTCGGACAGTCGCCGTCGCGTCGATAGACGAGAATCTTGCGCGTACCGCCGATCGGAAGCGTGTATTCGATCGCATCGATCGCGAGCAGTCCCAATTGCGTCGCCGCGCGTTGCGCGTCTTCGGCTTCTTCGTCTGCGCGATTGCCCTTATAGGCGACGACCAAACCGCCCTGCGCGGTCAACGGCGCGCAATATTCGAGCAGCGTCGGCAACGGCGCGACCGCGCGCGCAACGACGACGTCGAACGCGCCGCGATGCGTACGCGCAAAGTCTTCCGCGCGACTGTGCACGGCGCGACAATGCGGCAGATCCAGACGCCGAAAGATTTCTTGCAGAAATCCGACGCGTTTGTTGAGACTGTCCACGAGCGTAAACGTACAGTCGTCCCGCAACAGCGCGAGCGGCACGCTCGGGAATCCCGCGCCCGCGCCGACGTCGCATACTTTGGCGCCGCGCGGCAAAAGGCGCGCGCCCTGCGCGCTGTCCAGATAGTGCAATACGGAGATTTCGGCGGGATCGGTGATCGCGGTCAAATTGAATTTTTCGTTTGTCTCGATCAGATGCGCGGTATAGGCGTCGAATCGTTCCGAGATCGACTGCGCGCGGGTAGCGTCGTATGCATCAAGAAAATCTTGCAGCGTCATACGCGCTCCTTGCGGGACAGCCACACGAGCAACACCGTGATGTCGGCGGGCGATACGCCGCTGATGCGCGACGCCTGTCCCAGATTGGCGGGGCGGATGCGGTCGAGCTTTTGGCGCGCTTCCAGCCGCAGTCCCGCAATGGACAGATAATCGGCGTCCGCCGGCAACGCTTTGCTTTCCAGTTTGCGATTCTGTTCGATCGCGGCGTCTTGTTTGGCAAGGTAACCTTCGTATTTGATCTGCGTCGCGCATTCGCGCAACAGGCGCAGATCCGTCTCTTGCAGCGGCGGGAACGCGGCTTGCAGATTTTCCGGCGTGACGTTGTTGCGGCGCAACATATCGCGATAGCGCAACGCGTTGTCGGTGACCGGTTCGTCGATCGACGCGAAATACGGCGCATAATCGCGCGGCGGCACGCGGGTGTCCAACAATGCGGACAACTCGCGCATCGCATCCTGTTTGGCGCAGAACGCGTTCCAGCGCGCATCGTCCACGAGTCCGACTTCTCTGCCGATCGGCGTCAGACGCGCGTCGGCGTTTTCCTGTCGCAAATGCAGACGATGTTCCGCGCGCGCGGTCATCATGCGATACGGTTCATTGGTGCCCTTGGTGACCAGATCGTCGATCAGGACCCCGATATAAGAACTGTCGCGCGTCAACGTGATCGGCGGACGCTCTTGCAGATACCGCGCGGCGTTCAATCCCGCGATCAGTCCCTGCGCGGCGGCTTCTTCGTAGCCGCTGGATCCGTTGAGCTGTCCGGCGAGATACAGTCCGCCCAGATGTTTGACCGCGAGCGACGCGTCCAGCGCGAGCGAGTCGATGCAATCGTATTCGATCGCGTACGCATAGCGCATGATCTTGCAGCGTTCCAGTCCGATCACGCTGCGATACATCTCCAATTGGACGTCGAACGGCATGCTCGAACTCATGCCCTGAATATACATTTCGTCCGTCCACGCGCTTTCCGGTTCGACAAACAACTGATGGCGCTGTTTGTCGGCAAAGCGCACGACTTTGTCTTCGATCGAAGGACAGTAGCGCGGTCCGACGCTGTGAATGCTGCCGTTGTAAAGCGGCGAACGGTCGAGATTGGCAAGGATGATTTCCTTCGTGCGTTCGGTCGTGTACGTCAGCCAGCAAGGTTCGCGGTTTTCGATCGTGCCCGGCGTCATAAACGAGAACGGATACAGTCCCTCGTCGCCGTGCTGGATCTGCATCTGAGAAAAATCGATGCTCTTGCGATCGACGCGCGCGGGCGTGCCGGTCTTGAAACGGCGCATCGGGATGCCCAGCGATTGCAGACAGTCGGTCAGATGCGTCGCGCGCGAAAAACCGTTGGGACCCACCGCTTGGCGGTGGTCGCCGATGATGATTTCCGCATTCAGATACACGCCGGTCGCGACGACGACGGCGCGGCATTCGAAGCGCTGTCCGGTCGTCGTAACGACGCCGCAAACGCGGTCGTTTTCGGTGACGATTCGCGCGACTTCGCCTTGCAGCAACGTCAAATGCGGCGTGTCTTCGAGCACGCGCTTGACGCAGTGATGATATCGGATTTTGTCGATCTGTCCGCGCAACGAATGCACCGCCGCGCCTTTGCCCAGATTGAGCATGCGCAGTTGGAGCAGCGTCGCGTCCGCGGACAGTCCCATCTGCCCGCCGAGCGCGTCGATTTCGCGTACCAAATGCCCTTTTGCGGTGCCGCCGATGGACGGGTTGCACGCCATGAAAGAGATCGCGTCCAGCGACAGCGTCACGCACAGTGTGTCGTGTCCCAGGCGCGCCAAAGCCAACGCGGCTTCCACGCCCGCGTGACCGGCTCCGATGACGATTGCGTCGTATTGTTTGCGATAAGCGTCCATCGCGTACGATTATAGCATATCGCCCGATAGAATTGCAATTACTATCGCCGTGTGTTACAATAGTCGCATGAAAACGATCGCTACGATATCCACGCCGCTCGTTGCCGGCGCAATCGGCATTATTCGCATGACGGGAGACGACGCGTTGCGGATCGCCGCGCGCATGTTTCGCTCCAAACAGGCGGAAGATTTTACGCAGGCGCAACCCAACCGCATGTATTACGGTACGGTTACGGCGGGCGACGTCACGGACAAAGCGCTTGCCGTGTATTTCCGCGCGCCGCATTCGTATACCGGCGAAGATTTGGTGGAATTCCAATGCCACGGCGGCGTGCGGCTGATGCGTACCGTGTATCGGGCGTGTCTCGACCTTGGCGCACAGGCGGCGGACAAGGGCGAGTTTACCAAACGCGCGTTTCTCAACGGTAAATACGCGCTCAGCGATTGCGAAGGCATCGTCGATTTGATCCAAGGCGAAAGCATGGCGGCGGTGCGCGCGGCGTCGCGACAGGCGCAAGGCGCGCTGGCGCGGCGTATCGGGGAGCTGAACGATCAGCTGCTCGACGGCATCGGCGAGCTGGAAGCGTCGCTCGATTACCCCGACGAGATGGAAGACGAAGCGCGTACCAACGCGCGCCAATGGACGGAACGAATTTACGACGCGTTGCGGGCGTTGCGGGACACCGCGCAGACGGGCGCGTATATTCGCAACGGCATCGCCGTCGCGATCGTCGGCAATCCGAACGTCGGCAAATCTTCTCTGCTCAACCGTCTGCTCGGTCAGGATCGCGCGATCGTGACCGACATCGCCGGTACGACGCGCGACACGCTGGAAGCGAGCATCGAAGTGCGCGGCATCTTGTTGCGGCTGATCGATACGGCGGGGATACGGGAGAGCGAAGACGCGGTCGAGCGGATCGGCGTCGAGCGCAGTAAACGCAGCGCGCGCACGAGCGACGTCGTATTGCATATGATCGACGCGTCGCGTCCCGCAGACGAATCCCAACGCGCGTTGGAGCGCGAATTGCGCGATACGGACGCCAGACTGCTGCGCGTATACAACAAGACGGATTTGCCGCTCGCGCAGGATACTTCCGACGGCATTGCGCTCAGCGCAACGCAGGGGATCGGCATCGAGACGTTGCGCAACGCGATCGTCGACGCGGTCGTCACGCAGGCAATCGATCCGGGCGCGGAGATCGTCACCAACGAACGGCACGTGCGCGCGTTGGATCAGGCGATTGCGAGCGTGCGCGCGGCAGCGGACGCATTGGACGTACAACCGACCGAATGCATCTTGCTCGATCTGCGCAACGCGTATTTCGCGCTCGGCGAGATCACCGGACATACGGCGAGCGAAGATATCGTGGATCGGATTTTTTCCAAATTTTGTTTGGGGAAATAACGCGTTTTCGATTCGGTTCAAACGAGGCGGCGATGCCGCCCTTTTTCTTGCGTCCGCGGAATACGATCGGCGAGACGCGTCGGCATGCGCGACGTTTCAAATGCGGCAGGTACGAATTGTTTTTATAAAATCGCAAACGCGCTAAGATGATTGATCCGTTGTCTTGCGATACAAAATCCCGTCTGCGCCGTTACGGCAAGACGCGCGATTATCGCAACGGACGCGTATTGCGATACACGACCGTGCTGTGCGGCAACGAGACTGCGTCTCCGTCGCAAAATTCGGAAAACAGTTCGTGCAACGCGGAGACAAACGCGTCGTACGCGCGCTCGCCGCGCCGCGGCGCGTACGAAGACGACAACGCGCGCTCGACAAACCGCTGTCGGTCGGCGCGGATCGGACAAGGGAACGTCCATCGGTCGTATGCGTCGTCGAAAAAAGCGCGAATGTGCGGATCGTCTCGGCGCATGCCGCCCGAAAATCCGTCGAACGTCGGACAGTACGCCTTGCAGATCGCGGACAGACGGCGATGGATCGGCGCGTCTTCCCGCGCGTTCCATAACAAAAACACGTTGCCGTCGTCGCGCAGAATGCGCGCGCACTCGTTGCGAAACGCGACGGGATCGAACCAATGGAACGCCTGCGCCGCCGTCACGACGTCCACGCTCCGATCGTCGAGCGTCGTATGTTCGGCAACGGCGCAAATGCTGCGATAGTTCGGACAAGAGCCGAGCGCGAGATCCGCTTGCGCGCGCATATCGTCGTTCGGCTCGACGGCATAGACGACGGGTCCCCGCTCCAACAGTTGGCGCGTCAGAATGCCCGTCCCCGACCCGATGTCCGCGATTGCCGCAACGTCCTTGCCGGCGCATGCAAACATCGCGTCCACGGCGGCCGTCGGATAGGACGGTCTGCCGAGCGCGTAGGCGGTTGCTTTCTCTTGGAATCGATCGATATAAGACATTGTATGCAATCAAGCGCTTTACAGCGCGTTTTTCGTATCGAGGCGCGTGTCGCAACGGCGCTATCGCATCTGTCGACGATCGCCGAATGCGGAACCTTTCCAGGCATGCACGACGGACAAGATTTGTGTATACTGCGCGCGTTCGGAATGCCGTTCGGTTTCGAAGCGATCAAGCTTTCATCTGTTCTCTCGGCATGCCGTCGATTCTCCGTATGCAAAAGGCGAATCGGGATCCCGCAGAACGTCCAAAAGCAAACGGTCGAAAGAACTCTTTCGACCGTCGAATATCGGCTTAGAAATATTTGCTTTTCGGTCCGCCGAAACTGCGCATGCGTTTGACGCCCGTTTTGCGGAAGTTGCGGCTGTAATCCGAGTTGTACATATCGGTCGGCTCGGACAGATTGCCGGTATCCGGTTCGCGCGGAACGGGTTCGCGGTTTTCGTAGCCGTCGCGGCTGCGGGGCGCGCGCCCTTCCCGACGGTAACCGTCGCCGGAATTTCCGCCGTCGCGGTTGTATCCGCCGCGACGCTCGTATCCGTTGCCGTCGCCGTAGCTGTGGCGGGGCGAAGTACGGTTGGGCTTGATGACGACGTAGCGATTGGGTTCTACGCCTTCGCTCGCCGTCGTCACGAATTTATCGTCGTGCAACGTCGAATGAATGATGCGACGTTCGAACGGATTCATCGGCTCCAACACGATTTGCTGTCCCGTCTTTGCTGCCTTAAACGCCAGTCTTTTGGCGAGTTTGGCAAGCGTAACGGTACGCTTGTCGCGATAATTCTCGCCGTCGATGACGAGACGCTTTCCTTCCGGATTGTTTTTGTTGCAGACCAACAGCGCCAGATATTGCAGACTGTCCAACACGTCGCCCCGATAGCCGATCAGCGTCGCCGTATCCGGTCCCGAAAGCTGTATGACGTACGCGTTGTCGCGTTCGAACACGTCCGCCTGACAATCGATGCCCATCTTTTCGATGATGCCGCGGATAAAATCGACTGCAAGCACGTCCGCGCTGCGTTTCTGACTGACGCGCAACGTCGTTTTTTTGCGCAACAGCCCCGTCTCTTTGACGACTTCGACGTCGACTTGCTCCAACGGCAAGCCGAGTTCTTCCAAGGCTTTGCTCAAAGCCGCGTCGTAACCGACGGAAGTCACTTCTACACTTTTCATGGATATCTCCTTACGGACGCGCGACGGCGCGCCCCGATCGTATTTTGCTCGTTAAATCTGCGCTTGGGCAGCGTTCTTTTTGTCCAAATGCCGCGTGATCAGCGTAAACGTCAGCGACATGATCGTCATCAGGACGTTGCCGACGACGTAGTAGATCGCAAACGCCGCGCTGTACATGATCGCAAACACGCCCAGCATGACCGGCATGAGAAACGTCATCATTTTCATCGTCATTTTTTGGGTTTTTTCCTGCGTCGGATCGGCGGCAACCGGTTGCGGCTGCAACTTTTGCGTCAACAGCGTGGACAGAATGCTGGTGCCGATCGCCAACACGGGCAGCACAAAATAACCGTTCCAGCGCCCCGCATCCCAGAAGCTTTGCTTGTTATACAACTGCATTGCCGGACCGACGAGCGTTTCGTACGACGCGCTCAAACCGTCGGGCAGATCCGCGCCCAAACCGCCTACGCCGGTGGACAAAAAGTTCTGAATCGAAGGAATGACGTTGGTTCCGATATCGGACATGTGGACGTTTTTGATCCACAAAAAGCTGTCCGGATTGTAGGACTGCGCGAGCAGATTGTTCAGCTCGTCCATCGTCATTTGTCCCGCCTGTACGAGCGGATAGTTCTGCGCGTAAATATGGTCGAGTTGGTAAATGATCATCTCGTTCTGATACGCGATCAGCGAGCGGAATCCCGCGAACACGACCCAGAATACGACCAGCGTAATGATCATCGGCAGACACGACGCGAGCATGTTCATGCCCGATCCGCGTTGCAATTCGTACTGTTTTTGACGCAAAATATCGGGGCGATTCGCGTACTGACGCTGCAATTTTTCCAATTTCGGGCGCAGCGCCTGCATTTTCATCGTCTGCTTGCGCATCGCGATGCGTTGCCAGATGTCGAGCGGTGACAAAATCACGCGTAGCAGTACCGTAAACACGATGACCGTCACACCGAAACTCACGCCCATGCTTTCGTGCAGCGCGAGCAACAATTTGCCGATGCCGTTCGTTAATTGCGGTTCCTGCGCCGCGGCGAGCACGGCAGATAACATCATAGAACCCATTTTGCCTTTCCTTTCCAGTTTTCCCGGACGGGGTCGAAGCCCCCTTTGCCCCACGGCGCGCACCGCAACAACCGTCCCGCCGTCAAAAACGTCGCTTTGATCGGACGATATTTCGCGTATGCTTGCCGCGCGTATGCCGAACAACTCGGCGTATAGATGCACGAGTCGGGCAAGAGCGGATTGATACAGGTCTTGTAATAGCCGATTGCCAAAGAAAATACGTTACGCATGCGCCGCGTCCTCGCATTCGGGCGTCCATAAGCCCGCTTGTCCGAGCAGACGCAACATGCTGTCCCGCAGCTGGCGATACTCCAATCGGTCGATGCCGGCGCGCGCGAGCAAAATGTAATTCGTCTTGGGCTGTACCCGTTCGACGACGGAGCGGAAACTCTCCCGCATCCGACGGCGCACTTTGTTGCGCACGACCGCTTTGCCGATCTTTTTGCTGACGACGAAGCCGACGCGCAACGGATACTTGGACGGCGCGTAGATCAACACCATGTGTCGATTGGCGACCGATTTTCCGTGGCTGTACAGGTATCGGAAAACCCGTTTATTCGTGAGCCGATACCGTTTTTGCATGCAATTACGCGGTCAGTTGCTTTCTGCCCTTGTTGCGGCGTCTTTTGATCACGTTTCTGCCGGCTTTGGAGCTCATTCTTTTGCGAAAACCGTGAACTTTGCTACGCTGTCTCTTTTTGGGTTGATACGTTCTTTTCATGATACTCTCCTTATGATTCTATACAAGAATTCGATTGCGATTCGGGTTGCGCGTCGCTTTTTCGGCAATGCGTTGATTTTCTTCGCCTGCCATACTATAAAACGCGCGAATAAAGTATATACCATAACCGCCCGACGCGTCAAGCGAAATTCCCGAACAATTCCCCGCGTCGTTTCCGTTGCGGTTTACGGCAAAAGAAATGCGCCGATCACGCCGCTTGTCAAGGCGAGGCGAACGCGATGCGGCAGACAGGCTTGTTCCTGTACGAAAAATACAAGAGTCGGATACATGCAACGAAATCGCCCGACGCGTCATGTAAAATCCGGAACAATTTCCCGTATCGCGTGGGCATGGTTTGCGGGAATCAGGATTGCGCCTTCCGGACGGTCGTCGGCGCGCGGCGATCGCATTGCGGCGTGTTGATCGGCTTGCGCTATTGTGTACGGAAAATAATGAACAATTGAAATGATGCGACAGGCGACAACGGTGCGACAGGCGACAACGGTGCGACAGGCGACAACGGTGCGACAGGCGACAACGGTGC
>CAJTKI010000049.1 GCA_910576875.1 uncultured Christensenella sp.
GCGGTGTTCTGTTCGCTCGTCCAAGTGGAAACTTCCTCTTCTTCCTTTCTTGCGCGAGCCTTTTTGGGAGCGGCGGGAGCGCCGGTAGCGGCTTTCTCGAATTTCTTCGCCGTGCGCGCTGCGCGCTTCTCTTTGGCTTCCTTGTAATCTTCTTCGGTCGTCTCGATCTCTACTGCGCCGTCTTCTTTGGCTTGGAGCGCCTTGACGGACAACGTGATCTTGTTGCCTTCGAACTTGATAACCTGCGCCGTCACTTCGTCGCCGACTTTGTAAACGTCCGCAGCATTCTTCGTAAAGCTGTGCGAAATCTCGGAAACCGGAACCAAACCGTCCACATCGCGCTCGATCAGCACAAACGCGCCGTACGGGAATACGCTGCGCACCGTGCCGGTCACGACGCTGCCGACCGGATATTTTTCATAAGCGATTTCGTACGGCTTTTTCTGCAACTGCTTATAGCCGAGCGAAACTCTTTGATTCTCTCTGTCCGCTTTCAAAATCACGAACTCGTACGATTTGCCCAATTCGAGCACTTCGCCCGGCTCCGCGATCTTGTAATGCGAAATATCCGAAATGTGCGCCAAGCAGTCGAATCCGTTGACGTTGACGAACGCGCCGAACGCCGCAAAACGCTTAACCTTACCGGTTACGATTGCGCCGACCTGCATGCCTGCCCACAACGCTTCTTCCTTCGCCGCTCTTTCTTCTTCCAAAATCACGCGTTGGGAAGCGATGACGGTCTTTCTGCGTTTGATGACAACGTCGCCTTCTTGATCTTCTTCCTTTTTGCCTTTGATCGCTCTCAAACGCAACGATTTGCCGACGTATTTCTGCAAATCTTCGTCCGTTACATATCCGATCCGGATCTGCGATGCCGGAACGAAAATCTTATAGCGACCGAAGTCCGCGGTCAAACCGCCCTTGACGGCTGCCTTCATCGTCAACTTGAACTCGTTGCCGCGCAGCATTTCTTCGGCTTCCTGATCTTCCTTGATCTCGCGATCGACTTCTTTTTTGGAGAAAGCGATGCAGTCGTTGTTCTTGGACTTGCCGCTCTTCTCGATGACCTTGGCGACGATCGTATCGCCGACGTTATATTGGGAAGGATCGTATGCGGCGTTGTCCATTTCTACTTCCGACTTGTCGATAAATCCGTCCTTCTTACCGCCGAAGCTGACCGTGATGCCGTCTTCGGACGCTTGAATTACCGTACAATTGTAGCGTCTGCCCGGCTTGATATCCATCGTCTTGGCAACGCTCTTGTTCAGCATTTTTTCGAATTCGCTCTCTTCGCCGACTTCCGCCTTGGACGCCGCTGCGACTTCTTTGGTTTCCTCTACGGGAACTTCCGCTGCTTGCACAGCTTGTGCCGACGCTTCTTCCGTTGCGACGGTTTTCTCAATATCTTGAACTTGAGATTCGCTCATTTTGTCACTACCTCCTTGATCAACCCCGATCGGAATTGATGCGCCGCTCTGCGCGGCAAGTTGTTATTTGCTACATTCGCCGGGACAGGTCCCGATGGTTGTCTGTGTCATATCGTCCATAATGCCGCCGTGATCTCGGATCAGCGCTTCGACGACCTGCCCGATCGTCTGCGGCGGAGTGGACGCGCCGGCTACGATGCCGACTCTCTCTATCCCGTCCCAATCGATTTGCCGCAATCGAAACGGCGTTTCGACATCATACGTGCGCTCGCAATTGCGACGGCAGATATCGTAAAGCTTGCGCGTATTGGAACTGGTTTTGCTACCGATTACCAGCATCGCGTCGCATTCGGCGCTCAACAAATCGGCTTGGTTCTGCCTGTTGATAGTAGTATAACAAATTGTATTATGAATGACAACTGTTTTACAACACTTTTCCAGCAAATTTACGATTTTTCGATAGCTTCGATCATCAAACGTCGTCTGCGATACGACGCAATACTTTTGAGACGGATCGAGCGGCGGAATACGTTCGTCGTCGAGAATCGTCGCGGTATATTCGCACCAGCCGTTGATCCCCTGCACTTCGGGGTGCGCGGGGTCTCCGATAATGACGATTCGGTATCCCGAATTGTAATGACGATAGACGATTTTGTGAATTTTTTTGACAAAACCGCACGTCGCATCGAGATAGCAAATCCCGTTATCGTCCATATAATCGTAAACGGATTTGCCGACGCCGTGCGAGCGGATCACGACTGTTTTGCCGTCTTCGATCCGATCCAAATCGTCGATTGCGACGACGCCCTGCGATTGTAGCCACGCGAGCACGCTTTCGTTGTGAATCAGTTTGCCGAGCGTATAACAGCCGCCCTTGCAAGACAGCGCAATATCGATCGCGCGCGATACGCCTTTGCAAAATCCGCTATCCGGCGCGACGCAAATGCGCATCAATCGCGCTCCTTTTGCGCGCACGCGGCGTACTTTTTGAGATTGCCGCGATACTGTTCGACGATACAGTCGATCTGCGCGCGCAATTCCAGCATCTTATGCTCGATATAATAAGTCGCGTCCTGCTTGACTTCCACCAATCTCTGTCCGTAATATGCGGAAAGATCGAACGGTTGTCCGACAATCATATAATTGCGCCGAAACGGACGCGGACGGCGGTACAACAAAATGGGAACGATTTCGGAACGCGTCTTGATCGCAAACGTCGCCGCTCCGTCCTTAAACGGAAGCATCTCTTTGATGTCCTGCGGGTTGCGCGTGCCTTCGGGAAACAACAACACCTGCTCTTCGCGATTGAGCGCGCTCACGACCTTTTTAACCGCGGCAATATCGCCTTCGCCGCGACGAACGGGAATGCCGCCGACCTGTTTGAGCACTTCGTATATGAATTGAAAACGCGTAAGCTCGGATTTGAGCACGACATTGGATTTTTTGCCGAACAATTTGCTCAAAATCGGATTGGCGTCCGCCAATCCGTAATGGTTGCAAATGACGATCGCGCGACGATCGCGAATGAAATTGTCGGGATAAAAAATCTTGGTCGGCCAAATAAAGCGCAAAACCCAACGTCCGACCTTGCCGATCGCGCGGTAGATCCATGCGGCTTGCTTTTCGTTTTCAGACGACGTACTCTGCAAAATTCACCCCTGCCGAACCTTGTCTACGATATATGCGACGACCTGCTCGATCGACATGTTTGTCGAATCCACGACATCCGCGTCTTCGGTCACGATCAACGGCGCGATCGGACGGTTCATATCGTTGCGATCCCGATCCACGATATCGCGCAGGACGGTATCGTAATCCACGTCGCTGCCTTTGGCAATCAATTCCGAATGCCGACGGCGCGCGCGTTCGGACGCGTCGGCGGTCAAATAAAACTTAAATTGCGCGTGCGGCAAAACATTGCTCGTAATATCGCGTCCGTCGAGTACGACGTCGCTTTGCGAAGCGATCTCGCGCTGCATCGCGATCAAAAAATCGCGTACGCTCTGCTGCTTGGAAATATCGGAAGCCATCTTGGAAATCCGGTGTTCGCGAATCGCAAGAGATACGTCGTTGCCGTTGACGAAAATGCGCTTATCCTGCGCGCCGCCCGCGTAAGTAATCCGAATATCGGGCAACAATCGACGTACGGATTCGGCGTCGTTGACGTCGATCCCGCGCTCGCTCACGTACAACGCCACCGCGCGATACATCGCCCCCGTATCCAGATACGTAATGTCCAACTCGCGCGCAACGAGCTTGCCGATAGTGCTTTTGCCCGCTCCGCACGGACCGTCGATGGCTATGTTCAACATATTGGCTCCTTACAGTATTCCAGTATAGCCGAAAACACGGCAAATATCAACTGTTTTTTATCGCGCACGCCGCCGCATAAGCGGTCGACAACGCGATTTGAATGTTATAACCGCCCGTCAGCGCGTCGATGTCCAAAACTTCTCCTGCGAAGTACAATCCGCTTACGAGTTTGCTCTCCATCGTCTTGGGTTGCACCTGAGATAACTCGACGCCGCCCGCGGTAATGATCCCGCATTCGATGTCGCCGAGCGCGCGCACGGAGATCGAAAACCGTTTGAGCGTACGAACCAATCGTTCGCGCTCGGACTTGGTAACCGAATGACAAAAACGATCCTGCGCCACGCCCGCCCGATCCAGCCAAAACGCGACCAGCGCTTTGGGCAAATAATCGGATACCGCATTGCGCAAACGCATATTGGCGCACTGCGCAAACGTCCGTTGCATCCGCGCATCCAAAGTCTGTTCGTCCAATGCGGTTTTGAGATCCAAAAGCAATTCGTTCTTGCCCTGCAACGCGCCGTCTTGCCAATAGCGATTGGCATATCCGGACAGCGACAGCACGACCGGACCGCTCACGCCGGTGTGCGTAAACAACAATTCGCCGAATTGCGACGCGATTTCTCGCCCGTCGTGCGTCAACGTCGCGCGGACGTTTTTGAGCGTCAGTCCCGCCAAAGTCGCGTAACCGTCCGCATACATCGGCACCAATGCGGGACGCGGCGCAACCACCGTATGTCCGCACTGCCGCGCAAACGCATAACCGTCCCCCGTGCTGCCCGTCGACGAATACGACCGTCCGCCCGTCGCAACGACGACGCGATCGCATGCGATCCGTCTACCGTCCGCAATCACGGCGCATACGCGACCGTCCGCGATCTCGATGCCGGATACGCGCGTATTCAGACGAATTTCCGCGCCGTTGTCCCGTGCGTAGCGCTCCAACAGACGTATGACGTCGCTGGACTTGTCCGACTGCGGAAAAACGCGATTGCCGCGCTCGACCTTGACCGGACAACCGTTTTGTCGAGCGAATTCCATCGTGTCCGCCGCGCCCCAGCGATGCAAAGCGGACAACAAAAACTTGTCTCCATGCAACACCTGAGACAAAATCCCGGGCACGTCGGTATCGTTGGTCAAGTTGCAACGCCCTTTGCCGGTCAAATACAATTTTTTGCCGATCTTCTCATTGCGTTCGATCAAGATGCAGGAATGTCCGAATTCGGCGATCTGTCCGGCACAAAACGTTCCTGCGACGCCGCCGCCAATCACGACTACTTGCATAACGATCGTCCTTGCAAACGCCGCAGCGCATCCCAATCGTTGCAATCCGCGGCAATCGGCGACACGGTGATATATCCGGACTGCGCGCACAGCACGTCCGATTCCGCATCGTTGCGCTCGTCTTCGATCGGCGCGCCGACGATCCGATACCCGCGCAGCCCTTCGTCCAAATAACGGTCGCTGTACTTGCGCGTACCGACTTTGACGAATCGTACGCCGGCAATCTCTTCCGCCCGATCGGACGGAATGTTGATGCTCAAAATCCGCGCGCCGTCCGCCGGCAATATGCGGCACAAATCCGACAAATTGCGCGCGATAAAATCGGCGCTGTACGCAAAATCCCGCAAACCGTCCGCCTGCGATACCGCGATCGCCGGTACGCCGAGCATCGCGGCTTCCAACGCCGCATTGACGGTGCCGGAATAAATTACGTCGCTGCCGAGATTGTACCCGTCGTTGATCCCGCTGATCACACAATCGATCTTACGATCCGCAAACAGATATTCCAGCCCGAATTTGCTGCAATCGGCGGGCGTGCCGGTAAGCGCGTAACACTGCGCGCCTTCGACCAGCTCCAAACGCGTGTAATGCAAATGTCGATGGAACGAAACCGCATGCGCCGTACCCGACATCTCGGTATGCGGCGCGACAACATAGACGCAATGCTCGCGCGACAACGCGCCGGCAAGCGTCCGAATGCCTTGCGCGTAAATTCCGTCGTCGTTGACCAATAAAAGATTCATATGTTCATTATACCCGAAATGCGTCTCTATGGCAAGTCTGCAACGCCCCGCATATGCAAAAAGCCGCCCCTTTGGGGACGGCTCTGCGTCTGTCGACGATCAAACGATCTGAATACCCTTGGACGGATCCGCGATGTCGGAATCCACGTGGTACTCGTTGGCGGCGCGATAACGGAAATAGTTGAGCGCAACCTGCGGGAACAACGCGTACGAAAGCACGTCTTCGGGCTGGCGGATATACGGTTTGAGCTCCGGATCTTCGGAATACTTTTTCAATTCCGGCTCGATCAAATCGGCGGGACGGCACGTGATGCGCTCCGCATCGCCGAGCACTTGCGCGACGATATCCGCGTTCGGCTCCGCCGGCAATTTGCCATACTCGCCGCGCAGAACGCCCTTGGTCTCCTGCGAAACCATCTTATAACGCGCGCCGCTGAGCACGTTGAATACCGCCTGCGTACCGACGATCTGACTGGTCGGCGTAACGAGCGGCGGATACCCCAAATCCGCGCGCACGCGCGGAACTTCCGCCAAAACCTGTTCGTATTTATCCAATGCGTTGGCTTTTTTGAGCTGTCCGACCAAGTTGGACAGCATGCCGCCCGGCACTTGGTAAATCAACGCGTTGACGTCGGTTTTGAGCGATTTTTCGGTCAACCATCCGTCTTCTTTGAGACGCTTGGCAACGCCGTCGAAATACGAGGAGATCTCGCTGAGTTTCTTCAAATCCAAACCGGTGTCGTATTCCGTATTCTGCAAAATCGCAACCATCGGCTCGGTCGCCGGCTGCGACGTGCCGTTGCCCATCGCGCTGAGCGCGCAGTCGATGATGTCTACGCCCGCTTCGATCGCCTTGAGATACGTCTGGTTGCCCGTGCCTGCGGTCTGGTGCGTATGCAGGTGGACTTTGGTCTCGGGTTTGAGCACCGCCTTGATGCCCTTGACCAAATCGTATGCGACGTACGGAAACAAAATACCCGCCATATCTTTGATACAGATGATATCCGCGCCCATCTCTTCCAGCTGCTTGGCAAGCTTGATGAAATATTCGTTGGTGTGTACCGGACTCGTCGTGTACGAAATCGTCGCTTCGCAGACGCCGCCGTGCTTCTTACAGCTCTCCATCGCCTGACGCATGTTGCGCGGATCGTTGAGCGCGTCGAAAATACGAATGATCGAGATGCCGTTGCGGATGGATTGACGCACGAACTCGTCGACCACGTCGTCCGCATAGTGCTTGTAACCCAAAATGTTCTGTCCGCGCAACAACATCTGCAACGGCGTGTTGGGCATCGCCTTTTTGAGTTGACGCAGTCTTTCCCACGGGTCTTCGTTCAGAAAACGCATGCAGGAATCGAACGTCGCGCCGCCCCAGCACTCGATCGAAAAGTATCCGATCTTATCGAGTTCCGCCGCCATCGGCAGCATCTCGTCCAGTCTCATACGCGTCGCGGCTTGCGATTGGTGCGCGTCGCGCAAAATTGTCTCCGTAATATAAACCTTAGCCATATTGAATCTCCTATTCGATTACGCGCCGAAGATGGACAACAGCACGCCTGCCGCAACCGCCGAACCGATGACGCCTGCGACGTTGGGTCCCATCGCGTGCATCAGCAAATAGTTGCTGCGATCTTCTTCCTGTCCGACATTGTGCGCGATACGCGCCGCCATCGGAACCGCGCTGACGCCTGCCGCGCCGATCAACGGGTTGATCTTGCCGTGCGACGTCTTGTACATGATCTTGCCGATCACCAGACCGCCCGCCGTGCCGAACGCGAACGCAAACACGCCGATCACGATGATCAACAACGTCTGCAACGTCAGGAATACGTCCGCCGTCGCCTTGGTGCCGACCAGCAATCCGAGCAAGATCGTAATGATATTGATCAATTCGTTCTTGGCGGTGTTGGTCAAACGCGGTACGACGTCCGATTCTTTCATCAAGTTACCGAGCATCAGCATGCCGAGCAACGGAATCGCCGACGGCAAAATGATGCCGACGATGCCGGTTACGGCGATCGGGAAAATAACTTTCTCCACCTTGCTGACCGGACGCAACTGCTCCATTTTGACGCGACGTTCTTTTTGGGTCGTCAACAGCTTCATGATCGGCGGCTGAATAACCTTAATCAACGCCATGTACGAATACGCCGCAACCGCGATCGCCGGCAACAGATGCGCCGCGAGTTTGGTCGTCACGTAGATCGCCGTCGGACCGTCCGCGCCGCCGATGATACCGAGCGCCGCCGCTTCTTCGCCGGTAAAACCGATATTGATCGCGATCAGGAAGGTCACAAAAATACCCAGCTGCGCCGCCGCGCCCATGATCAAGCTCTTGGGGTTGGCGATCAACGGACCGAAGTCGGTCATCGCGCCGATGCCCAAGAAGATCAACGGCGGATAAATAACCCATTCCACGCCCTTATACAGATAGAAGAACAGCCCCTGATCCTTGACGACCTGATGTCCGAAAGACAGCGCTTTCGCCGTATTGATGTCGAGTTGCAACGCGCCGATCGACTCGGTCAAATATTGCAGAATATGTTCTTCGACCAGCTCGTAACGCGCCATGTAGCTCAAATGCGTACCGATCTGCTCCGCTTCGGGCAACGTGCTGTTGACGAGATCGACCAACTGGTTGAGCGTCATGTTGTTGCCCAACGACACGCCGTGGAACAGCAACTGCCCGTTATCGTTCATGATACCGGCGGAGATCAAAGCCTCGATCTGCGCTTGCGTACCCGTAAACGACACCGAATACCCGAGCGTGCCGTACAAGATGTTGTACGCGCCCGGAATATTGATAATAAACATGCCGAAACCGATTGCCAGCAGCAGATTGGGCTCAAACTCTTTGGCGACGGCAAGATAAATCAGCACGCCGGCAATGACCAGCATGATCAAATTCTGCCAAATCGGAGTCAGCGAGGTCATAAACCCGGTGCTGTTCCAAAGGTTTTTGAGCGAGTCTACCAGCAAATTGGAAGGCACGGTCGTAAAAAATGTAGCCATTTTGCCTCCGAATCCTTACGCGATCGTGCACAAAACGTCGCCGGTATTGACATTGGCGCCGGGCTGTACCGCATACGTGATTACGCCGTCCTGCGTCGCGGCGATCGGGGTATCCATTTTCATCGCTTCCAAGATCAAGATCGTATCGCCTTTCTTGACGCTTGCGCCGTTGGAATAAGAAAGTTTCTTGACCAAACCGGGCATTTCGCACTTGACGGGAGCGCCTTCGCCCGCAGCTGCGGGAGCCGGAGCCGCCGCAACGGGCGCGGCTGCCACGGAACTGACGACGGGCGTAACGACCGCGCCGCCCGAAACGACTTCTTCGACTTCGACCGCGTAGGCCTTACCGTTCACTTTGATATTGAATGTACGCATAATAGAGTTCTCCTTTCTTTTCCGAATGATTTATTTGATTTGTTTGATGGACCGAACTTTGAATCTCAGATTCGACGTCGGATACTGCGCGTTCTGCGCTTCGTAATAAACCTGCAACGCCGCCGTAATCGCCGCGACGACTTCGTCGTCCTCGCAAACGCCGCCCGACGGCAACGCGGGCGCCTTCTCCGCTTGCGGCAAAGCCTGCTGTTTCTGCTGCTTTTTGTTGCCGATCAGCGAAATCAGTTTGATCAACGAGACGAACAGAATCAGCGCAAACAACACGACGAAAACCGTTCCGATTCCGAGCAACGACACTTGAATGCCGATCCAAATCCGCTCGCCGAAACTTTTGTCCGCGATCCCGAGTTTATCGGTTTCCCCGTATTCGCACGCCGTCATGACAAACAACATGCACAACACGATCGCGACCAATAACACAATGCGTAATTTTTTCTTCATGCTACACCTCAGATTCCGAGCAGCATCAGCAACGCGGACGCGATATAAGGTCTGAGATTGGTCGCTTCGACGACGTTGTCCAGATAACCGTCCTGCGCCGCGATGACCGGATTGGCTTGCAACGCCGCATATTCCTTTTCCAACGTCGCGCGCATTTTGTCTACGTCTTTCGCTTTTTTAAGCTGTTCTTCCATCATCGAGTTGACCGCCGTCACGCCCGAAATCGGCGAAACGATCGCGCCGGACGTCGCCAACGTGTAGCCGAATCCGATGCCTTTGCTCATCAACGCCGTATAACCGAATCCGACCGCATTGCCGACTGCCACGCCGATCTTGGGAATGTCCGCGGACTCGATCGCCTGCATCAACGCGTTTGCCTTTTTCGCAATGCCCGCTTTCTCCTGCGCCAGCGTCGGGTTGACGCCGAGCGTGTCGACCAACGTCACGAGCGGCAAGCCGTACGCTTCCAGTTTGCCGACGAAAGACGTCGCCTTGTCCAAGCCGTCTTCGCCGATATAATCGCCTTGCGTCGCCAAAACGCCGACGGTAATGCCGTTGATCTTCGCGATCGCGCAACGCACGTCGGACGCGTAGTCGTCGCAATACGGCAACACCTGCCCCAGATCGCAGACGGACGCAATGCGTCCCGCGGCGTCCTTCGCCGATTCCAACTGCGGATCCACGCGGTTGGCGTCGTCGTCGCTTTCGTCTTCTTCGTTGGGCAAAACCATATCCATCAGCTTGCGCAACTGCGCGGACAAATCCTGCGCGTCGCTATACGAAAACTGCGCCAGATCGCTCCCCTGCTTGTATGCCGAATATCCGATCAACTTCTTGTAATCGACGGGCATCGACTTGGTCTGCGCCGCCAGATACATCGGAGCGTTGACGGACATGATCGCATCATTGGACATAAACGCAAAATCCGCGCCCGCAACGTAGGTCGCCATCATGCCGACCGCAGTCCCTTTGACCACGCAGAAATGCGGCACTTCGCGTCCCAGACGGAAACTCTCCGCCAAGATCTGCGCATAACCTTCCATCACGCTCGCGCCTTCGCCGACGCGCGCGCCGCAGCTGTCGATAATCGACAGGAACGGCGTCTCGGATTGGATCGCGCGACGCATCGCTTTGACGATCTTCGCCGCATGCGCAAGACTGAGACTGCCTTTGAGCACTTCCGAGTTCTGCGCAAACAGGTGCACCGGACGACCGCCGATCGTCGCATACCCCGTGACGACCCCTTCGCCCAACGCTTCCGCCGCACTGTCAAAACTCTTGCCGGTCAAAAAAACATCGGTCTCGACAAAACTCTCGCCGTCTACGATCGCATCGATAAACGCGCGCACTTTGGACGTCGCTTTGTCGATCGCGGACGAACTTTTCAAGAGTTCCTGATTCTTCATAGATAACCTCCGTAAGTTGATATTGAATCTAAATAAAATATTCAAAACTTATTATATAGGAACGCGAAACGATTTGCAAGGAATTCAACGTAATTGCCGACGAAATTCGTTAAAAATTTTTCGATCCGACCGCAATAAAAAAGACGCATGTCCCGCATGCGTCCGATCGCTCAAAGCGTCTTCAAATATTGTACTTCCGCGTCGTGCAAAAAGCGATAACCGCCGCGCGCCAATCCGCCCAATCGCAACTGTCCGACGGCGATGCGTTTGAGAAACACGACTTCCTTGCCGACCGCTTCGAACATCTTGCGGATCTGACGGTTGCGCCCTTCCGTAATCGTGACTTGCAACTGCGATTCCCCGTCCTGATATTTGAGCAGTTTGACTTTGCTGCGCGACGTCTTTTTGCCGTCGATCACGACGCCTTTGCGCAACGTCGCCAGATCGCTTTCGACGATTTCGCCGCGAATGCGCACCGCGTACGTCTTGGGGACTTCGTGGGACGGATGCGTCAACGCATACGCCAGATCGCCGTCGTTGGTCAGGATCAACATCCCTTCCGTATCGTAGTCCAGCCGTCCGACCGGCACCAGCCCCGGAATATTCAGATCGATATAATCGAATATCGTCTTTCTGCCCCGATCGTCGCTCACGCTCGTAATGCAACCCTTAGGCTTATAAAACAACACGTAAGAGTGACTGGCGACCGGCTTGACGACGTTGCCGTCGCACGTGACCGTGTCGATATCGGGTTTTACCGTCGCGCCGAGCCGATCGATCAACTTACCGTTGACTTTCACGCGCCCTTGCGCGATCAGTTCATCCGCGCCGCGTCGGGAAGCGATTCCGCTCGACGCTAAATATTTGTTCAATCTCTCCGCCATTGTTTTCGATGTGCAAATTGCCGCATAGGTTGGACAGCATCAGCACGACTCCCGCATCGTTTACTGCATTCATAGTAATGAGTTTCGCCGAAAAAAGCAAGCGATTTTCCCGAGATATTTCCACGCGTCCGATTTCCTGTCCCTGCGCGAGCGGCAAGCGCAAACCCTTGTGCGGACGAATCGTAAAGCGGAAGTCCAAATCTTCGTCCGTTCGCAACGGGAAGACGATGTCCGTCTCCAAGCCGACCGCCGCGGCATGTTCGCCTTCGCCGACGCGGAACAACGCTTTGCCCGCTTCGCCGAGTTTGACGTTGCGATAATTGCGGAAACCGTTTTCCAACATCTGCGCGCTCTGATTCCACATATCGTAACAGTTGAGCACGACGCCGATCAACTGCATGCCGTCCCGCTCCGCGGCGCTGACCAGACAGCGTCCCGAATGCGTCGTATAGCCCGTCTTGATGCCGTTGGCGCCGTCGAAACTTGCGAGCATCTTGTTTTTGTTGGCGAAATAATGCTCGGGATGCGTTTCGTTGGCGGCGACTTTATACACCTTTGCGCCGACGATCGCGCGAAATTCCGGATTGGACATCGCGTACGCCGACAGCTTTGCCAGCTCGTACGCCGTCGTATAATGCTCGTCATCGTGCAATCCGTGCGGATTAGTAAAATGCGTCTGTTCCAAACCGATCTTGCGCGCCGTCTCGTTCATACGCACGGCAAACGCCTCTTCGCTGCCGCAGGACGCGATCGCAAGCGCGACCGCAGCGTCGCTGCCGCTGCGCAACATCAGACCGTGCAACAGATCGCGCGCCGTCCAAATCTCGTTCTTGCGCAGATAGATCGACGATCCTTCCACGCCGATCGCCCGATCGTC
>CAJTKI010000050.1:0-1775 GCA_910576875.1 uncultured Christensenella sp.
CAACAGCATTGATTCCAACATTTCCTGCAAAACATTTATATCCGCGCTCTCCGTATGGCAATAGTAGATGCGCGCATCATATAAAAATTTTGCTTCCGCCTTGCCTTCCGTCTGCCCGTAAAATACGTTCGTGCCGCGGATCGTCCAACGATCGGTATAATTGTCGAATCGATTCCATTCCGAAATCCGATCGTCTGCGTTCAACACAATCAACCATTCGACGTCCACGTCCCGATATACGCTTGTCTCGCGGATTGCGATATCGTCGCCGAGCGCATTTCGGTATACCCAAGCGTTACGCTCTTGCGCAGGCGTTTGCAACAATTGCAGTTCGTATCGATCGCTATATTCCGAAACGGATTCGATCGGCGTTTCCGTCAAGTCCGACCAAAGGTACGCATTTCCGGAATGATTTTTCGGCGCGCGCGTCCATATAAACGGCAATACGACGCAGCATACGACGAGACACGCGCACATCGCGATGACGGACAGTCGCAGTCTGAGCGAAAGTTTTGCTCTCTGCGTTTTTGTCTCGATCGCTACATGACTTTGCAACTCCTTTTTTGCTGCTTGCAACAATTCGTCGGATACTTGTACGTCGCCGAGCAACAATTCTTCCAATTCTTTCCGTTCTCTTCGTCTCATTCTCTATTCCCAACCTAAAAATTTTCCGTTTCGCAGGTTTGCCGCATCTTGCGCAACACGCGCCGCAACGCATCGTATACGGTGGTTTTGGGTTTGCCGATCCGAGTCGCGATTTCCCGTACGCTTTTCCCTTCGAAATAGTACTCGAATACAATACGTTTTTCTTCGCGATCCAATTTTTTATACGCTTGATCCAAAATTATTTTGTCCAACAAAGCATCAAACAGTCGATCGCTCGAAAGCTGCGTCTCCGCAAAAAATGCCCATTCCGTTCTACAATCTTTCCGATTTTGATTATACGCCAAATTCTTCGCGATTTGATACAACCAACAATATCCGTTTTTGGCGACGTCGAACGATTTCGCATATTTTACGACGCGACAATATGTTTCGGATACGACGTCGTCCGCTTTGTCTTTGTCCGTCAGATACGCGCTTGCCACAACGTACACATGCCTTTTCGTACAATCAAACAAAGATTCCAACGCCCGCATATCGCCCTTTGCAATGCGTACGATCCAATGATTGATTTTTCGAACAAAGCTTTGATCCATTCGCGGTTTTCTCCCATACGTCCGTATCAGTATAACACAAAATTTTGCTCTACGCAAGGTATACTTTATCGAGCTTGCAACCGTCCGATCGACAAAAAACGCGCGCCGTTTCCGACGCGCGTCTATACCGTATTTATTCGCTTTCCTGTTGTTCGGACGGTCGGATCTCTCCGCCGTCCGTTCCCGCATCGGGCGGATCGACGGATGCGGGCGGCTTGCGCACGATTCCGCACACCGCCAGCACGCCGATCAACGCGGTTGTGATCTCCTGCAAATGCGGCAGTTCCAACTGTCCGCACACGGTTTGAGCGATCGCGACGAACGCGCACGCGATCCCGATCCAGAAGTCGTAAGTTTTCCATCTCGATTTCATGATTGTTCTCCCTGACGCACGCGGTCGAGTCGGAATCCTTCGTCCAACCGACTGCGCATATCCTTATGAATGTTTTCGATTTTTTCGTCCAGTTCGCGCACGGCTTGCAACCCGTCTCCGAGTTGACGGATCGTCGCCTGATATTTTTTCTCCCGCGCGCGGCTGTCCTTTAACTGATAGATCAGCAGACTGCAAAACATCAC
>CAJTKI010000050.1:1785-12411 GCA_910576875.1 uncultured Christensenella sp.
CATACGCCGTTGCTTGCCGCTGCCTGCAACAACGTCTCCCACATATCACGCTCCCGCAATCTGCGCGATCAGCTTGCCGTAATCGTGTCCGAGATAACTGCGCAGCGCGTCGTTGCGCGCGATCAGTTCCATCGCGGTTTCTTTGGGGACGGAGCGGTAATATTCGAGCGCCAGGCGCACGCGTCGGTCATAATCGACCGCTTTGTCTCCCCAATATCCGTTCTCCGCTTCCTGCTCCGCCTGTTTGCGGAAAAATTCATCGCGCTCGCGGATCTGCTTTTCGATGCTTTCCTGACGCTTTTTCTGATATTCCGTTTCCTTTTGACGGACGGATTCGTTGTATTCTCGGATCTTGCGCTGTTCGTCCGCATATTCGCGTTCCTGTCGTTCGATCTGCTGTTGCAGCTGCGACGCGTGTTCCAGATCGAGCGATTTCAACGCCTGATCGCGTTCGCGTTCGAGCCGCATGGTTTCGTCTTTCAGTCGTTCCAGCAATTCGCCGTGCGCCTGCGCGATCTCGTCGTTTGCCTGCTCCGTTTCGCGGGCGAGCGCATCGCGCACCGCCTGCACGGTGCTGCTGCGTCCCATGCCGCGGTCGAGCAGCGATCCGTCGCTTGCGCGCGCCGCGCTGTCGTAGGCGCGTTCGTTTTGCAACAGTTTGTCGCGCAGTTTGTCCGTCTGCTCTTTTGCCTGTACGTTAAGCTGATCGCGACGGCTGTCGTAAGACTGCTGCGTCTGCTGCGCTTTGTCGCGATAGCGCGCGCCGTACGATTCTTGCGCTTTGCGCAACATTTCCTGCAACGAATCCCCCGTATATTCTCGGTACGTATATCCCGATTCGGACGGCAGAATTTCCGTCATCGGCACATAATTTTCCCGTTCGCGATCCCGATACGCGCGATCCATCTGATCGAGTTTGGCGTTCAGTTCGCTTTCGCTTTGTCGGTATTTTTCCAATTCTTCTTCGGACACGCCTTGTTTGTCGTCGTGTTGCACGCCGAAGAAATTTTTGATCCAATCCCAGATTCCCATCGTGTTCTCCTTTCCGATCCGCAACCGTAATAGCGGTATCGGGCGTTTTGCCGCGCCAACGCGCGGACTGCGGCGTTCATAGTTTTTCCAACGCTTTCGCGCTGAGCCGCAACGTCGCGCCTTGTTCGGCGCGCCAATACAATTCGTGTTTGCCGCCCGCCAGTCGCGTGCGGTAAATGCCGGCAGACGCGTCGATCGTCTGCGCGTCCAGTTTGCACACCGCCTGCGGATCGGACGAGTCCGCTTGCAACGAGACTTCTCCCGCGCCGCACAAAAACGCCGCGCGCCATCCCCGCGCCGCCGCTTGCGCGTCCACTTCGTAGACGACGCACAGCGTCATCGTATCCAGACGGTTGCGCAGGCGCGTCAAGTCCTGTTGCAACTGCCCCAATTGTCTTCTCCATATTTTGTCGTCCATGTTATCGCTCCATGATGTCCACCGTCAGATACGGCGGCGCGATCTCCGCGTCCGCGGCGTCGCTGCGGATGTAGAAATCGAATTCCCGTCCCCGCACCGCCGTCGATACTTCGTTGCGTTTGGGCGAGAGTACGAACTCGTGCGTCTGACCGTCCGCGACGATGCCGAGCACGTATTGCGAACGCGTGCTGTATTCGATGCGGCGCACGATCTTGACCTGCGCGCTCTGTCCAAAATCGATCCCTTTCGCCTTCCACAGACGCACCGGCGTTTTGCCCAGATACGCGCCGCCGTCGTCGAGCGTTACTACGCTGTCCGTGTCGTCGCTGATCCCGACGGCGCAGCTTTGGCACGGCGTCATCATCGTCTGCAAGCTGTGCAGCCGCACGCCGCGCAGCATGCTCATCGTGCGCGACGGCAAATCGACGGCGAGCAGCACATACTTGCCCGGTTCGCGATCGAGCGCGCCGTATTCGCACGTCTGCGCGCGGGTATCCGAAATGCTCAGATAATACCGCTCGTCCGCATACGCGCCGTCGATCGTCGCGCCTTCTTCGATCGGAATGTCTTCGGCGCAAAACGCGAACTTCGCCGCGTCGTACCCGTCGAACAGATAGATCCCCCGCGCGGTCGCAAACGCGATCGCGTCCTTGCACTCGACGATCGATCCGGCATAGATGCGGTCGCACGCGCTGTAAATCTTTTTGAGCGCAAACTGCGACTGCTCCGCGTACACGCTCAGCCGATAGATGCCGTAATCGCAAAAGATATACAGATAATCTCCCAGACTTTTGACGACGTTGACTTCGCCGAGCGTGCCGTCGAATTCGATGTACCCGCCCTCCTGCGCGGAGACGTTCCAGTTGTACGGATCGAACGCGGACGAATACCACAGCGCGTTGCGTTTGCCCTGCGCGACCGCAAACACGCGTTCTTCGTGCACGCACAGACTGCACACGCGCAGCGCGTCGGCGACGGCGCGGATCTCGTCCCCGTCTCGGATCAAAATCCCGTCGAACGCACCGGTCATCAACAGCAGATCCCGATCTTTGTGCCGATACGTCGTCGCCTGTCGGATGCGTTGGTCGCACACGGCGTGGCGCCAGTTCTCGCCCTCTCCGGCGGCAAGCGTTTCCAGTCCGTTCTCGTCCGAGACGACGAGCGTCGTATAATTGCGCGAGCGATCGTCGTTTTTGGCGACGAACAGCGTGCGCCGCTCCTTGCACAGCGGCATCGTCGGAATGCGGCGCGCCGTTCCGTCGATCGGACTGACGATCTTCAATTCCGAGATTCCCACGCCCGGCACGAGTCTGCCGTTGCGGAATCCGAAATTGTAACAGCACGCCGTCCAATCGCACGGCAGCGTCGTCGAAGTCTTATCCGCGTCGATGCCGGCAAAGCGCGACAGCGGCGCGCGAATGCGCCGAAATTGGATGCGCTTGTGTTTTTTCGGATAATACATCATGCCCATCTGCGCGCTTTCCACTTGTGTTCGCCGCGCATGCGGCATGCGGCGCGCATATCCGATTCAAAGCGTTCGGACAGCATCACCGACTGTTCGTACAGTCCCTGCAACATCGCGTATTCCGCCGCGATGCCCAGCCCCAACGTCTTCGCGCTCACGCAACCGAGCGTCTCGCATTCGTCGTTCGCGCCGATATCGGACGGCACGTATTCGTACGCGACATGCGCGATTTCGCACGGCGCGGCGAGTTCGCAGCGATCGGGATACATACGGAACGCCACGCGCGCTCCGTCCTTCCCGTCCAGCACGCGCACGATCCGATACACGCGTTTTTCGAGCGCGTCGTAGCCGAACGCGTTGTTCTTGCACGTCACCGTCTGACGCGCGACGAGCGGCAGATATTCCGCCGCGATTTCCTTGATCGTCATATTTGCGCAGCGCACGAGTTGTTGCAGCTTCCGATCGCCGCGCCGAACGGCGCTCGCGGTGATTTCCGCGTCCTCGTCGCCCAGATACGTCAACGCGTATTGCAGCGCTTGCGTCAATTTCATTTATTTTCCTCCCCGTCCGGATACGGAGATCCGCGTCCCCGTATCCGCGTCTGTTCGACCATCGACCGATCGAGCGCGACGCATGCGCGCTCGACGGCTTTTCGATGCAGCGCGCGTTCGCGCGCTGCATTGTCCCGATCGATTTGCGCCGCCAGAGCGGCGGCGTTTTCCGCGCGGGTTTCCCGCACGAATCGCAACGTACGCGCATCCAATTGCCGATACGGCAAATCGAGCTGTCTGGTCGGACGGCAGGCGGTATGATGCAGTTCGTAGCGACGCGTTTCCCCGTTCCAGTAGATTTCGTAACCGTCGTCCACGCTCTTCAACCGCGCCGCGATCCCGAACAAATCGTCCCGCACCAACGTCAGTTCCATCGCGCGCTCCTTAGAATTTGCGGATATTTTCGATCTTGCCCTGTCCGATCGGACGGTCGCAGATCATATCGGCGTATTTGACGAGCGTCGCGCCGTACGTGGCGCTGCCTTGTTTTTGCTTGATGATTTTGCCGCCGTCGCCTTCCAGCCATCGCCAGTCGCACAACTGATGCAGACAAAAATCCTTGCTGTTGAGCAAGTACATGCAGCGTTCGGGCACGAAGCGGTCCGCAACGATCGGGATGCCGTTGTGCGCGAGCGTCTTAAACCCGCCGTCCAGCGTCATATAATCCAGATTGATGCGCAACATCGCCATGTCGGTCATGTATTGGCGACGCGCGTCGTACGTCGTAACGATATAATCGACGTGCGAGCCGGCAAGCTCTTCGATGCGGTCGATTCGTTCCTGCATGTATGCCATCGAAAACGGTTCGTTGGCGGTCACCGATCCTTTGCCGGGTTGCAGCCAGCTTCTCTCCGCGCGGGAAAGCCCGTACAGGTCTTTGTCCGAGAAGATCGCTTCCAAACCGGTCAGTTCGTTGTTGCGCGATCCCTGCACGGTCAGCAAGCCGCCGTCCGCGACGCTCAACCCGTCCGCATGATCCACGTGCACCGCTTTTTTGTCGCGATCGACCGCCAAGATGCGCATGCCGCTCTTGGTCGGCGCGACGTCGCTTTCGGACGCGTAGTAATCGACGACCATCCCTTCCATGACGTTGCGCACGCTGTCGAGCGCGATGATTGCGCCCGTCGAATCGGTCGCTTTCGTCGTCGCGAGTTTGCCGCTGCCGTCGCCGTACAGCATTCTGCCCAGATTGAATTTGGACGCTTTGAGCAAACCGTCCATTTCCGCGTTGAGCAGATTGACGAACGCGCCCGCGCTCGACTGCGACGCGCGGATCGCCTTGTCGGACAGTTCGATCGTGCCGTACAGGTTTTTGAGTTCCAGCCGGAAGCGATCGTAATTGTTCGCCGCGGGGTCGGGCAAATCGCCCGTTTCCGTACCGGCGCCGATACCGCCGTTCATGCCGTACGGCACGAGTTTGACGATTTCCTTTCCCCATACGTCCGCGGTGCTTTGGCGGACTTTGGACAGGAAGGGATTGACGCCCAGATTGAGCTGGTCGGCGACCACGCCCAGATAGACTTGTTTCAATGCTTTGTCAGCAGTTTCCAGTGTTACCATATATTTCTCCTATTTGCGAGCATCTCTTGCATGATGCGCCCCGCCTCCCGGATGCTCGTGGGTCGGTCGGACGGAGCGAGTACGATTTGTCCGCCTGCGCCGATCGACTCGGGCGGACGTTGCGCCTGCAACGACTGCAAATACCGTTTGACGATTTCGTCGCGGATCTGCGCGTCGTTGTAGACGTAGCGGTTGCAAAACGCTTGGTCTCGCACCAGTTCTTCGGGCGGCACGTACGCCTTGGCAAGCACGCGTTCCAGCGCCCGATCCAGACAGTCTTCGCGCGCGGCAAGCCGCGGATCGTCCAGCAATTCCCTGCCGATCTCTTGCGCAAACCGCTGCGCGATCGGCTTGTCTTGCAGGAATTTTTCCGTGCGCGCCCGCCAGTCCGCCGCGCGATATTGCGGCTGATCCCGTTGCGGCGACGCATCCTGCGCAGGCGACTCGATCCGATCGTTCGATTGCGTTTCGTCCGGATCGCGCAAGTCGCGCGCGACGTCCGTCGGCGCCGTTTGCTCCGTCGGCTTATCGACAGGATCGCATGCGTCGTCTTGCAGTCGGATCTGCGGATCGGTCTGCGCCGCGCGCGGTTCCGCGTTCGTTGCGACGACGATCGGTACGGCGTTATCCTGCATACGCGTTCCCTCCTTGCGCGCCGACGGCTTGGATCTGCGCCTGCATCGTCTGCGCCGTCTGATGATCGCGGATATGCGCTTTGAGTTTCTCCCGCGCCCGCTCGCTCAACTGGTCGGACAGCACGGCTTTCGTGTGCTCGTCGATGTGGATCGCATGATGATCGATGCTCTGTACGCACAGTTCGCGATCGGTCTGCATGTTTTCGCGCATCGCCGCGCGGCGGTGGCATTCGTCCACGTCCCGCGCGCTTTCCCAGTTGCCGAAGCCGAGCAGTTCGAGAATTTTCAGCTTGTTGCGTTCGCCGACCTTGCCGTCCGCGTCCTGCAAGATGCCCATGCCGATCAGCTCCAACGCCATGCTGCGACGGCTGGCGAGCGTGTCGCTCAGTTCGTTTTCGCTGTCGAAGACGAGATCTTCGCTTTCCAGATCGCTCGCGCAAAAACTGCGCAATTCGATCTCGCCGTTTTCTCCGGCGATGCGCGCAAGCCGCGGATGGGTCGCGAACTGCTTGTACAGTCGAATCGCATGTTTGCACAGCTCCATATACGCTTCCCGCACGCTGTTGGACGCGATCGCGAGCCGCGTGTCGTCCTGCTCGACGAGCAGCGAAATCGCTCGACCCGACATCGACGAATACGTCTGCGAATATTTGCTCAACTCGCTCACGCCCGAGATCGTGATGAACTCGGACAGGATTCGATCTTCCTCGCTGCGCAAGTCGGGCGGCACTCTGCCGCTGTCCAGCATCGCGGGCGGATTGCTGCCCTGTCGGTAGACGAGGATCTTGCCGGGCGCCAACCCTTCGTCTTCCAGATTGTCGGTATCGACCGATCCGTCTTCGACGGCGAGCACGCCCGCAGCAAGACGATTGAGCAACTCGTGCTTGCGGTTTTTGACCGCGTTGTACGCGCGCTGCAACGGGATCATACGCTCCACGACGCTCGTCCCGAACAGGCATCCCACCCGATCGATGCAATGGATTTTGACAAAGGGATATCCCCTTCTGCCGTCCGCGTCGTTGACATACGGCAGGATGCCGCGGTACAGCAGTTTGCCGCCCGCGACGACGCACAGCTCGCCGTCGGGCAGATCCTTGCTCGGTCGGCGGTAGCGCTCGATCACGGTGCAGTATTCGCGCGGCGCGTCGTCGTCCGGATCGGTCGGAACGCCGTAGCCGTCCAGCGCGCGCAAATCCTCGCCTTCCACGTCCGCGCCCCATATCTGACGGATTTCGTCCACGCGGTACGCCTTGACATGCAGGATGCTGCGGCACTCGCTCAGCGTGTCGTACGACAACCTGTCGGGATAGATTTCAAACGGCGGCACGACGCTGATCGCGAGATCGCCTTCCCGCACCGTTTCGCCGCGCGCGCCCTGTCCGACGACGCGTCCCTTGTCCGCGTCCCAGCCGATGCGGAAGAAGCACGTTCCCGTCACTTCGCTCCACGCCGCCGCGCGGTTCATCAAGCGCGTCAGATTTTGTTCGTCTGCGACCGCGCGGATCAAGCGAGTCGCAAACTTCGCGGTCTGCACGTCCCGCTCGTCGTTGCCCGACGGACGCACGCTCACGCCCGTCTTGGTACGCGACAGTTTGGACAGTCGCGTTTCGACGATGGACGCGATATGGTTGTACGCTTCGCGCTCTTGCCAACAAAACTGTTTGCCGTATTCTTCGACGTCGCCCAGCGGCGTAATCTCCGCATACTGTTTGCCGTTGTAGAAATCCATGTTCAGCCGCCACTGCAATTCGAGCGCGCGCCGCTCGCGGCGTCGACGCTCGTAGTCGCGTACGATTTCTTCGCACAGCGCCTGCCTGTCGCTCGTCTGTTTCATGACCGTTTCCCTCCTTTTTTCGTATATTTGATCGCCCGCGCCTTTTTCGCGAGCTTGATTTCCTTGTCCAGGATCGCGTGCAGTTTTTTGAGACAGTCCGGACACAGATACAGTCTGCGTCCGGGATCGCCCGTATCCGGATCGACGGCAAATCGCGTCGTCTTCGTACAGGATCCCATGTCGCACCGCATGTCGCGGTTGAGTTGAATCGCTTTCATTTTTTCTCCTGATTGTCTTGCAGTTGTTCCAGCAACTTGCGTTTGAGCCGTTCCAACTGACCGTCGCTCAACACGCTCAGATCGTTTTCGTCCTTGACGCGTTCGAGATAGGTTTTGATTGCGCTCATATCGGGCGGCACGTGCTTTTTGGACACCTTGCGTCGCAGCAGTTCGCCCGACTCGCCGCCGTATTCTTCGACGACTTCTTTCGCGGTATAGCCGACCGCCTTGCGGTACAGCGCTTTGTCAATGTCTTGCATATCGGTTTCTCCTTGACCGAATCAGGCGCGCCTTGTCTTTGGCAATCGCGCCCTGCTCGGCAGGGGTTTGACGGGGCGGATCGGGATGCGACATCAGATAATAGCGGAGCGCGTCCAGCGCGTGATCGTCGCGCTTGACGGGCGCGTCTCCGTCCGACCAGCGATAGCCTTTGAGCTCGCGGATCAGATTGACGCAGTTGCGAAAGATGCGGATTCGATCCTGCGCCAGATAGGATTTGACGCACGCAATTCCGGCAAACAATTCCTTGTTCACGCGCGGATTGACCGCGATCCCGCGTTCGCCGAACAGCTGCGCCACGCTCTTGCTGCTCGCCAGCGTGCGCTGGTTTGCCGCCGAATCGATGATCGCCCGCAACCGCCCTTTCGCGTCCCGCCGCCAGCCCAATCGATCGGCAAGCTCGCGGATATGCTCGGCATGCGCGTCGATGTCCAATCCGGCGCGGTACCACTCCCCGACCACGTAGACGATCCCGTCGTAGTCCACGCACAGGAACAGACACGCCAACGGATTGTGCAACCCCGGGTCGATCGCCAACGTGTCCTGCCATTGCGGCGGCACGTCGAACGGCTCGATCACATGCTTGTCCGGATCGAACTCGGGATACACCGCGCCCTGCGATTCGCGAAATCTGCCGTACCGTCTGCTGTCCAGCGTCTGTTCGTCCAGACCCGCCGACAGAGTTTTGATTTCTTGCGGATCGAGATACGGATTGTCCGCCCACTCGATGTGTTCGCACCACACTTGCGGATCGTCGGCGAGATTGCAATAGATCTCGTCGTACACCCAGCTCAAACCTTTGAGCGGCGTCATCGTCCCCCAGATGTCGCCTTGCCGATCGAGGACGCGCATGCGGCATTCGTCGTAGATGTCCTTGGGCGGCTCTTCGTCGAACCATACATAGTCCAACGACGCGCCCTGGAATTTTTCTCTTCCCTGATCGCAGCTTTTGAAGCCGATCCGCGATACTCCGCCCGTCACGTTGTTGACCAGAATATAGTCGATCACGCCGTATTCGGGCGAATCCTTTTTGCCGCTCAGCATCACGATGTCGCGGATCCAGTCCGGACGCAGATAGCGCAGAATTTTCGCCTGCGCGACGTCGCGTTGCACTTCGTACGAGACCGATACGACCCAGCCCGCGCTGTCGGGACGGTTGGGGCGATACGGATGATTGCCGCGCGCATACCATACCGTTTCGGCGGCCCCGCACTCGGTCTTGCCGCTGCGATTGCCGCCGAACACCCATCGGTTGCGCTTTTCGCATCGATGGAACGCCATCTGCTTTTCGTGCACCCGATCTCCGGTATTGTATCGCGCCAGACTGTCGCCGTCGTAGCGCCGTTTTTGTTCCCGTTCGATTGCCATGATGCGGGCAATCAACTGTCTGTCCGTCATATTCCTTCCCGTTTCCCCAATTTTTTTATCGAATATTTTTATGAATTCTTGAATTTCCGCCACAATCTATATATAATAGAAGCGGAACTTCCACGTCCGACCCTTGCGGGTCGCACGATTTTGCCTGAGAGGTGCGTATGAAACGCAATTTGCTGATTCTATTCCTGTGTATCGCGACGGTGACGACGGTCTTCGCCGGTCCGTGCGCCGTATTCGCGGACGACGCTTCGCCCGCGCCGTCCTATCTGGTCGCCACCCGCGATTTGCCCGTCTACGCGCCGGGCAGCGCCAACACCGACCAAGCCGACGCGACGCGTCCCGTATTCAGCATTCCGGATACGTATTACTTCACGACGACGGGCAAGGAATACACTGCCGGCAGCGACACGTTCCGCCAGATTTCTTACGACGGCAACGTGTATTTCGTCAAGGCGACCGATCTTGCGACGATGAGCAAAGCCTCCGTCGCTTCCGACCAAATCACCGATCCGGCATATTCCCAAGCGGTTTCGGGCATCGCGCTCGGCGACGGCGCCGTGACGGTTTACACCGCGCACCCGTCCGTCACGGACTACAACGATCCGCTCACGACCTCCGCCGCGGACTGCGAACTCTTCGACTTTTACGGTCTGACGAGTCACAACCAGACGACCTACGTCTATTGCTATGCCAAATTCAAAATTCGCATCGGTTCTTCGACCGCTTCGCTCGAAGACAATCTCTACATCCCCGTCGCGTCCACCAATCAGCCCGCGCTGACGTTGGACAGCGTCCCCGCCTGCCGACACGCTTCGCTGGAAGTCGTTCCGCCGCCCCAACCGGACGACGGCGCCGACATTCCCACCGCGCCCGGCAACGTCTCCTCCGACGCGCAGAACGATATCGTCCGCAACATCCTGATCGGCGTCATCGTCGTACTTTGCGTGCTTGTCGTCTTTTTGATCTTCAAGCCCTCTCGCCGCAGCAAATCCCGCGATCGCTCCCGCGACAACACGCGCTACAACTGATCGCCCCTTCATTCGATCCGCAAACGATGCTTCGCGACGCATGCTTGCGTCGCGTTTTCTGTTCCCGAGACACGCCTTTCCGACTCGCAATCGCGCTCGCACAATGCGCACTGCAACCGCTCCGTCGTTTCGCCCGCAATCCGACACTTGCGACACATTTTGGCGATGCCTTTTTATAGTACCGATAACACGCTTTTACAACCCGCAATCGCTTCGACATTTGCTTGTC
>CAJTKI010000051.1 GCA_910576875.1 uncultured Christensenella sp.
CGCCGACGATTTTGAACGCTGTCAAAGGTTTGTTCGTCCGTTTCGGCGGAGACGTTTGGGCGGCTCGAATTTACGGTATTTTCTGCAGCGTATTCGGTATGATCTGCATTATCGGGCTGTTCGGAGTCAAAGAACGCGTGTTCGTCACGGCGGAAGAGCAGTCGCGCGAAAAGGTGTCTACGCTGGAAGGATTGCGGATGATCGTCAAGAACAAACCGTTGATGGTCTTGACGTTGGCGCTTTGTCTGGGTTGTTTGAAGAATACGATCGATTTGAGCTGGGAATTGATCGCCAGAGTCAAGTTTGCGAACAACATGCGTGACGCCGCGGCGATTTTCAGCGGATTGTCGGTGATTGTCGGATTTGCGGCGACGCCGAATATGATTCTGTTGCCGTGGATGACGAGAAAATTCAATAATCGCACCATTTTGATGTTTTGGCAGGCGCTGAACGTTACGGCGAACTTCGTTTTGGCATTGATCGGCTTGCAGAATTTCCCGGAGGGCAGTTGGTCTCCGTTTGTGATCACCGCGTTCCGTTTTGTTTCGTTGTTCAATGCGATCGGCAGTTTGCAGCCGTTGATGCTGTCCGAGATCGGCGACTTGCAACAGTCCAAGAGCGGGTACAGATTGGAAGGATTTATCCAGACGTTTGCATATTCGCTTGTTTCGGTCGTCGCGCAGTTTGCGGCGTTGATCCCCGCATTGATCCAAGCCAAGATGGGATTCAACCCCGCCAACTATCAAGTGCCGGCGGATACCGCGGACATGGGAATTCTGTCCGAAGAACTCATCGGCATCGCGGAAAATTACGGCAATGTCGCCCTGTGGATTTCCGCTGCGTCGAGCGCGTTGATGTTGATCTGTCTGTTCTTCTATAACTTGGACAAGAAAAAGCATGCGCAGATCGTCGAGCAGTTGAAAGCCAACGCGGTCAACGCGCAAGAAATTGCGGAAGAAGAAGGCTCGTTGGATATTTTGGAGAACGTCGTCGAAACGGACGAGCACAGTTTGTTGGATACGGAGTGGGTCGATCTCGCCGGTACGGATGTTGCGGAAGCGCAACCGTCCGACAACGCATCCGATCCGCAGCAAGACGTTGTGCCGTCGGACGAAAATCCGGATGAGGAGACGAAATCCGATACGGACGAAGATCCGGACGAAAATCGATAAACGCGTCGGACGCGTCCGATTGTTGAAAAATACGAATGCATTGCGCATTCGTATTTTTTGTTGGTTTGCGCGGCGTTTGCACGATTGCGGATGGGCGGGCATGTCCGCGCGAGCGTCCGCATACAATACGGTATGCGGGCATTTCGGTGGTTATGGTGTATTGTGATCGCGATGGGCGTCGTGCTGGTCGGCGCGACGTGCGCTTCTTACGTCGTCGTGCTCGGCGATTGGTACGAGGCGCTGCAATTGCCGCATTGGTTCCGTTGCTTGCCGTTGCAGTGGATATGGAGTTTGATTTACGCGTTGGATATTTTTATCATGACGCGCATCGTCTATGCGACGCGCTCCAAGCCGTTGCTTGCGACGCTTGGGCTGCGCGGCATGGGTCGCGTCGTGTGGTGCGCGTGCTTTTTTCGATTGCACTCGATCTCGGCGGCGTTCGGATCCGCGATCGGTTTGTGCGCGGCGGAGATTGCGGTCGGCGTATGGCTGTTTCGACGGGAAAAAGTCGCTTGGGCGGCGTATCTTTGGCAGTCGGTATGGTTGGGATTGCTGACGTATGTCAATTATCGTCTGTGGATCGGCGCGTGACGCGTTGCTTCGTCGCGCGCTCGTAAAGACAAGGGATTGTCGACGAATTCGGATCCGACGCGGCGGAATATGCCGCGTCGGCGCATTTTGCAGCTGCGCGCGCGTGTAAAAAACAGTTGTCAAGCGCGCGCGATATTGTTATAATAAGTACGTGCCGATACGCGCGAGCGGTCGGACACGAAATACATATTTGTCGAACTAAGATGGGTATCCCTAGCGAACCCAAGCGAGGTAACAACATGAAAAGATCCAAACGCATTGCATTGACCGCATTTTTGCTGGCATTGACCGCAATTTTCTGTTTCGTTCCGATTCCGATCGGACCGATCACGCTGGGATTGATGATCCTGCCGACGCTGATTGCGGCGCAGACGACCGATTTCAAGACGACGGCGGCAGTCGCGATATTCTTGGGATTGGTCAACCAGTTGGCGTGGTATACGACCAAGGCGGGATTGCCGACGGCGCCGATTTTCCAAAATCCGCTCGTATGCATCGTCCCGCGCATCTGTATCGGATTGGTCGCGTGGAGCGTCTATCACGGATTGTGCAAATTGCTGCGCGTAACGCCGTGCGGGTGGAAAAAGCAGACCGTAGCCCCGATTGCCGCGCAAGAACCAGGCGGCGATGCGCAGGACGGACAAGCCGTTGCGCGCAAAGGCGGCGCCAAACGCGAGCTTGCATTGCGACAAGTCGCAAGCGTGATCGCGACGGCGTGCGGCGTGTTGACCAATACGTTGCTGGTGGGCGTGTTTACCGTATTGATTTTCAACGGGAAGACGGTCGGGCAAACGGTTATCGGTCTGCAATACATTCTGGGACTGTTTACGGTCAACTTCGTCGTCGAAATCATATCGTTTCCGTTGATTACGGCGCCGATCGCGTATGCGGTGGACAGAAGTCGGAGATAGGCATGCTATTAGTCATTGACATCGGCAACACGAATATCAAATTGGGCGTATACGACGGCGACGTGTTGGTCGTATCGTGGCGGTTGTCGGTCAAGGTAACGCGGACGGCGGACGAGTTCGGCGTGTGCATCAAGAATTTGTTCGAACTCAATCGTATCCGCACCGAAGACGTCGACGGCGTCATCATGTCGTCGGTGCAACCGGCGCTCAACTATACGGTGTCGCACGCCTGCAAGTATTATGTCGGCAAAGAGCCGTTGACGGTCGGACCGGGCACGCGGACGGGACTCAACATCAAGTACCGCAACCCGCAGGAAGTCGGCGCGGATCGCATCGTCAATTCGGTCGCCGCGTACAAGCTGTACGGCGGACCGATCATCGTCGTGGATTTCGGTACGGCGACGACGTTTAACGTGATCACGGACAAGGGCGAGTTTTTGGGCGGCGTGATCGCGCCGGGGATCAAATCCGGACTGGATACTTTGATCCGCAATACGGCGAAACTGCCCAGCGTCGAGCTGATTAAGCCGGCAAGCGTCATCGGCAACACGACCGCAGCCAATATGCAGTCGGGGCTTGTGCACGGATTCGTCGGATTGGTCAAACACATCGTCGCGCAGATCAAACGCGAAGCGGGCATCGAGCATGCAAAAGTGCTTGCGACCGGCGGATTGAGCGAATTGATCATCGATGCGGACGAAGACGATACGATCGATATCGTCGACCGTTATCTGACCCTGAAAGGGTTGAAACTGCTGTACGAATGCAACGCGCAGACGGGTTGCGACGGCGGGACGAAACGATAATAATTTTGCGCGCGGCGGCATGTCGGGCGCGAGCGAGAAGGAGTAACATACATGAAAAAAGTAGGCGTAGCGGTACTGGGTCTGGGCGTAGTCGGCGGAGGAACGTGCAAAATATTGCTGGATCGTCGCGCGCGCATTCGCGAAGAATACGGCGTAGACGTCGAGATCGTCGCGGCGCTGGACCGCGTCGCGCAACGCGCGGTGGATTTGGGACTCAATCCGAACATTCTCGCCGCCAATATCGACGAGATCGCGCTCAATCCCAAAGTTGACATCGTCGTGGAATGCATGGGCGGCGTCGAGCCTGCAAAATCGTTTATGATTCGGGCGTTGGAAGCGGGTAAGAGCATCGTTACGTCCAACAAAGAGATGTTTGCCAAGAGTTGGCCGGAGTTGGAACGCGTCGCTGCCAAGACGGGCGCGGGACTGTATTACGAAGCGACGACGGGCGGCGGCATGCCGATCATTCGGATGATGACGCAGGCGATGCAGGCGAACAACGTGCTCGAAATCAAAGCGATCATCAACGGCACGACCAACTATATCCTGACGCGCATGACTGAAGAAGGCGCGGACTATGCCGACGTGCTCAAAGACGCGCAGGCATTGGGCTTTGCCGAAGCCAATCCGGTGGCGGACGTGGAAGGTTACGATTCCGGATACAAACTCAGCATTCTGTCGAGTTTGGCGTTCAACAAGCGTTTGCCGGTCGATCTGATTTACCGCGAGGGCATCACCAAGATTACCGCCAAAGACATCGCGATCGGCAAGGAGATGGGCTTTATCGTCAAGTTGCTCGCGATCGCCAAACAAAAGGACGGCAAGATCGAAGTGCGCGTGCATCCGGTATTTTTGCCCAAGCACCACCCGCTTGCATCCGTCAACGGCGCGTTTAACGCGGTGTTCGTCGTAGGAGACGCGGTCGGCGACATCATGTTGTACGGTCAGGGCGCGGGCGCGTTGCCGACCGGCAGCGCGATCGTCAGCGACATCGTGTTCTGCGCGCGTCAGGAGACGCATGCGCGTTACGGCGAGATGAACGACGTCGTAGACGCGGGACAGATCATTGCCGATTTCGAGAGCGAATACTATTTGCGTCTCAACGTGCGCGACGTATCCGGCGTGATCGCGGATATCGCCAACGTGTTCAAGAAACATCACGTATCGATCAGCCGCATGCGGCAGGACGAAGGCGGCGAAATCGTGCCGATCGTGTTCTTTACGCACAAGTCGCACGAGCAGGCGATGTCCGCAGCTATCGAAGAGATCCGCAAGCTGCACAACGTCGTCAGCGTCGAAAACGTGATTCGCGTGGAGCGGTAAGGGGATGTTGACGACGCGCGCGACCGAATGGTTGGAACAAATCTGCGACGCGATCCCGACGGACGGGTACAAGATGCGCGAGTGGAAAGAACTCTACGCGTTGTTGCCCGATCTGAGCGCGGAAGAGGGCGCCGCTCTGTGGAGAGAGCTGCGCGCCGGCGGCATGGTGCAGGTCAAGTTCCACGATGACGACGAAGTCTGCTTTGCGCTCAGCGAGCGCTCGCGCGCCGTCGTACAGGACGTCAAAATTTTGCGCGAGTCGCACGCCGATCCCGATCAGGCGATCATTCAGACGGGCGCGGACGGCAAAGCGATGATGATGGTTTCGACCGATACGATCGCCCGAGACGTGATACGTCGGACGCGCAAAACGCGCAATCTGCGCAGTTGGGTAGCCGGATTGCTCAGCGGCATTGTCGGCGGGATCGTCGGCGGCGTCGTCGTGGCGGTGATTTTTCATTTTGCGATCGGATAGGAGAGCGGTATGCTGAATCGGAAAACAAAAGCGTTGTTGAGAGTGATATACGATCGGGCGATTCGCAAGGACGGGGTATGCATTGCCAAGTCCGTGGATTTGCTGTCCGAGATTCCGTATAAAATCGAGTTCCTGCGGGAAGACTTCGAACCGTCTATGAAAGCGCTGATGATGGAAGGATATTTCGAGGCGGTCGAGACGGAGAAGAAAGGCGAGATGTATTATTGCATCACGCTGTTGCAGGGCGGATACGATTTTTCCAGACAGATCGCGAGCGAAAAACGCGCGATCAAGTTTAAGGTCGTTCTGACCGTCTGCGGCGTAATCGGCAGCTTGATCTTGACGCGCATCATTTCCGCGATTATCGGATCGGGGGCGTAATGTTCGAACTGGTTTCCAAATTCCAACCTTGCGGGGATCAACCGCAGGCGATCGAGAAACTGTCGCAGGGATTGCGGGACGGACTGCGGACGCAGGTGTTGCTCGGCGTTACGGGCAGCGGCAAGACCTTCACGATGGCGAACGTAATCAAGGAGCTGGGCAGACCGGCTCTTGTTATTGCGCACAACAAGACGCTTGCCGCGCAGTTGTGCAACGAGTTTCGCGAATTTTTCCCCAACAACCGCGTCGAATATTTTGTGTCCTATTACGATTACTATCAGCCGGAAGCCTATATTCCGCGGACGGATACGTATATCGAAAAGGATCTGTCCATCAACGATGAGATCGACAAATTGCGGCACTCCGCGACGGGCGCGCTGTGCGAGACGCGAGACGTGATCGTTGTCGCATCCGTCTCGTGCATTTACGGACTGGGCGCGCCGATCGAATATTTCGCGATGGCGATTTCGTTGCGTCCGGGCATGGAAGTGGATCGGGACGCGTTGCTCGATCGCCTCGTCGAAATCCAATACAAACGCAGCGATATCGAGTTTGCGCGCGCGACGTTTCGGGTGCGCGGTGACGTGGTCGAGGTGTTTCCGGTAGACTGTTCCGAATACGCGGTGCGCATCGCGTTTTGGGGGGACGAAGTCGAGTCGATCGATCAGTTCGATCCGGTGACGGGCAAGGCGGTTTGTTCGCTTAAACACATCAATCTGTATCCGGCGAGCCACTATGTCGTCCAAAAGGAAAAGCGCGACAGCGCGTTGGAGCAGATTCTGTCCGATATGCGCGCGACGGTCGCGGCGTTTCGGGAACAGGGAAAACTGCTCGAAGCGCAGCGCTTGCAGGAACGCGTCAATTACGACGTGGAAATGATCCGCGAAATGGGCTATTGCAGCGGAATCGAAAACTATTCCCGCTACTTTGACGGAAGAGTGCCGGGGCAGCCGCCGTATACGTTGCTCGACTTTTTCCCGGACGACTTTATCCTGTTTGTCGACGAGAGTCATATGACGTTGCCGCAGGTGCGCGCGATGTTTAACGGCGATTTGGCGCGCAAACGCAATCTGGTCGATTTCGGTTTCCGTCTCGGATCCGCATACGACAACCGCCCGTTGAAGTTTGAAGAATTCGACGCGCGCGTCGGGCAGATGATCTGCGTGTCCGCAACGCCCGCCCAATACGAACTGGATCAGGCTGGACAGGTGGTCGAACAGCTGATTCGTCCGACCGGGCTGTTGGATCCGCCCGTGGACGTGCGTCCGATCGAAGGACAGATCGACGATCTGATCGGCGAAATCCACCGTCGGTTGGAACAGCGCGGCAGAGTGCTCGTCACGACGCTGACAAAGAAGATGGCGGAGAGCCTGACCGAGTTCTTGAAAGAGCATCATATCAAGGTGCGTTACATGCATTCGGACATCGATACGTTGGAGCGCGTCGAGATCATTCAGGGATTGCGCCGCGGCGACTTCGACGTATTGGTCGGCATCAACTTGTTGCGCGAAGGACTGGATATTCCGGAAGTCACGTTGGTCGCGATTCTGGATGCGGACAAGGAAGGCTTTTTGCGCAGCGAGACGTCGCTCGTGCAGACGATCGGACGCGCCGCCCGCAACAGCGAAGCGCAAGTAATCATGTATGCCGACGTCATGACGGACAGCATGCGCCGCGCGATCGAAGAGACCGACCGCCGCCGCGCGATTCAGCGGGCGTACAACGCCGAGCACGGAATTACGCCGCGCACGATCGTAAAGACGATTTCCAATACGTTGGAGATCTCCAAAAAGGTCGAAGACAAGCCCAAACTGGGCAGAAAGGATTACGCGCGAGAGGTCGCGCGGTTGCAAAGCGCGATGCGCGTAGCGGCGTCCAATCTCGATTTCGAGATGGCGATCCGCTATCGGGAAGACATCGCGACGCTCAAAGCACAGATGGAGAAACAGGGATGAGAGAAGACATTGTCATCAAGGGCGCGAGAGTGCACAATCTCAAAAACATCGATCTGACGATTCCGCGCAATCGTCTCGTCGTCTTGACGGGACTGAGCG
The DNA here is from genome assembly GCA_910576875.1 of uncultured Christensenella sp. Taxonomy (GTDB): domain Bacteria; phylum Bacillota; class Clostridia; order Christensenellales; family UBA3700; genus MGBC101980. The sequence continues at coordinate 7,714 of CAJTKI010000051.1, forward strand.
GATCGGGCAAGTCGTCGCTTGCGTTCGATACGATTTTTGCCGAAGGGCAGCGGCGATATATGGAGAGCCTGTCGTCGTACGTACGGCAGTTCTTGGGACAGATGGACAAGCCGGACGTCGATTATATCGACGGCTTGTCGCCGGCAATCTCGATCGACCAAAAGACCACGTCCCACAACCCCAGATCCACGGTCGGTACGGTTACCGAGATCTACGACTATATGCGTTTGCTGTTTGCGCGGATCGGCGTCGTGCATTGTCCCAACTGCGGACGCGAGATCGTGCGACAGGGCGTCGATCAGATCGTAGACAAGATTTTGACCGCGCCTGCGGGCGCCAAGCTGCGGATCATCGCGCCGGTGGTTCGCGCGCGCAAAGGCGAGTATTCCAAGCAGTTGGAACAATATCGCAAGAGCGGATATTTGCGCGTCATCGTGGACGGGATCGACTATACGCTCGAAGAAGAGATCAAGCTGGATAAAAATTACAAACACGACATCGGCGTCGTCATCGACCGCATCGTCGTCAAATCCGGCATCCAGCGTCGGCTCAGCGACAGCGTCGAGAGCGCGCTCAAACTGGCGGACGGTTTGGTCGAGATCGAGACGGACGGCGTCAAAGTGCTGTATTCCACGCGCTACGCATGTCCGGATTGCGACATCAGCATCGAAGAACTCACGCCGCGGGCGTTCAGTTTCAACAGTCCGTTCGGCGCGTGCCCGGAGTGTTCGGGATTGGGATTTACGTCCGCGATCGACATCAACAAACTCGTCCGATGGGATCGTTCCGTCGCGGACGGCGGGATGGACGTGTCGGGCTGGAATATGGACAGTTGTCGCACGAGCGCGTCGTTCTTCCGCGCGCTGGCGGACAAGTACGGTTTTGATCTCAACGCGCCGATTCGGGATTTGCCCAAGCATATCGTCGATATTTTGTTGTACGGCGACGATACCAAGTTGTCCGTCACGTATCAGAGCGAAGTCTTTCAAGGGACGTTCCAGCGTTCGTTCGAAGGGATCGCCAACAATTTGATGCGGCGCTATCGCGAGACGTCGTCCGACTATATCAAGCAGGAATTGGAACGGTATATGAAGCAAGTGCCTTGCAGCGTCTGCCACGGCAAACGCCTGCGCAAGGAAGCGCTTGCCGTGCATGTCGGCGGCAAGAACATCAGCGAGCTGTGCGAGATGCCGGTGGACGCGTTGTTGGCGTTTATGCAATCGTTGCAATTGAGCGATCGCGATCGGACGATCGCGCATCAGGTGCTTAAAGAGATTACGGCGCGCCTGCAATTTTTGGTCAATGTCGGATTGAGTTATCTCTCGCTTTCGCGGGCGTCGGCGACGCTGTCGGGCGGCGAATCGCAACGCATTCGGCTTGCGACGCAGATCGGCAGCGGATTGATGGGCGTATTGTATATTTTGGACGAACCGAGTATCGGATTGCATCAGCGCGACAACACGCGATTGCTTGCGACGTTGACGCGTTTGCGCGATTTGGGCAATACGTTGATCGTCGTCGAGCATGACGAAGAGACGATGACGGCGGCGGATTATATCGTCGATATCGGACCGGGCGCGGGCGTACACGGCGGCGAAGTCGTCGTCGCAGGCACGCCGCAAGAGGTCATGGCGCATCCGACTTCGATCACCGGCGCGTATCTGTCGGGCAGGGAGACGATTGCTGTGCCGAGCGAACGGCGCGCGGGCAACGGACTGTTTTTGCAAGTGCGCGGCGCGCATAAAAACAATCTCAAACATATCGACGTCGACATTCCGCTGGGCAAGTTCAACGTCGTGACCGGCGTGTCGGGCAGCGGCAAGAGCAGTCTCGTCAACGAGATTTTGTATCCGGCGTTGGCGGCGAAACTCAACGGCGCGCGCCATATCGTGGATATTGCGTGCGACGATTTGATCGGCGTGGAACAACTGGACAAAGTCATCGCGATCGATCAAAGTCCGATCGGGCGTACGCCGCGTTCCAATCCCGCGACGTACACGGGCGTATTTTCGGCGATTCGGGAGTTGTTTGCCAAGACGCCGGAAGCGCAGTCGCGCGGATACAGCGCGGGCAGATTCAGCTTTAACGTCAAGGGCGGTCGTTGCGAAAACTGTTCGGGCGACGGCATCATCAAGATCGACATGAATTTCTTGTCCGACGTCTACGTCCCCTGCGAAGTGTGCGGCGGCAAGCGCTACAACCGCGAGACGCTGCAAGTGCAGTATAAGGGAAAAAGCATCTACGAAGTATTGGAAATGACGGTCGCGGAAGCATGCGAATTTTTCCGCAACATTCCGCAAATTTACAACAAGATTTCCACGCTCAACGACGTCGGACTCGGGTATATCAAACTCGGACAGCCTGCGACGACGCTGTCGGGCGGCGAAGCGCAACGCGTCAAGCTGGCGACCGAGTTGTCCAAGCGCAGCACCGGCAAAACCGTCTATATCCTCGACGAACCGACGACCGGTCTGCACACGGACGACGTAAGGCGTTTGATCTCGATTTTACAGCGTTTCGTCAACGCCGGCAATACCGTACTCGTGATCGAACACAATCTCGACGTGATCAAGGTTGCCGATCATATCATCGACATCGGTCCCGAAGGCGGAGACAAGGGCGGCACCGTGATCGCGCAGGGCACGCCCGAGCAGGTCGCGCAAGTCGATGGCAGTTATACCGGACAGTATCTGCGCGCCAAACTCGGCATGTCCGAGCCGAGCTGAATTACAGCACGTTTTTCCATTTATAAGCCAGCAAGTTACGGCTGTTGCGCGCCATATGTTTGAGGACGTTTGCGCGCGTCACCGAGTCGTCGTACATGCTGGCGAGTTGGGAGCCTTCCAGTTCGCTCATCTCGCGGACGATTTCTTTGATATCGTTGTTCGGACATAGGAATTCCAGCCAGTCGCGTTTGCCGTACCACCAAGTCTGCATTTCCTGCGTATCGGCGAGCGCGTCGGAATATTCTTTGGCTTGCAGAGATTCGTAGATGGCGTCCGCGCGGGATTCCAATTCCGTCAGCGTCTTTTGGACGAATACTTGTTCCGTGATGCCGCACGCCAAGATCACAAGCGTGACCGCGACGGCAAAGATGACTTTTTTCATGCTGCGTTCTCCTGTTGCAAATTGCCGATGATGCAAGGCTGTCCGATCGGTTGGAGATAGAACTCTCCGCCGTCTGCGACCGTCAACAGCAATACGTCTTTTTGACGGAGTTTGTATTGATCGAGCAACTTTTGTACCGCCTGATCGTCGACGCCGGCTTTGGTCAGATTGTTGGACAGGCGTTTGCCTTCGCAGATCACGCCGTACGGGATTTTGGGCGGCGGCACTTGCAGTTGCATATCGCCGACCGTGACGGGCGCAAACTGCGCTTTCGGGATGACCGACATGTCGCCGTTGGTTTCGATGATCGCATATTCGATCTGAGCGGGCGATACGTAGTCTTTGCCGCGCAGCGCTTCCAGAATGTCGTGCACGGTCATGTCCAGCCGACTGATCGCACGATAGTCGATGCCTTGGGGCGTGATGACGATGACGGGTTTGCCGTTAATGACGCCGCGCAGTTTGATCGAGTGTTTGACGATTTTGGTCAGCGCGAATTCGACGACGAACAGCGTAAAGATCGGCACCAACCCGTAGATCACGGGCACTTGCGTGTCAGACATCGGGATACAAGCCAGTTCCGCGACGATCAGCGTGATCGCAAACTCGAACGGTTGCAGTTCGCTCAACTGTTTTTTGCCCATCAGCCGCATTGCGATGAGCAGAAACACGTATATGATGATTGCACGAGTAAATACGACTAACATACCCCTAATGTGTGTCGACGCGATTTTTTTATGCAACGCCGTTCAAACGCTTGCATTCGCGCGCAAGTGTCTGTTATACTAAGCGTGCAAAGTAAATCCGACGCGTTAAGTGTTGTGAGATGGGATGTCGC
>CAJTKI010000052.1:0-2130 GCA_910576875.1 uncultured Christensenella sp.
TCTTGCCGGCACAATTGAGCGGGCATTGGGAGACGGCGGACGGCAAGCCGACGCTGAAACTGCCGACGGAGTACGACGGCAAAGTCGAGATCGAATACGAGTATCGCGACGCGTCGGGCAACGTCGTGGCGGAAGACGCGTTGCAGGCGGGACAGACGTACAGCGTCGTCGCGAAGTTGAAAGGCGACAGCGCGGGCAACTACGTCTTTATTGCGGACGACGGACAGGTGACGGAGACGCCGACGCAGAGCGCGCCGTACGAGTTCGATTTCGCAACCGACGGCAACAACGGGAACGGCTCCACTGTCGGTATTTTGGCGGAGGATTTGAATTGGTTCAAGACGGTGTTGCTGATCATCGCGTGCGGCGTAATGACGATTGCGGCGTTGTTGTTGATCATCACGTTGCAGGTAGCCGCGATACGGCGGATCCGCGAGAAAAAGAATCAAGAAAAACAAGACAAATAAAAACTCCGAACGCGCGGTTCGGAGCAAAGGCAAGATACGGGGATTCAGCGTAAGTTGAATCCCTGCGTCATTTGGGTCGTCATCGTGTCCAGCAACAGGGCGCAACGTTCGGTCGCCAGGTCTTCCATGTTTTCGCAGATCGTTTCCACAAGTCCCGCCATCGTATAACACACCATATAGCGAAAAGCGGTCTTGTCGCGGAATCGGTAGTAATTTTCTTCGTATACCTTTTGCTGGAGCAGCGCTTTGAGACGGCGACGAAAGTCGGAATGATAATCGTTCTGCATCAACTGGCGGTACAGGGAAATGTTTTGCAGGACGAATTCGACGATGCGTTCCAGAAACGGACGGGGATCGGTCAGCAACTCGGTAAAATCGAAGCAGTCGATCATTTGGCTGACGTTGACGGAAATATCGTTGTAGAGCTGTTCGATGACGTCGCTTGCGTCGTAATAGTGCAGATAGAACGTACTGCGGCTGATATCCGCCTTGGCGCAGATCTCTTTGACGGTCAATTTGCTGATCGGAGTGGTGCTCAAAAGCAGGACGGTCGCCTGCGTTATGGCGGCTTGGGTCTTGCGAATTCGTCTGTCGTTGCTCATAAATACTCCTGTCGATTATATTCAGCGCGATTTTTTCGAGAAAATTCAAAAAATTTTTGAAAATTTTGTCGAAAACGCTTTTCAAATCCGTTTTTATCTGCTAAGATATAAATGCAGACAGGGAGATACGGATTGTTCGTATCCATTATATCCCGAAAACGGACAAATGTCCATCAAAATGGAAACCATTTTCGGAGCGTCTGCCTAAATAAGCCTTATTCCAATCCCACACAACCTATGGAAGGACGATCTCATCGAGAGCGTCCTTTCATAGTTGTATCCCTTTATACGCATATGCGCGGTCGGCGGTCGGAAGAAATCCCGCGCGAGCGCTTGCCGACATCGGTTGCGGGTGGTATAATCGAAGAAAACCGATAAGGCAGGTCATACGATATGCAGGTCCGAAAAAAGCAAGCCAACAGCCATCAATGCATTATTTGCGGTATCGACAATCCGTACGGGTTGGCGGCGCCGTTTTACGAATTGGACAACGGCAAGGTCGCGACGACGTTCCGTTATCGCGAACAGCATCAGAGCTATCCGGGCAGAGCGCACGGCGGCATGATTACGTGCATGCTGGACGAGTTGGCGGGGCGGGCGATCTGGATCGTCGAGCCGGACGTGCTTGCCGTGACGACGAGCATTCAAGTCAAATTCCGCAAACCCGTACCGTACGATACGACGCTGTACGGCATCGGGGAGATCGTCTCCAATACGCGACGCGGTTTTCAGGCGTTTGCCAAAATCACGGACGCGCAGGGCACCGTACTGGCGCAGGCGGACGTCACGTATCTCAAACTGCCCGCGCAGACGATTACGGACGCCGATATGCACGAAGAGTTGGATGTGCATGTGCCCGACGACGTGCGGGAGTGGGACGACGCGCTTGCGCAGTAACGCATACGCAACCGTCGGGTTGCAAACATCGAATCCGAAATACCGAACGGCGCTTGTCTAAAAGCGCCGTTTTTGCATGTTTTTTCGGTTCGGCGCCGCGCCCGATCGGGATGCGCGACGTCCGAATCGTCCATAAACTTTTGCGGTCGTGTCCATTTTATCCG
>CAJTKI010000052.1:2140-11557 GCA_910576875.1 uncultured Christensenella sp.
GAACTGTTGTATAATGGGATTGTAAAATCATGCGAATTCAAAACAAGGGGGAATTGCATGCTCGATACGGGAGATCGGTTGTTGCAGCAAGCCGCGCAAGGCGGGTATGCAGTGCCGGCGTTTAACGTAGACAATCTGGAAAGTATCCTAGCGGTCACGGACGTCGCGCGAGAGTTTGACGCGCCGATGATCGTGCAGACGATTCCGCGGACCTTGCGCTACGGCGGCGTGCGTACGTATGTCGCGATGTTGGGCGCGTTGGATCGGGGCGGGAAGATGGCGATGCATCTCGATCACGGCGGGGACGAAGATATTTGCCGCGCGTGCATCGATGCGGGATATTCGTCGGTGATGATCGACGGATCCGCTTTGGCGTTTGAACAAAACGTCGCTTTGACCGCGCGCGTCGTCGCATACGCGCATGCGCGCGGCGTTGCGGTGGAAGGCGAATTGGGGACGATCGGCGGCAAGGAAGAGACTGCCGCAAGCATCGGATACACCGATCCCGATCAGGCGGAAGAATTCGCGCGTCGTACGGGCGTGGACAGTCTGGCGATCGGAGTCGGCACCGCGCACGGCGTGTATCGGGGCGAGCCGCATATCGCGATCGATCGGATCGAAACGATTGCGGCGCGGATATCGACGCCGTTGGTCCTACACGGCGCGAGCGGGTTGTCGGACGAAGTCGTGCGCGCATGCGTGCGTGCGGGGATTCGCAAGATCAACTTTGCGACCGAATTGCGGCAAGCGTTTACGCGCGGCTTGCAGGAAGGTTTGCGCGCGTGTCCCGACGCGTTCGATCCCAAACAATATTTGCCGTATGCGATCGAACGCATTCGGCAGGTCGTCGTCGCAAAGACGCGATTGTGCTTAGGCAGATAACCGAGTGCCGCGCATACGGCACAATCATATAGATAAGGGAGAAAGAAAGAATGAAAAACAAAAAAAGATGGCTGCTTGCGGCGATTTGCGCGATTGCGGTAGTGACCGCGATCAGCGTGTTGGGGGCGTGCAAAAGCGCGAACGGCGTGCCGATGCTGACCAAAGACAGTCTGGCGGATCATGAAGTTGCGCCGACGTTCGACGCGTATTATCAAACGCAGTTCGCCCAATTGATGCAGGCGTACGATGCGGGCGACAAAAACGCACAGGACACCGCCGGCGCGATGTGGGCGCTTGCGTCGTACAATCACAGTTTGTCCGATCAGTTCGTCTATTTTCAGGATCAGATCGGTACGACCCAATTGGACGGCAAGTCCGGCAAACTCGCGTATCAGCAGTATCACAAGGAAAAGCGCGCCAAAGATTCCTATCTCGGCGAAAAGTATCATTATACGCTCAAACACGTTTTTGACAGCGAACTGGGCACTCTGGGCAATTTCTTGGAACAAGCGCGCGTGCGTTTGGTCGCCAACGACGCGGCGCAGGGATTCAAAGGATTGTATCGCTTTGAAAAGAACGGCGACACCGTCTTTACGAACGATACGTTGTTCGGACGCAAATTGATGTCGACGGAATGGAAAAAGGGTAGCGATTGGGGCAATGCGGAGAGCATTCTCAAAGGCGGCGTTCCGTACGGCGCGGAGAATACGAAATCATACGACGAAGTGCTTCGGGTGTTGAACAACGATATCGATAAACTCGGTTACGATACAGAAGAGATGGAGTGGCGCGCGATCATCGCCAACATCAACACGCTTGCCGACGGCATCGTGAGTTCCGCGACGATCGAGCGCAAGCAGACCGCAGCCGGCGCGGCGTATTATGCGGTCAGCATGCAGATGAATTTGACGGTCGCCAATGCCGATGCCGCCAGCATCAACATGCTCAAAGACGCAAACAGCGCGACCGAAATTCAGTGGAACAAAATGGATATCGCGTTTGAAGTCTGGGAATGCGGCATGATGAAGTCCTATGTCGTCAAAGAAGAATGGAAAGGCGTCGTCAAGCAGGTCGGCGTGAGCAAAAAGGGCGCGGCGAGCGCGGAGAATTACGTGTTCTATTCGTATTCGGACGCAGATTGCTCGATGGAAGCGGAGCGTAGTTTCCTCAAAGCGTACATGGAAGAAAATTGACGAATTTCGGACGGCAAGCATCCGTCCGCACAAGGAGTGGAAAATGCAATACGTGACATTTGATCCGACAAGGGCGTTGGATCTGATTGCGGTGGGCAGAATCGCGATCGACTTCAATCCGCTGGACTATTTCCGTCCGCTTGCGCAGAGCAAGGAGTATCGCAAATATTTGGGCGGTTCGCCCGCCAATGTCGCGGTCGGGCTGGCAAGACTGGGCGGCAAAGTCGGATTTATCGCAAAGGTATCGGACGATCAGTTCGGCGAATACGTGACGGACTTTTTCCGCGCGGAAGGCATCGACGTGTCGCACGTGACCAAAGCGACGGGCGGGGAAAAACTCGGCTTGACGTTTACCGAAATTTTATCGCCGACCGAAAGCAGCATTTTGATGTATCGGGACGGCATAGCCGATTTGACGCTGTCGCCCGCCGACGTGGACGAAGCGTATATCGCGTCCGCCAAAGCGATTTTGATTTCCGGCACGGCATTGGCGCAATCGCCGTCGCGAGAGGCGTGTCTCAAAGCGGTTCAGTTGGCGCGCAAGACGGATACGAAGATCATATTCGATATCGATTACCGTCCGTACAATTGGAAGAACGCCGACGAAATCGCCGTCTATTACAGCGCGGTGGCAGAGCATAGCGACGTGATCATGGGATCGAAAGAAGAGTACGATTTGACGCAGGCGATTTTGATGCCGGGCGCGAGCGACGAAGCAAGCGCGGCGTACTGGTTTTCCCGCAACGCGAAAATCGTCATCATCAAACACGGCAAACAAGGCTCGACGGCGCACACGTGCGACTTTCGGCAGTACAAGATCAAACCGTTTCCCGTGCAGGCGTTCAAGTCGTTCGGAGGCGGCGACGGATACGGTTCGGCGTTCTTGTACGGACTGTTCGGCGGCGAAGAAATCGCGCGTTGTTTGGAGCTCGGCTCGGCGTCCGCGTCGATGCTGGTCGCGGCGCACGGATGTTCCGAATTTATGCCGACTCTGGACGAATTGACCGCCTTTATCGAGCGCGAAAAGCAAGAGTACGGCGAAGCCGTCGCAATGGGTTAAGGAGCTGCGTATGAGTTTTCGGTATCCGCAATTCGATCGGGACGGCGTCAAGGTTTTGACCCGCATCGACGGTGAAGATTCGGACATGATGATGGATATTTCCGTCGTGCGTTTGACGGCGGGCGATCGGCGCGTTTATTGCGAGCCGGACAAAGAGATCTGCATCTTGTTGACCCAAGGACAGATCGAGTTGCGTTGCGGCGACTTGTACGGCGGGGATACGCGCAGCGACGCGTTTACCGATTTGCCGATCGCGATGCACGTATGTCGCGGCGATGCGATCGAAGCGCATGCGGTGCAGGATAGCGAGATTTTATACATATCGACGCAAAACGATCGTGCGTTTTTGCCCAAATTTTATGCCAAAAGCGACGTGCAGCGCACCGTTTCTTGCGAAGGCATGTGGGAAAATACCGCCGTGCGGGACGTCAATACGGTATTCGATTATTCCAATGCGCCGTATTCCAATCTGGTCGTCGGCGAAGTAATCGCGCGGCAGGGGCGGTGGTGGAGTTATTTGCCGCACAGCCATCCGCAACCCGAAGTGTATTATTATAAAATGCCGTCGCCCGAAGCGTTCGGCGCGTGTTTTATCGGCGAAATGCATCCGTATACCGTCAAGGACGGCAGCGTAGGATGTTTCCCGGGCGGGGAGACGCACGTACAGGTAACGGCTCCCGGATATCCGATGTATTGTTGTTGGATGATCCGGCATTTGGACGGCGATCCGTGGGACAAAACGCGCATCGTCGATCCGCGGTTTTTGCATTGGGAGAAGTAATATGAAGACGGTCAGATTGAGCGCGGGCGAAGCGATCGTGCGCTATTTGGATCAGCAATACGTGAGTTTGGACGGCAAGGAAACCAAATTCGTCGAAGGCGTATTTACGATTTTCGGACACGGTTGCGTGCTCGGCATCGGCGAAGCGCTGTCGATGACGGGGCACGGACTGCGCGTCTATCAGGGTAAGAACGAACAGGGCATGGCGCATGCGGCGACGGCGTATGCAAAGCAGAACAATCGCCGCAAAATCATGCCGTGCATCTCTTCCGTCGGTCCGGGCGCTGCCAACATGGTCACCGCTGCGGCGACCGCAACGGCAAACAATTTGCCATTGCTGTTGTTGGTCGGGGACACGTTTGCGACGCGTCAGCCCGATCCGGTGTTGCAGCAAGTGGAGCATCCGCACGATCCCAATATTACGACCAATGACGCGTATCGCGCGGTAACGCGGTATTTCGATCGCGTTTCGAGACCGGAACTCGTTATGTCTGCTTTGACCAACGCGATGCGCGTGTTGACCGATCCGGCGCATACCGGCGCGGTTGCGATCGCGCTGCCGCAGGACGTGCAGGGGATGTGTTATGACTATCCGGTAGACTTTTTCCGTCGTCGCGTGCATCGAATTGCGCGCAGATTGCCGGTTGCCGAAGAACTGGACGACGCGGTGCGCGCGATTCGCTCCGCCAAGCGTCCGTTGTTGATCGTGGGCGGCGGAGCCAAGTACAGCGAGGCAGGCGAGACGATCGTCGCTTTCGCGCGTGCGCACAATGTGCCGATCTGTGAGACGCAGGCGGGAAAAAGCGCGGTCGCATCGTCGTTCGAGCTCAATCTCGGCGGCTTGGGCGTGACCGGCAACAGCGCCGCCAATACGGTTGCCGCATCGGCGGATCTGATCATCGGGGTCGGGACGCGTTTTACCGATTTTACGACCGGATCCAAAGAACTGTTTGCCGACGCGCGCGTGCTGACGATCAATGCGTCCGACTTCCATGCGCGTAAGTTGGATGCGATCGCGATGATTTGCGACGCCAAGGTCGGCATCGAGATGTTGGATGCGAAACTCAAACGGTACCGCACCCGCTACGGCGACGAGATCGCGTGCGTCAAGGCGAAGTGGGAGAAAGAGTACGCGCGCTTGTGTTCGGTACAGGTAACGGACGGATACCGTCCGGAAATCTCCGGCGGTATGCCCGATTCGATTGACGGGTATTTGCAAGCGCACGGGCAGGCGATGGCGCAGACTGCGGCGATCGGCGTGATTCGATCGTGCATTCCCGCGGATGCGATCGTCGTCGGCGCGGCGGGCAGTTTGCCCGGCGATTTGCAACGTATGTGGACGACCGATGCGACGGACAGCTATCATATGGAATACGGGTATTCCTGTATGGGATACGAGATCGCGGGCGCGCTCGGCGCCAAGATCGCGCGTCCCGATTGCGAAGTCTATGCAATGGCGGGCGACGGCAGTTATCTGATGTTGCACGGCGAAATGATCACGGCGTTGCAGGAAGGGATCAAAATCAACGTATTGTTGTTCGACAACGCGTCGTTCGGATGCATCAACAACTTGCAGACCGAGCAGGGCGTGAATGCGTTGTGTACCGAGTTGCGTTATCGTCAGGGCGATCGTCCGATCCGAGACGGCGCGTTTATGCGGATCGATTATGCGGCAAGCGCGCGCGGATACGGATTTGTGACGTATACCGCACGCAACGAGCAGGAGCTGCGCGACGCGTTGCAAGACAGCATGTTGCAGACGCGTCCGACGTTGATCGACATCAAGGTCGTGCCAAAGTCCATGACGCACGGGTATGGCGGCTGGTGGCATGTCGGCTGTACCGATGCGCCGCACAGCGAACAAGGCAAGCAAGCCTGCGCGACCCGCAAGGAAAAATTGCGTCGCGCGCGGCGGTATTAAGGAGCGACGGATGGATCGGAATCGAATCAAACTCGGCATTGCGCCGATTGCGTGGACCAATGACGACATGCCCGATTTGGGCGCGGAGCATACGTTCGGACAATGCGTCAGCGAAATGGCGTTGGCGGGATATGTCGGTTGCGAAGTCGGCAACAAATATCCCAAAGATCCCGCAGTTTTGCGGCGCGCATTGGAGTTGCGCGGACTGCGGATCGCCAATCAATGGTTTTCGTCTTTTCTTTTGACGCAGCCGTATTCGAGCGTCGAGCGCGCGTTTGTCGCGCAATGCGAATTTTTGCAGGCGATGGGAGCGGATCGGATCGGCGTGTCCGAGCAAAGTTACGGTATACAGGGGCATATGGATACGCCCGTATTCGACGCCAAGCATTGTATGTCGGATGCGCAGTGGGATATGCTTTGCGACGGACTGAATCGTCTTGGGCAAACGGCGCTGCGCTACGGGATCGCTTTGACGTATCACCATCATATGGGTACGGTCGTACAGACGGCGGACGAAATCGACCGTCTTATGGCGCATACCGATCCGCAAGCGGTGTCGTTGCTGTTTGACAGCGGGCATCTCGCGTATTGCGGCGAAGATCCGACGGACGTATTGCAGCGGCATGCCGAGCGCGTGCGGCATGTGCATCTCAAAGATATCCGTCCGCAAGTCGTTGAGCGCGTAAAACGCGAGGGCAAATCGTTTTTGCAGGGCGTGCGTATGGGTACGTTTACCGTTCCGGGCGACGGATCGATCGATTTTGCGCCGATTTTCCGCATATTGGACACGGTTGGCTATCGCGGTTGGATGATCGTGGAAGCGGAACAAGATCCCGCGATCGCGGATCCGCTCGAATACGCGATCAAAGCAAGAAAATACATTGCCGAACAGGCAGGTTTATAAGAGATAAGGAGACAGATATGGCAATTCGGACATTACAGTATTTTACCGACAATACGTTTGTTTCGTCTGCGACGGACAAGTATTATCCAGTCTTCAATCCGTCCACGGGCGAACAGATTGCGCAGATGCCGCGTTGTACGAGCGCGGAGATCGCGCAAGTCATCGACAACGCGCATCGGGCGTACCAATCTTGGAGTCGCGTACCGGTACTCAAACGCGTGCAGGTGCTTTATAAGGTACGCGAACTGTTGATCGAGCACATGGACGAGTTGACCCAATTGTGCGCGACCGAGCACGGCAAAAATTGGGAAGAGAGCAAGGGCGACATTCTCAAAGCCAAAGAGGGGACGGAATTGGCTTGCAATATGCCGTCGTTGTTGCAGGGCGAGAGTTTGATGGACGCGTCCAAAGGTTACGATACCGTGTTGTATCGCGAGTCGATGGGCGTCTTTGCGGGCATTGCGCCGTTCAATTTTCCGGCGATGATTCCGATGGGCTGGATGGCGCCCGTCTGTATTGCGTGCGGCAATACCGTCGTGCTCAAAGTAGCGGGGGCGACGCCGATGACGTCTTTGCGCATCGCGGAATTGTATCGCGAAGCGGGCTTGCCGGACGGCGTGCTCAATATCGTCAGTTGCGATCGCAACGATACGCAGGAGCTGATTTCCAATCCGAAGATTGTCGGCATTACGTTCGTCGGATCGACGACGGTCGGCAAATACGTTTACGAGACGGCTGCCAAGCACGGCAAACGCGTACAGTGTCTGTGCGAAGCCAAGAACCACGCGTTGGTGTTGGACGACGCGGCGCTGGACCGTACCGCGGCGGGGATTATCAACGCTGCGTACGGATGCGCGGGCGAACGTTGCATGGCGTTGCCCGTCGTCGTTGCGCAGGAAGGGATCGCGGATCGCTTGGTAGACAAGTTGGTTGCTTTGGCAAAGCAGATCAAAGTCGGTCCCGCGTATGATAAGGCGACCGGACTCGGTCCGGTATACAGCGCGGACCATCGCGCGGCGGTCATTCGGTGGATCGAGACGGCAAAGCAGGAAGGGGCTAAGGTCGTGTTGGACGGCACCGCTTGCAAAGTCAAAGGTTTTGAGAACGGTTTTTATCTCGGACCGACGATTTTGGATCGCGTAACGCCCGAGATGACCGTCGGACAACGTGAGATTTTCGGACCGGTGCTGTGCGTCAAACGCGTTAAGACCTTTGAAGAAGGACTTGCCGTCATGAATGCCAATCCGTTTGCCAACGGCTCCGTGATCTATACGCAGAGCGGTTATTATGCGCGGGAATTCGTTCGCAACACGGACGGCGGCATGGTCGGCGTCAACGTCGGGATTCCGGTTCCGGTCGGCGTATTCTCGTTTACCGGACACAAACAGTCGTTCTTCGGCGATTTGCATTGTTTGGGACGCGACAGCTTCAAGTTCTTTACGGACAGCAAGACCGTTACGACGCATTGGTTTGACGAGCACGAAGCCAAATCCACTTCCGTATCCACATGGGACGGCACGATTTGATGCGACGGGGGACGAAAATATGATACAGATCGGGATTATCGGTGCGGGGCGCATCGGCAAGGTGCATTGCGAGTCCATTATGCGCTATGTCAAGGGCGCGACGGTTGCCGCGATGGCGGATCCGTTTATCAACGAGCAGACCGAAGAATGGATTCGACAGATCGGCGTGCCGCGGATCGAACGCGATTATCGCAAGCTGTTGGACGATTCATCGATCGACGCGGTATTGATTTGTTCTTCGACCGATACGCATGCGCAGATTTCGCTGGAAGCCATTGCGGCGGGTAAACACGTATTTTGCGAAAAGCCGATCGATCACAGCGTAGAAAAGATTTTACAGGTGCGCGATGCGTTGGTCGGAAAGCGTTTGTGTTATCAAGTCGGTTTTAACCGTCGTTTCGATCACAACTTCGCGGCGGTGCGCACTGCGATCGCAGACGGCAAAATCGGAGATCTGAATGTGCTGCGCATCTGTTCGCGCGATCCGCAAGCGCCGCCCGTGTCGTATATTCGCGTGAGCGGCGGGATATTCTTGGACATGACGATTCACGATTTCGATATGGTGAGGTATTTGTCCGGAGACGAGATCGAGAGCGTCTTTGCCGCGGGCGGCGTGTTGGTCGATCCCGCGATCGGAGACGCCGGAGACGTGGATACCGCGGTGGTCACGTTGCGCTTGCGCAGCGGAGCGCTTGCCGTGATAGACAACTGTCGTCGTTCGGTATACGGCTACGACCAGCGTGCGGAAGCGTTCGGCGCGTTGGGGCAGGTCGCGATTTCCAACGATACGTCCAGCAATGCCGTTTTGTCCGACGCGCACGGCGTGACGGCGGAGAAACCGTTGCTGTTTTTCTTGGAGCGGTATATGCAAGCGTATGTCGCCGAAATATCGGATTTCGTGCGTTGCATCGAACGGGGCGAACCTGCTCCCGTCGGCATCGAAGACGGATTGCAAGCGGTGCGGATCGGATTGGCGGCAAAACGTTCTCTGGAAACCGGCAGACCGGTCGCATTGTCCGAGATCGAAGGGGAATAATATCTGTAAGGATACAGAAGGGCAACCGAAATCGGTTGCCCTTTTTATATGGTTTTATTTACAGGTATGCAGATTTGTATCTTGATACGTTGCAATCGTTTTTGTATTCGATCG
>CAJTKI010000053.1 GCA_910576875.1 uncultured Christensenella sp.
GAGGCGGCGGATCGGTTGACGGCAGCGCAGTTGGAGACCTTCCGGACCTATGTGCGCGCGCAGGGGACGGTGAACAAGTTCATGGGATATCTCAACAACGATCCGGAACGCGTGGACTACACTTGGTACACGGCGCCGCAGACGGATCCGGATCAGATGGGAGACGACGAGTGGCGCGCGATCTATGCGGGGTATTTGAAGTATCAATTCGAGGGCGGCGGATATGATTCCAATATACTGGATTTGCCGAGCGGACAGGATTTGCAACGCGTAGATGCTTTGCGTATTTATGTACAGCAAAAGATGCGCGTCAGTTCGATGTGCACGACAGCGATCGATCCAGCTGCCGGAAAAAACTTAAATGATTACGAGTTTGTAGATGACCGCGACATGAAGATTGCGCACGCGTATACCGAGCCTGCCAAGGTTGTCGGCATTTATGTGCCGACCTATGATATGTCGGACGAAGGGAGCGGCGATTATTGCATCTTCAACAATGAGATGTACCGGTATGCGCAGACGTTGGAGGAGTTTGTATATCCGTTCGCGCTTGCGCCGATGCCGACCGATGTAAAACAGATCCAAACACTGGTCGATATGCATTACGATATCGATGGGGAATTTTTTATGTACAACGGCGTTGTCGATGCAATTTGGAGTGTAGAAGATACTTTTGCTATGTATCGAGTCGTATTTCCATGGTTTGGTTTGGGGATCGGCGTGTTCGTCGTGATCTTGATGGCAAACTATCTCGTCACGTCGATCGCCAACAAGCAACATGAAATCGGCATTTTGCGCGCGCTCGGCGCAAGACCGCGGGACGTCTTTGCGATCTTCCTGAACGAAAGCGTCATCATCGGACTGATCAACATCGGCGTAGCGATCGTGTTTTCGTTGCTGGCGTGTATGGTCTTCAATATCGTATTGAGCAATCTTTTTATGATCCCGCTGTCGCTGTTGCATATTGGGATCCGACAAATCGGCGTCATGGCGGCGCTGAGTCTAGGGATCGTATTGGTCTCGTCGTTCGTCCCGATCGCCGTACTGTCGCGGAAGAACCCGATCGAGTCGATCCGAAAACGTTAATCAGTTTATACAAAAGATAAAAGCGCCCGGGATTTCCCGGGCGCGGAGCGGGGGGAATGCGCGTCAAAACGCCGATCCGCCGGCTCCATCCAAAAAAGTCTACAAAGTTTATACAAAAGATAAAAGATACGCCCGACCGGTGCGGTCGGGCGCGGACGAAGGCGTAAAAAATCAGAATCGACACAGATGACTGAATTTTTGCCGTTCTCGTTGGAATTGTTTCGTCAATATTCGATGATGCAAAGTACAAAAAGAATATTTTTTACGTCCCTGTATTTTTTTTTACAAGAATTTGCAAAAAATGCTTTACAAATGATAACAAATCGTATATACTATGCATGACAGGTCAAGCGAACAACTTCAAAGGCTTGAGTGCGCAAAGCGCGTTCGTCTGAGTTGGGCTTGGGTGTCGATGTGGGGTCGGTTATCCGCAGCATGCGAATGCGGCGGAGCAACCGGGGGAGTGAGGACGCTTTGCGTATTGTCCATGCGCGCAGGGATGCCCGATCTCTTCCCGGTGCCGATCCGACCGTGCACGCCCAGGCATCGCGAAATCTGTTCTACTATCCCCATTCAGGTTCGTGTGGGAAGGATAGGGGGAGGCCGTCTGCGAAAGCAGACGGCTTTTTCATTCGCGACGGAGATCGCAACGGACGGCGGAATTGCGCCGTATTTTTTTGCATAAACGCCGTACGGGTCGAATATGGTATATCGAACACGACATTCGGAGGGTTATTATGGAGCAATTTGATCTTTATCAAGACATTGCCACTCGTACGGGCGGCGACATTTATATCGGGGTAGTGGGTCCGGTACGCACCGGCAAATCGACGTTCATTACCAAGTTTATGCAGACGCTCGTATTGCCGAATATGCAGGACGAACATCGCAAACAACGCATGATCGACGAACTGCCGCAGTCGGCAGACGGCAAAACCGTAATGACGACCCAACCGAAATTCGTACCCGACGGCGGCGTGCGCGTATCGCTCGGCGAAGGACTGGAAGCCAACGTGCGTCTGATCGACTGCGTCGGATACCCGTGCGACGGCGCGCAGGGCTTCAAGGAAGGGGAAAAGTCGCGTCTCGTCTCCACGCCGTGGAGCGAGGAGGAGATGCCGTTCGAACAAGCGGCGGAACTGGGCACGCAAAAGGTCATCCACGATCATTCCACGATCGGCATCGTCGTCACGACGGACGGATCGATCACCGATCTGCCGCGCTCGGAGTACGAGCAGGCGGAACAACGCGTGATCCGCGAGATGCAACAGCTGGGCAAACCGTTTGTGATCGTTCTCAATACCAAACATCCGTCCGACAGCGCGACGATGCGCCTGCGCGACGAACTCCAACAGACGTACGTCGCGCCCGTGCTGAGCATGAGCGTCGCCGATCTGACGGAGCAGGATTTGGGCAAACTGTTGCAAGGAGTGTTGATGCAATTCCCGCTCAAACGCTTCGAACTGGCAATGCCGACCTGGTTGCAGGCGTTGCCGCGCGAGAGCGAAATTATTTCGCACCTGCTCGATCGCGTCGGCGAAGTCGCCCGCGAAGTGCATGCGATGCGCGACTACGGCAAGGTCTGCGAAATGTTCGATCAAGACGATCCGTATCTGTTGCCGTCGGGACAGTGCGACGTGGATTTCGGTACGGGCAGCGTCGTGCTGACGATCAACCCGCGTCCCGAACTCTTCTATCGCGTGCTCAGCGAGCAGTGCGGTCAGACGATCGAGAACGACTTCCAACTCGTCTCCTATCTCAAAGAACTCGCGATCGCCAAGCAGCATTACGATAAACTCAAAACCGCGCTTGCCGAAGTCGAAGAATTCGGATACGGCGTCGTCACGCCGACGCTGGACGATATGGATTTCCGCCCGCCGCACATCGTGCGCAAAGGCTCGCGCTACGGCGTCAAACTCCGCGCCAGCGCGCCGTCCTATCACATCATGCGCGTGGACGTCGAGACCGAAGTCAGCCCGCTGATCGGCGGCGAAGCGCAGAGCAAGGAGATCTTGGAAAGCTGGCTGGGCGAGTTCGGCGAAGACGGAAGCGGCATCTGGCAGACCAATATGCTCGGCAAGAGCCTCAACCAGCTCGCGCAGGAGCATCTGGGCAGCAAGCTCATGTCCATGCCGGAAGACGCGCGCAACAAACTGCGCCGCACCGTCACCCGCATCGTCAACGAAGGCAAAGGCGGCGTACTCTGCATCTTGCTGTAACGCGCACATTCGATCGCCGCGACGGCATACTCTGATACGGGCGCACCATGCGCCCAAGGAGTATGTACCATGTGTTGTTGTAACCATAACCGTAACCGTTGCTGTTGTCACGCCACTTGCAGACGCTGCCCGTGCGGCATCCGGCGCTGCTGTTCCAACGCTTCGCTCAACCCCTGCGGTTGGTACGAATGCAATCCTTGCGCGGGCATCATGCCGTTGTGGCTGCTCGCGCAGCGCAGCGGCGTCGCGGTCGTCTATCCGCCGATCGTCTGATACAAACGGGGAGAGAGCTTCGGCTCTCTCTTTTTTTGCCCGCGCGGGCGGGGCGGGGAGCCGGTTGACATTTGTGCGCGATTCGGGATATAATATCGGTATGAAATCCGTGCCCAACCCGTATCGCAGACGCACGATCGTCGCGGCAATCGTGTCGGCGGACGCCTTGGCGTTGTCGGCGCTGTTGTTTGCGCTGTCGCGCAGCGTCGCCGTCAGCGAATGGATGGCGACGCATACCACGCGCGCCTGGGTGTATCTGTGGGGGCATATCGGATCGATCTTTCCGTGGAGCATCTTCGAGTGGGGCGCGCTGTTGCTGGTAACGGTCGCAATCGTCTGCGTCGTCTCGTGCATCGTCTTGTTGTGCAAACGCGCTTGGATGCGCGCCGCATCCGTGATCATGCCGCTGGTCGCGACGGGATGCTGTATCCTGTGCGTCTACTACGGCACCGCGGGCGTGTGCTACAACCGCAAGCCGCTCGCGCTCCCGATCTGCGCCAACGACGCGATCGCCGCGGATCGCATCGCGGACGCGTGCGACGCATTCTGGAATCAGTACGATGCAATTGCCGCGCAGTTGGAGACGGACGCGGACGGCGTGCCGATCTGTCCGTATACGTTTCGAGAATTGAGCGATTTGCTCGCGCGCGAATTCGCGCGACTGGATCCGCAGTATTTCGGCACGTATACGCCGCGCGCCAAACCCGTATCCAATTGGTGGATCATGTCCAATTTCCGCATCGCGGGGATTACGTTCGTCCCGACCGCGGAGCCAAACGTCAACGCCGGCATGCCCGCGTACGACCGCGTGACGACGATGGCGCACGAGATGGCGCATACGCACGGCATCATGCGCGAATTCAACGCCAACACCGTTGCCGATTACGTCCTGCTGATCAGCGACGATCCGTATTTGAAATTCTGCGGCATGGCGTCGGTCGCGGGGGATTGGTTTACGCTGTTTTTGTATACCAATCAATATCCGATCTATCGCGAGCGTTTTTCCGAGCGCAAGCAGCCCGCTGCGTCCGCGATGCGCACCCAATCGTTTGAATGGTGGCAACGCTATGATTTGTTCGACGAGATCGGCGAGTTTTTCAACGATTTGTATCTGCGGCTGATCGGCGGACAGGAGTCGGGGACGGGCAGCTATTACGATCCGTCCGACGCGGACGAAATCGGTACGACGCCGGACGGCTTTCCGATCTTCGACAATCCGCAGTTCGGCGAGTCCGCGCGCATCCTGTACACGCTGTACGCACAGTAAAATTTTTCGCTCCGACGGTTGACATTTCGTCGCAATCGCCGTATACTTGCAGTAAGCAGAATGCAACAAGGGATTGCATTGGCAGATCAGACCAGACAAGGAGCGTATCAGACAATGAGATATTACGGTTATTGGCGACGCTAGTCGCATCCATACGGCGCAGGACCCGACAGACGGATCGCGCCTATTTTGTTTTCCTTATCGATATTTTCCGTTCGGAGCGATCCGACGCAACCGCGCCCGCTTGCCGCGGCGCAGCTCAGGAGATTTATTATGCAACGCAAAGATATTCCTTACAAAACCTATTTGACCGAAGACGAGATGCCCAAACAATGGCTCAACATCAAGGCGTTTATGCCCGAGCAACACGATCCGTTTCTCAATCCCGCGACGTTGAAACCGTGCACGAGAGAAGACCTGTTGCCCGTATTCTGCGGCGAACTCGTCGATCAGGAACTCAATACCACGGATCGCTACATCGACATCCCGCAGGAGATCCGCGATTTTCTCAAACTCTATCGCCCCTCGCCGCTCGTGCGCGCTTACGAACTGGAAAAGGCGCTCGATACGCCCGCGGAGATCTATTATAAATTCGAGGGAAACAACACCAGCGGTTCGCACAAGCTCAACAGCGCCGTCGCGCAAGCCTATTACGCCAAGCGTCAGGGGCTGAGCTCCGTCACGACCGAGACCGGAGCGGGACAATGGGGCACCGCGCTGTCGATGGCGTGCGGGTTCTTCGGGCTCGATCTCAAAGTGTATATGGTCAAGGTTTCCGCACAGCAGAAGCCGCACCGCCGCGCCGTCATCGAGACGTACGGCGGACAGGTCATTCCGTCGCCGTCCGACACGACGCAGGCGGGACGCAAGATCTTGGAACGCATGCCGGATACGGGCGGTTCGCTCGGATGCGCGATTTCCGAAGCGATCGAAGTCGCGACGTCGACTCCCAATTGCCGTTATGTGCTGGGCAGCGTGCTCGACCACGTCGCGTTGCATCAGAGCGTGATCGGGCTGGAAACCAAAACCGCGCTCGACAAGTACGGCGTCACGCCCGACATCGTCATCGGCTGCGCGGGCGGCGGATCCAATCTGGCGGGGTTGATCGCGCCGTTTATGGCGGACAAACTGCTCGGTAAAAACAACATTCGTTTCATCGCCGTCGAACCCGCGTCCTGTCCGTCGCTCACGCGCGGCAAATACGCGTACGACTTCTGCGATACCGGCAAGACGACGCCGCTTGCGCGCATGTATACGCTGGGGAGCGGATTTATTCCGTCTGCCAACCATGCGGGCGGCTTGCGCTATCACGGCATGAGCCCGATTTTGTCCAAGCTGTATCATGACGGCTATCTGGACGAAGCGCGCACGGCGGAGCAATCGTCGGTTTTCGAAGCTGCAGTATTCTTCGCGCGGTGCGAAGGCACGTTGCCCGCGCCCGAATCCTCGCACGCGATCCGCGTCGCGATCGACGAAGCGCTTGCATGCAAACGCACCGGAGAGAAGAAGAAAATCCTGTTCGGTCTGACCGGCACCGGATATTTCGATATGTCGGCGTATTCGTCCTATCTGCGCGGCGATATGCGCGATTATGTCCCCACGGATGCGGATTTACAGCCCGGATTCGAGAGTTTGCCCGACATTCCGCACAATCGCAATCTATGATCGATCTCAGATCGGACAGACGCGCGGGCGACCGTTCGGTCGTCTGCGCGTTTTGATTGGCGTATGAGCGAGCGCTTGCCCGTCTGTCGGATCGCGCCGACCGCGCCGCCGTTCGCCCTCCCGCGAAAAAACGCTTGACAGCCGCCGCGATATCGGGTATAATCATTTCAATTACTGATAATGCGTCGAACGGGAATAGTACGATCGCCGGAACGTCCAGAGAGCTGTCGGCAGGTGTGAGACAGACGGGAAAGCATCCGAACTCGCCCGGGAGCAGCGCGCGCGAACCGTGTCGGCTAGCGTGCGACGGTCGGGACCGTTATCCCCGCAAGAGCGCGCGTCCGCATGCGGATGCGAATCGGAGTGGTACCGCGGTTATTTCCGTCTCCCTGTGACAGGGCGACGGATTTTTTATCGTCTGCGAGCGGCTCGCGGACATGCAGGCAAGGAGTGAGAGTATGAACAACAGCAACAAGTATTCCAAAGGCTATTTTATGCCGCCGGTCGACTGTTACGACTGGGTGCGCAAGGACAGCGTGGATCGCGCGCCGATCTGGTGCAGCGTCGATTTGCGCGACGGCAATCAGGCGCTCGTCGTCCCGATGAGTCTGGAACAAAAATTGGAATTTTTCACGTTTCTGTGTGAGCTGGGTTTTAAGGAAATCGAAGTCGGTTTTCCCGCCGCCAGTCAGACGGAATACGATTTTCTGCGCGCGTTGATCGAGCGCAATCTCATTCCGGACGACGTCACGATTCAGGTGTTGACGCAGGCGAGAGAACATATCATCGCCAAGACGTTCGAGTCGCTCGTCGGTTGCAAGCGCGCCGTCGTGCATTTGTACAACTCCACGTCGCTCGCGCAGCGCGAGCAGGTCTTCCGCAAAGACAAAGCGCAGATCGTCGAGATCGCCAAACTCGGCGCGCGCCTTTGCAAAGAATACGCCGCCAAGACGCCCGGCAATTTTATGTTCGAGTATTCGCCCGAGAGCTTTACCGGCACGGAGCCGGAGTTTGCGCTCGAAATCTGCAATGCCGTCATCGACATCTGGGAGCCGACGCCCGATCGTAAGGTCATCATCAATTTGCCCGTTACGGTCGAAATGAGCGCGCCGCACGTCTATGCCTGCCAGGTCGAGTATATGCACAAACATCTCAATCGCCGCGACAGCGTCATCATTTCGCTACACCCGCACAACGATCGCGGATGCGGCGTCGCGGATACCGAGTTGGGCTTGATCGCGGGCGGCGATCGCGTGGAAGGCACGCTGTTCGGCAACGGCGAGCGCACCGGCAACGTCGACATCATTACCGTCGCGCTCAATATGTACGCGCACGGCGTGGATCCGGGATTGCATTTCGAGAATATGCCGATGATCGTCGGCATGTACGAGCGCGTGACCGGCATGCACGTGGACGAGCGTCAGCCGTACAGCGGCAAGTTGGTATTTGCGGCGTTTTCCGGCTCGCATCAGGACGCGATCGCCAAGGGCATGAAATGGATCGAAGAGAAACACCCCGACAAATGGACGGTGCCGTATCTGCCGATCGATCCCAAGGACGTCGGTCGTCTGTACGACAAGGACGTGATCCGCATCAACAGCCAGTCCGGCAAGGGCGGAATCGGCTATCTGATGGAAAAACAGTTCGGGTTCAATCTCCCCCAGAAGATGCGCGAGTCGTTCGGCTACGAGGTCAAAGACGTGTCCGACCGCGGGCACAAAGAGTTGATGCCGCAAGAGATCTTCGACTATTTCGTCGAACATTATGTCAATCTCAGCGCGCCGTTGCGTATTTTCGAATCGCATTACGTGCAGAAAAACGGCATTATCGCCGACGTTTCCTTGGAGCTGGACGGCAAGACTTACGAATGCCGCGGCAACGGCAACGGACGGCTCGACGCGGTCAATCAGGCGATCGGCAACGTTTTGGGGCAGGAGTATACGTTTGAAGAATATCACGAGCACGCGTTGACGACCGATTCCGCCTCGCAGGCGGTCGCGTACGTCTGCATCCGTCGCGACGATCGACGCTATTGGGGCGTCGGCATTCACAACGACATCGTGACCGCGACGATCAGCGCTTTGGTCAGCGCGATCAACCGCATGCTCGCATGATCCGCGCATAAGGTTGTACGATCCGCCGCGCGTTTGCGGCGGGATAATCCGAATAATTTGCGGCGTTCGCGGAGGAACGCCGCATTTTTCGTGCGTGCGCTTGCGTTCGGACGATCGGGCGCATATAATGCAGGTATGCGGATTTCGCGATCGAGTCGCACGACGGATATGACGACGGGCAGCCCGTTTTGGACGGTGTTGCGGTTTTCCGTGCCGTTGATGATCGGCGACTTTTGCCAACAACTCTACAATACCGTCGACAGCATCATCGTCGGACGCGTCGTCGGCAAGGGCGCGTTGGCGGCGCTCGGCGTCGCGGGTCCGATCATGTCGATCGTGCTGTTTTTGCTCGTCGGCGTCGCGATGGGCGTGGGCGTCGTGATCAGTCAGCATTTCGGAGCGGGCAGGTACGAGCGCTTGCGGCGCGCCGCGGCGACGGGGTTGGCGATCGGCATCGTGTGCAGTCTCGCGATCGCGGCGATCAGCATCGGATTGTCGCGTCCGTTTTTGGCATGGATGCGCACGCCGGAGTCGATTTTGGACAGTACGGATTTGTACTTAAAGATCGTCTTCGCCGGCGCGATTTTTACGTATTTGTACAACTTTTACTGCTTCGGCATTCGCGCGATCGGCAACGCGTTCGCGCCGTTGATGTTTTTGCTCGTATCGGTCGGGCTTAACGCCGTATTGGACGTGTTGTTTGTCGCCGCGTTCGGGATGGGCGTTGCGGGAGCGGCGATCGCGACCGTCGTCGCGCAGTTGGTTTCGGCGGCGAT
Source organism: uncultured Christensenella sp. (assembly GCA_910576875.1). Lineage (GTDB taxonomy): Bacteria > Bacillota > Clostridia > Christensenellales > UBA3700 > MGBC101980. The sequence goes on from CAJTKI010000053.1 coordinate 9,401, forward strand.
GTGCATCGTCTATACGCATTTGCGCGTGCCGATGCTGGGCTTGCGTCTGCGCGATTTGCGCATCGATCGCAAGGAATTGCCCGCGGTACTGTCGTACGGATCGTCAATGGCATTGCAACAAGTATTTATCTACGTCGGCAGGATCGCCGTGCAGGGACTGGTCAACCGCTACGACGTCAACGTGATCGCCGGCGTCAATTCCGCGACGCGCTTGGACGCGCTCATTCAGACGCCGATCCGCGGATATACCAACGCGTTGACGACGTATTGCGCCCAAAACTACGGCGCGCGGCGGTTTGATCGCATTCGCCGCGGCTATCGCGCCAGTTGGATCGGAGTCGTCGCATACACCGTCGTCAGCATGACGCTGGGAATTTTGTGCGCCGAGCCGTTGGTGCGCTTGTTTGTGGACGCGGACGAGACGCAGGTTGTGCGCGTCGGCGCGGATTTTGTGATCGCGATGGCGAGCGGATATTTGTTTATGTGCGTCATCGTCCAGTCGCAGGCGTATATGAAAGGCGTTGGCTTGCTCAAAAGCTTTTTCGGCTCGACCGCGACGGCGATTGCGTTCCGCATCGGGCTGTCGTATCTGTTCGAACATTTTTGGGGATTGCGGGGCATGTATTGGGCGGTGCCGGCAAGCTGGTTGGTCGGCGCGCTGTACGGCATGACGGTCGTCGCGCTCAGTTGGCGCAGGCGGTGCGCGCCGCGCGTCGATGCGGATGTCTGCACGGATGCGGATTGCGACGATAGCGATTCGTAATCATGTCGCACATGTGATTTTTGATTTGCGGTAACGCGCGCTTGCGATTTTTGATTTATAATGATGTTGCACTTATCATTTGCGACTATAACAATATAGCGTTTGCAATATTCGATTTGTGAAAATGCCGCGCAATTTTATTTGTAATCATATCGCGCTTGCGATTTGCAATTTGTTGCGTGTACGGTTTGCGTCGTTAAGCGTCGGAGTGCATAATTTGCCTGCGCAGAATCGGCGTATTTTTTGTGATTTTTGATAGCAAAACGCGGTAAAATCTGCGCAAAATTTTCGATCGTTTCGGTAAAATTCGTTCAAAAAATAGTTCATGGAAAGTAATATTCCATGAACTATTTCTATTCTTATTTTATTCATCGGCACTTATAAAGTCAAGACAAATCCGCTTTTTTCGTGCATAATCTGGCATTTTGAAGCTGTTTTTTAGCGAATATTCCGATTATACTTAAAAAGTTCATGGAATATTACTTTCCATGAATCCTATTTCCTTCGTTATCGGGACGGAATCGAGAGAGAAATACGGGCAGGAAACGATATGATGACTAAACAAATACAAAAATACAAACTACGCTTTGCAATCACGGTCTGCGCGATCTTACTGACGGTGTGCGCGGCGTTTGCGGGGATTTGGATTTCGGCGGATTGCGCGTACGCGTTCGACGAGACCAATTTGGA
>CAJTKI010000054.1 GCA_910576875.1 uncultured Christensenella sp.
AGCCGACCGGTATTGCAGATAGATCGATCGTTGCGACCGTCTGCGCGCCGTTCTGTACCGCCGCGATATCTTGCTTGACGCCGCCCGCTTTATCCGCCGTATACGTCGCCGTCAACTTGACCGTGTCGCCAGACGCGATCCCCGACACCGTCAACGTCGCATCGTAATTGTCGCCGACCGTCCAACTCCATGCGTTGGACGCCACGGTATTCGTTAACGACACCGTGAGTTGCTTGGGCGTAATCGTAAAGGTCAACGTGCGTTTGCCGCTGCCTCCCGTCTTATCCGCCCAATAATACTCGTCGAGATTGCTCAATACGATCTCTGCCGTATACGTACCGGCAAATTTAGCCGTAATGTTGCCGTTCGTCGCGTCGAACGCAAACGTCGTCGCATCGATCGCATTGCCGTCCGGATCTTTGCCGGTCAAAGTTGCCTGCATCTTCGTCGAATCGAAGTTTTGCAACGCAAACGTCAAGTCCGCACCGGTGTATTCCTTGCTTTGATCCGCCGTATTGGATCCCAAAGACGGCGCGGTGATCGGCAGCGTTGCATCCGCCGCCGCTTGTCCCAAATCCAAATGGAATGCTGGTCGCACATCGTATGTAACGGTGACGTCGCCAAACTCATCGCTTGCGCCCGAACTTAAATAATATGAACCGCTCGCAGAACCGGATCGCCCGGAGCGCAACCAATAATTCGCCGAATGCGTCCGTTGCGCATGCGACATATTCCAAATTCCGCCGGTCACACCGCCTGTGCCGCTGTAACCCGTCTCCGCCATACTCGGCAACCACAGATAGTCGCTTGCCCATTCCGTATAATTCGATTTCGAACTATAATTAAAATTTGCATTATAATAATTTTCGATATCCGGCGTTCCCCATGCCTCGTTGGGGCATGTTTTATATGCCGAATTGTAACTGCGAATCGTTTCCGTCTCCTGATACGCGACGTCTTTGGGCTGTACGATATAATCGAGCAAAGACACGTTGCGCGCGCCGTCCATAACGGCATCCATCGTAAACTTCGCATACGGATGCGATGCGCTCTGCGCGATTTGCGTCAACGTCGTCGCGCCCTGCGTCGCCACGTATCCGCATCCGCCGCTGTTGAGCGCGTTGGCGCGGATATAGCTCGTACTGTACATATTGCTCGGATAGACATCCGTCGGCGTATTGTCTCCCCAAATATTCCATTGCGACGCATCCGCATCCGTCGCCAGCCACATCGTTGCGATGATACGTCCGTCCGCCAGCTTGCGCAGATCGGTGACCGTCCATTTTTTGCCGTCGATCGTGACGACGATATCTTTGCCGTTGTTGATGTCGCGGATCGCCTGCGCGTCTTTGTCCGACAAATTGGCGACTGCCGTCTTGTCTTCTCCGGTGTCGCGCAACGCATCGATCAGTTTCCAAAACTGCACGCCGTCGAATACTTTTGCATTGCTTTGGGACGTATCGTAATTGCCGAGCAACAATTCGCCGAGCAACACGGCGTTGTTTGCATTCAGATTGTTGTCGGTGAACGCATACGCGCGATCCGTCGTCGCCGAAATCCCCGCAAACGCCGCGCAGACCGTCAACAAAATCATGCCGACCGACAACGCGTTGCGCATCCGATATCGTAATTTTTCGCTGTGCATCATATTCGTTCCCTACCCGAATTCTCTCTCGATTCCGTCCCGTAACAACGATTGAAAAAGTTCATGGAATACACCTTTCCATGAACTTTTTTGCTTTTTACGCAATTTTATCGAGCAAATTGCGTGAAAATTCTCCGAAAACGCCGTCAAAACCGCGTTACGCCTTGACAGATATGCCGCTTAGGATTAAAATACAGATAGCAAAGGTACATGGAAAGGTGTATTCCATGTACCTTTTTTATCGCCTGTCGGGCGGGAATATCATACGATTTGCATACCGATCGTCGTCGCTTTGCACGGCGTTTCGGCATCGTCGGAATGTCGCTCGGCGCGTCGTCGGACGCAATCTTCTCCGTACGACAAACGGACGGCGATACCGCCGTCCGTTTTGAATCCCTTACTATCGGTATGTCCGCGCGTCAGGAGCGCTGTTCGTCCAGATACGTCGCGGTCAAATCCGCGATATGCGCGCACACCGCAAACGGATACTGTTCGAACGCCGCCGACAACGAAAAATCGCCGCCGCGCGTACGCGCGTCGAATCCGCCCATATGCCAGTTGATCGCCATCGCTTCGTCGCGCGTCAAGCGCATGAATCCGCCGACGATGTATACCGACTTTTCGCCGTGACCGTACGGCAGGCGGTCGTTGACGGTATAATAGGGGACTTTCTCCCACATGCCGAACTCGTTCTTGACGTTGCGTTCGGACACCTGATAATAGTCGGTCTTACACGCGTCGTGCAACAGTCCGACGATCGCGATGCTCTCGTCGGTAATCTTGTCCCACGCTTGGGCATTGGCGGAGCGCTCGCGTTCGACGAGCTGTTTGAGCCGCAAATAGACGTTGACGGAATGCTCGCACAGTCCGCCCGCCTTGGCGTTGTGAAAACGCGTGCTTGCAGGCGCGTCAAAAAAATCGCTCTTGGATAAGTACTCGAACAGCTTGTCCGCGCCTTCGCGGCGGATATACTGTCGATAAATTTGTTCGAATTGCTGTCTGCTGTCGGTCATATCGCTCTCCTTGTCGTCTGCGTACGGTTACATGCGTTCCGGCTTGCCGATCCCGAGCAGATCGAGCGCGGACGCCAGCACGTGCCGCGTCGCGCGCACCAAACGCACGCGCGCTTCCCGCTCCGCGGGCGACGCTTGCAAAATGCTGTGTTCGAAATAGAACTTGTTGAACGCCTGCGCGACGTCCACCAGATGGCGACTGACGATGCAGGGTTCGTACTTGCGCGCCGCTTCGACGAGCGTCTGCGGATAGCGATCGAGCAGACGGATCAATTGCGCCGCTTCGGGATTGTCCAGTCCGCGATAATCGGGTTCGCACTCGCTCTGTCCCGCCTTGGCGAGCACGCTGTTGCACCGCGCGTACGTGTACTGGATGTACGGCGCGGTTTCGCCGTCGAAATTCAGGCACTTGTCGAAACTGAATACCATATCCTTGATCCGCGCGTTGTAGAGCATCCCGAATACGACCGCGCCCACGCCGACCTGTTCGGCAACGCCGTCTTTGTCCTGCAAATCGGGGCTTTTGTCGGCGATGACGCCGCGCGCCTTTTCGACCGCCTTGTCGAGCACTTCTTCGAGCGTGACGACGTGACCGCTGCGCGTGGACATCGCGCCGTCTTCGAGCGATACCATGCCGTGCGCGACGTGCACCATGTCTTGCGCCCACGGCTCGCCCATGCGCTCCAACACGCCGAAGAATTGGCGGAAATGCAGATTCTGCTGATACGCGACGACGTACAGACACCGATCGAAATCATAAGTCCGCTTGCGGTAAAACGCCGCCGCCAGATCGCGCGTCGCGTACAGCGTCGCGCCGTCCGCGCGTACGAGCAAACACGGCGGCATATCGTCGCCGACGCGCACGATCTGCGCGCCGTCGCTGTATTCGAGCAGCCCTTGCGCGCGCAAATCGTCCAGCACGGGCTGCATCTTGTCGTTGTAAAAACTCTCGCCCGCATAACTGTCGAAACGCACGTTGAGCCGCGCGTACGTCCGTTCGACTTCGCGCATCGTGATGTCTTTGAAACGGTTCCACAGCGCAACCGCTTCCGGATCGCCGTCTTCGATCGCCTTAAACGCCGCGCGCGCCTGATCGTCGAGCGCGGGATCTTGTTCCGCTTCCTTGTGGAAACGCACGTAAATATCGAGCAGTCCGCGTACGCCGCTCGATTCGACGAGCGCGGGATCGCCCCATTTGCGATACGCGACGATGAGTTTGCCGAACTGCGTGCCCCAGTCGCCCAAATGGTTGATGCCGACGACGCGGTATCCGAGTTTGGCATACAGACGATACAGCGCCGCGCCGATCGCGGTGTTGAGCATATGTCCCATATGGAACGGTTTGGCGATATTGACGGACGAATAGTCGATGCACACCGTCTTGCCCGCGCCTTGGTCGCTCGCGCCGTACGCGTCGCCCTGCGCAAGCACGCGATCGAGCACCTGCGCCGCAAGCATCGTCTTGTCCAGCGTATAATTGACGTATCCGGCGACCGCTTCTACCTTGCTGAGCGCGGCGACGCGCGCCGTCTCCTGCGCGATGCGACGCGCGATCTCGATCGGAGACGTACGCAATTGTTTGGCAAACTTAAAGCACGGCAGACAGTAATCGCCGTTGGCGCTGTCCTTGGGCGGGACGAGCATTTCGTATATTTCCTGCGCGGATACGCCGTCCAGACGCACGGTATCCGCGATCATCCGCTTGTAATCCATGACGCTCTCCTTATACGTTGAATCGGAACAGCACGACGTCGCCGTCCTTGATCACATAGTCTTTGCCTTCGCTGCGCACCTTGCCCTTTTCTTTGGCGGCGGCGTACGAACCGCATTCCAGCAGCGTGCGCCAATCCACGATCTCGGCACGGATAAAGCCGCGTTCGAAATCGGAATGGATCTTGCCCGCCGCCTGCGGCGCTTTCGTCCCGCGCACGATCGTCCAGGCGCGCGTTTCTTTTTCGCCCGCGGTCAAATAACTGATCAGTCCCAGCAACTCGTAGCACGCGCCGACCAGCATGTCCAGTCCGCTGTGTTCGATGCCCAATTCCTGTCGGAACAACGCGCTCTCTTCCGCGTCCATCGACGCGAGATCTTCTTCGATCTTCGCGCACAGCACGATGACCGAGCTGCCGCGCTCCGCCGCATAGCGTTTGACGGCGGCGACGTGCGCGTTGTCGGGCGCGTCCGTCTCGCCTTCTCCGACGTTGGCGGCGTAAATGACGGGTTTTTCGGTCAGCAAAAAGCTGTCCCGCACGATCGCCTTGGCGTCGTCGTCGAGCGCTTGCAGTCGGACGGGAACGCCCTTTTCCAACTCTGCGTACACGCGCTCCAACGTCTCGGCCTCGACCAGATACTTTTTGTCTCCGCCTTTGGCGGCGTTGCGCGCCTTGGCGATGCGGCGCGTCAAAGACTCCATGTCCGCAAAGATCAGTTCCAGCTCGATCGTCTCGATGTCGCGCAACGGATCCACGCTGCCGTCCACGTGCGTGATGTTGTCGTCTTCAAAACACCGCACGACGTGCACCACCGCGTCCACTTCGCGGATATGGGACAGGAATTTGTTGCCCAATCCTTCGCCGTGCGACGCGCCTTTGACCAGTCCCGCGATGTCCACGAATTCGAGTACGGTCGGCGTGACCTTTTTGCTGTTATACAGCGCCGCGAGTTTGTCCAGCCGCTCGTCCGGCACCGCGACGACGCCGACGTTCGGCTCGATCGTGCAGAACGGATAGTTCGCGCTCTCCGCGCCCGCCTGCGTGATCGCATTGAATAACGTGCTCTTCCCGACGTTGGGAAGTCCGACTACTCCCAGTTTCATATATGCTCCCTGCCGCCGTTGCGGCAAATTTTATTCGTTTTCCGAATCGCGCGTTTGCGCCGCGTCGCCGTCCGATACGGGGTCCGCTTGCTGCGTCTGCGACGCGTCGGTCTGCGCACCCTGCGCGCCGTCCGAGCCGCGCGGGGATTTGGGTTTCTTAAACAAATCCAGCGTGTTTTCCTTGCCTTGCAAAATGCGCACGATGTTGCTCCGATGCGACACGACGACCAGCAGCCAAATCGTGATGCAGACCAAGATCACCGACAGACTGTCGCGACTGATCACGCATTGCCATACCGTCAATACGCTGATCGAGACGAGCGATCCGATAAAGCCGTATTTGAGCGCAAACAGCGCGACGATCAAGCCGACCAGCACGACGCTCGCAACGATCGGATTGGCGACCATAAACACGCCGATCGACGTCGCGACGCCTTTGCCGCCCTTAAACCGCGTATAGATCGGGAACACGTGTCCCGCGATCGTAATCAAACCGAAGATAAACAGCCAATCCGTGCTCTTGCCGACCGCGTACATGCCGATCAGCGCGAACGCGACGCCCTTTGCCGCGTCGCAGACGAACGTCAGCACGCCCCACAGCTTGCCCACCGAACGCAATACGTTCATCGTGCCCGGGTTTTTGCTCCCGACCGCGCGGATATTGACGTGGCGAATTTTGGCGAAAACGGTCGCAAAATTGATCGACCCCACCAGATACGCCGCGATTGCCGCTATGATTTTCCAAACTGTCTCCACCGAACGCTCCACACCGCATGCGCGCATCTCGCCGCGCATGCGCAAAAAGATAGTTACAGTATAACACAGCCGCCGCGATTAGGCAACCCAAATTCCGCGCGCCAGACAACTTTCCGCGCAGCCGATTTTTCCATACGATCGGCGAAATTATCCATACGTCCGATTGGATAATCGGGGTTGACTTTTGCCTTTGCGTCCGCTATAATAGATATGTATCGAAGTTCCGACGACGGTTCGCGTCGGATATTTTGTACCGATCGCAAGGGTGGACTATGAGACGTAATCGTAAATTTTTTTTGATCGTATCCGTAGCGCTGATCGCGTGCTGTCTGGCGTGCATGCTGTTCGCTTGTAACAACGAAGAGTACGAAGATTGCGTCTTTGTAGCCGATTTCGACGGCTTGACCGACAAGCCGGGCGAGACCGCTGCGGCGCAGGCGACGGCGGTGGACGCGGCGCGCTTGACGCTCAGCGCGGAAAAATCGACCGATTCCGCAGTGCTGGAATCGGCGGCGTATCTGTACAATCTCGCCAACGATAATTTGCAAAACCTCGACTTCTTCGCATCGGCGGCGGCAGGCACGGGCGGATCGACCGTCATCGGCATCCGCGGCGAAATGAGCGTGCGGCAACGCAGCGTCGTAGACGGCGATATGTGGTTCTACGAAGGCTACGGCATGATCACGAGCACCAAATCCGTTTCGTCCGGCGGCGACTCTTCTCTGGTCGGCGTCGTGCGCAGCGCACTCGATCTGTGCGAACGCAAGTATACGCCCGACGGCGAGACGTTCTACTATCAGGACTGCGGCAACGAAGCGCTTAAAAAGGACTCGCTCGTCAACTTCTTGGGCAAAGATAATTTGACCTACGTCAAAGAAAACGGCAAACCGTACGGCAAACTGTATACCTACGACAGCCTGTACGACTATTGCAAACAGAATTACGTCCTGAAATTCCATCAGGAAAACGACAACTCCGACATTCAGGCGAAATACCTGACCGACGCGTCGATTACCTATGATGCGAGCCAAGGACTGTATACGCTCAAAATGACCGTCGATCCCGCGTCCGACGCGTTGGCGTTGGGAAGCGCGTCGTTGAAAGCGTCCGCGAACGCGAAGACGTTCCGCTACGATTACCAATACGTCACGTGCGAGATCTGGGACTGCGGTCTGATGCGCACGTACGTCACCGACAACAGCTGGACCGCAAAGTTGATGGGCATCGTCGAAGGCACTTCCACCAACTTGTTTACGCGCTACTTCAGCTACAACCGCGACAGCGTGTCCAAACTGCTCCCCACGGACGCGGAGTTGGATCAACTCGTCGCGCTGTGCTCGGCGAAATAATACTGTCCACACAACACCCACCCATATTCATGTCGACCCACGCATGAATTTTGTCGGGGCAAAGAGGAAAGCCACAACGTTCCCGCTTGCTCCGGCAAAGGAAGACGGACAGCCGCAAGGCTGCCCGTCTTTCTTTTTGAAAATCGGCGCAAGAAGGTTTGCAGGTTTTCTTCGTATCGAGCATCTGCGCGACGATCTTGCGTTTTATCCCGCGTGTCCCGAACCGACGGCTGTCGTACGTCCGTTTGCGCAATATGCGCTCATATGCGATATTATCCGATCTGCCGACGCGATATCCGTACGATAACGGGAGCGTAACCGCTCTGCCCGAACGATACCCCTGACAACCAAATATCGGCAAAATCGCCGCGTCGTGCTTTGCGCAAGCTAGCGCGCCCGCTCGATCGGGTCGCTGTCCGCAAGGACGGTTGCGGATTTTTGCATACGGGCATTGCACAGCGATACGCCGCCGCAATCGACCGTCTGTTGCGCACATACGACATATCCCCGTCGTAAAAAGAACGGCTGCGCCGTCACCGACGCGTCCGTCGCGATACAATCGAAATCCTTTTCCAATACATCGCACAGCGCGCCGGCGATCCCCTGCCGCATATACGCCGCATGCACGTACAGCATCTCCAAACATCCTTGCGCGTCGATACTGCCGAAGCCGACGATCTTGCCGTCCCGTTCGGCGACTTGCGTGTTCCATTGCGCCAACTGCGCGCGCCGCAAGCGCAAACCTTGCGATTTGTCAATCCAGGCGGCGCATTGCTCCGCCGTATAATCCGCAAGATTGACCGTACGGATCGTATGCCGAAACAGTGCCGATACTTCGTCGAAATCCGCATCCCGATAGCGTCGAATATGAATATTGTTGATTTGCATCCGCATCTCCTTGTTCGATAGCGTCGTTCGCGCATATTTACTCGTTTGTTTCCGTCGTGTTGGACTTTGCACAATCTATTATCTAAGATGTGCAAGTTTCGTTGCGGTATATCCGCAAGTTTACACCGCTTTATGCTTTCGGGCGCATGCGATTCTTATCTTTTCGACCCGATTTTGCAGGATTCGACGTATTTCTTTGCCGTATCCGCAAGTATCCTTGCGGAAAACGCGCAAGTCCGCGCTGCTTCGCGCATTCCGAATACAGCAGATTCGCGCGTTTTTGTCCTTAAATTCGATAAAATTCGACGCTTTATCGCCCTATGTCTGCAAGTATCCTTGCGGTATATTTGCAAGGATACGACGATTTGCGCATGCGCGTATCTGCGACAGCTCCGGTAAACATCGGATTTTGCAAGTCCGCCAACGTATTTTGTTTGTCCGCAACGAACATTGCGGAGAATCCGCATTTTTCTACGCATCGCTTAGAAATATCGTCTTATCTGCCGCGCATAATCGACAGATCGATGCGATCGCACAATGCCGTTGCGGACAATGTGCAACGATCCTTGCGCAAAAATCGCAAGGAAACGCCGATTGGATCGAATATACAAGCGATTTTACCGTACATACCGCAGAAAACTTGGATTTTATCGCAAGGAAACGCAAATATTTTGCATTCTGCGGAAAGCATTTTATTTCGTTCCGTCGCGTTTGCGGATCCAAACCGTCTGCACCATTCGAGAAATATGCGAAAAATCCGCAAGCGCCCTTGCTATTCGGCGGGCAAAACTAGCGCCGCATCGCGGATTTCGATGCGTTTGTGCGGCACGTCCATATCGAAGTCGGTGCACGTGATCAACGTCTGCAAGCGCGCGGAAAACTGCATCAAACGCGTACGGCGCTGTTCGTCCAGTTCGCTCAACACGTCGTCGAGCAATAGGACGGGTTTTTCGCCCGATTCCTGTTCCAACAATCCGATCTGCGCGAGCTTTAACGAGAGAGCGCTCGTTCGTTGTTGTCCCTGCGAGCCGAATTTGCGCACGTCGATCTCGTTGACGCGGATGCACAAATCGTCCCGATGCGGACCGATGCCGGTAAACGTCAAAGATTTGTCGCGTTCCAGATTGGCGGACAGCGCATGGAGCAAAAACGCCTGCAAATCGGCTTCGGTATCGCCTTCGACGCCGCTTTCGTACGCAACGCTCGGCGTCTCCGATCCGTCCGTCAAATACGCGTGCGCATCTTGTACGAACGGCAGCACGTTTTGCGTCCATTCTCGCCGTTTTGATACGATATACGCGCCCAACTGCGCCAATTGACTGTCCCACCCGACGAGCATCTGCCGCAAGCGATCGAGATTGTACTCCGTTTTCAACAGTTTGTTGCGCTGTTGCAATACGGCGTTGTACTTGCTCAACGCGTAAAAATATTGCTTGGATTGCTGACTGAGCGAAATATCGACGAATCTGCGGCGCTCCTGCGGACTTTCTTTGATCAATTTCATTTCGTCCGGACTGAAAAACACCGGATTGAGCACGCCGAGCAACTCGCCCATTCGCGCGATCGCGATGCCGTCCACCGCGATGCGCTTTTTACCCTGCGCGTCGATCGCGAATTCCACCGTATGCGTACGGTACGTCTTGACGATCTCCACCTGTACGTACGCGTATCGCTCGCCCCAACGGATCAGTTCTTTTTCTTTGTTGGTACGCGGAGATTTGCCGATTCCGCAACAATACACGCTCTCGATCAGATTGGTTTTGCCGCTCGCGTTTTTGCCGACGACGACGTTCAGCCCCTGATCGAACGAAAATTCCCGATCGGGGTAATTGCGAAAATTGCGAAGTCTGACGCGTCGAATGTACATATCGTTATTGTACATCAAAATCCGACTTTTGTCACATCTGCAAGACCGATTGTTGTGCAAAAACGATAAAATATATCCGTCAATTGTCCGATTATTTCTTGTAAAAAGCGCGCGTTCTTGATATAATAAGAATATGTCAGACGAAAGCAAAAAAATATGGAACGCGCTGTTGAGCGAAATTCAGGGCAAGGTGTCGACCGTGAGCTACGAAATGTGGTTTTCGCGCGCCGAGGCATTGACCGTCAGCTATAACAAACTGATTGTCGTCGTGCCGCTGAAAAACATCAAGACCATGCTGGAAAACGAATATCGCAGCACGGTGCAATGGGCGTTGGGACAGATCAAGACGTACGTTACGGACGTGCTGTTTATCCTGCCGGAAGACAAATCCGCGTATCTGGAAGACGCGGACGATCAACCGCCCCAACCCAAAGAGACGGAAAACCCGTTCGACAGCAAATTCACGTTCGACAATTTCGTCGTCGGTTCGTCCAACCAAATCGTCT
>CAJTKI010000055.1:0-10361 GCA_910576875.1 uncultured Christensenella sp.
CGGCACTTTGACTGACGATTGTCTTGACTTTATATAAAATAGTAGTTAATATGAATGTGTAAAAAGTTCATGGAATACCATATTCTATGAACTTTTTTCTTCTTTGTTTCAGTACGCGCCGATCGGAAAAAAATTATATTTCGATCTTTTTCGATAAAATTCGACAAATGCAAAAATAAGCAATGCTTTGCGCGTACTGCTCTGTCTGCAATCGTGCAAGAACTACCTAATAAATCGGGCAACCCGATCCGGATTGCCCGACAATGGTAAGCAAACAATTGTAAGGAATTTGTTCGCAGGCGTATGCGGCTCGGCGCGTTTCGACGCAACGATGTCCGTGTCGCGTCCCGAAACAACCCCCGAATATCCCAACGTATTGCCTGACCGAACATCCTATCCCGCATGCGCGATATTGCGCAATAACAAGTATGTCGGACGCTCCCGATGCGAATACGCAAGATTCGATCGCGTCTTGTCGCTCCGTCAAGATCCGAACAAGTCGTCCCGATCCTGCGACGCATCGTCCGCGCGCTCCTTGTCTGCGTCCGAAGTTTTGTCCGACTGCGACGGCTCTGCATCGCGATCGACTTCGCGCCGCGGCGCGGCAGGCAAATGCCGCGAGACAAACGCGCAGACTTGACGGTACAAAATCCGATACAGCGTATCCAATGCCGCAAACGCGACAAACGCAAGCGCAAGCAATGCGCCGAGCGTCCAACTGCGATGCCAAAACTCCAAATCCGCGATCACGATGCGCATGAGCCGAATCCCCGCGAAGAACGCCGCCAAAAAGAACGCGATCTTGATCGCGACAATGATTGCGATCTTGACCGCTTTGGGGATCGGCGCGCGTCGATACAGACAGTCTTCGCACAGCCAAGTAACGATCGGATACAGACCGAAAAACAATGCAAACGGCACGATGCGTATATTGGCAAACAACGCGCCGAGCGCCGTCGCGATCGCATAGACCGCTACCGCGCCCCATGGCTGTCGGCGCGTAAGCGGCAGTGCGACGCACAGCCCCGCCAACGCATACATCGCGATCTTGCCCGTAGGCAGATACGCCGCGCCGACCAATGCCAAAACGGCGAACGCGCACGCCACGCCGGACAGCGCGACGGTATATGCATTCAGACGGCGCCGTCTCATACCGTCAACAACAGGGGATGAGATCTCCGCCCATGCACTCGCAACAACAGTCGCAGCAAATCAACGTGGAACAGGTATTGCAGCAAGCATTGGCATTGCGCTCCGTCGAAGACGCGCCGTCGTCGGGACGACTGTACCCCGCGCGCGTCTGCGATCCGCCTTGCTGCTGCGCGCCCGTCTCCAAGACGCGGCGCAAATTGTCTTTGGCTTTGAGATACTTCTCATTGGAAGGATCGAGCGTGAGCGCGATGTCCAATTGTTTTTGGCTCTCGACATTCCAATTGCGCTTGTGGTAGATCGCCGCTTGATAATAATGCCATTCCGCATCGCGGTGTTCGATCCCGTCGAGCATCTCTTGCGCGCGTTCCAATCGATTCTCCTTGATCGCCTGCAAGATATCGCCGTACGAGCCGCCCCCGCCGGATACGTGCACGTCGCGCAGGCGGTCTTCCATACAAGCGTTGTAAGCGTCTTCGATCTCGGCAAGCATACGCGCGGCATGCGCGCCGGCGGCGCCTTCGGCAAAGCGTTCGCTCTGATATCTGTCGCGCAATTCGATATACGCGCGTTCGATCTGGTCCTGCGTCGCATCGCGCGCGACGCCCAGTACTACATACGGATCTTTTTGCATTTTTCCGTTCTCCTTAACATATCTCGCGTACGGTCCAAAATGCCGTACCATATAATATTCGTCAACACGCCTTCGTAGCGCTCGAAACGCACTTTGTCAAACGCGTCGCACATCGCGCGGTAACAGCTCATCAACACCGTCTCCATCTGCTCGCCCTTGTCCGCCAGCAACTGCCCGCGATCGACAAACGCATAGCCGTCCGCCAAAAATACATTGTATTTGCCGTGTTTGGCATCGTCGGCGGCATCGTCGATCGCATCCATCAGATAGACCCACTTGCCCATATGATACAGGATCGAAGCGATCTCGTCCGTACAGCGTTCGCCCAGCAACTCTCTGCCGACCTGCTCGATGCTCTGCGCAAACGGATGCGCCGCGCGATCGGGCGAATCGCAATCCGCGCGCTCCAACGCGCGCAACTGCTCGTAACCGTCGCCGACGGCGCGATCGCTGAGCGGCATCTCCCGCCGCGCGCGCTTATAATGGCGACGTACGACGCAAGCGTCCGTCATGCGCTTGGCAACGCTGCGATTGTCTTCCACGTCGTCCACGCATTTGTAATGCGCCAAAATGCTGTTGATCCAAACGATCTTGCGCATCAACGGACTGTAACGCACGATGCTCTTCTTGCGGAACGGGTTGAGAATGCAAGTCTCGTTGGAAATCCCCGCTTCTTCTCCCGTCGCCGCATGCGCCAATACCGCCAAAAACGTCACATCGTAGTTGGTCGTCAGACGCATGCACTGTCCGCAGTCCTTGCCGATCGCTTTGCACAGTCCGCAGTAAAAGGCCTTGTACATCGTAAAGTCTTTTACAAACATATTGGGCTTGTCGGGCAAGACGTATCCGAACATGACCCGCCTAATCCGCCCTGGGCAAAACGAACCCGATCGCCTGTTTGAACCGACGCAAAATCGGCGCGGCAATCTCGCGGGCGCGCCCCGCGCCGAACGCCGCAACCTCGTGCAAATACGCCGGATCGGCAATCAGACGATCGTAGCGCTCGCGGAACGGACGCAACATCTCGATCACCGCGTCGGCGGTCGCAAGTTTGAGATCGCCGTAACGCATGTGCCGACAATCCGCCGCGGTCGCTTCGACGCTGCGGTCGGTCGCCGCCGCCAAAATCGTCAACAAATTGGATACGCCCGGCTTGGAGATCGGGTCGTACGCGATCTGCGTGTCGCTGTCGGTGACTGCTTTCTTAAACTTCTTGACGATCGTCTCGGGCGTATCGAGCACGCTGACGACCGCGTTGGGCGTCGGATCGGACTTGCTCATCTTGGAAGTCGGATCCTGCAAACTCATGATCTTGGCGCCGACCTTGGTCATCACGCCTTCCGGCACGACAAAGACGTCGCCGTACAGGTTGTTGACCCGCGTCGCGATGTCGCGCGCGATCTCGACGTGCTGTACCTGATCGATGCCGACCGGCACGCAATGCGTCCCGAACAATAAGATGTCCGCCGCCATCAGCACGGGATAATCCATCAAACCCATGTTGATATTGTCGGCATGTTTGGCGGATTTATCCTTAAATTGCGTCATGCGGTTCATCTCGCCGACGTAGGTATAACAGTTGAGCAGCCAAGCCAGCTCGCAATGCTCGTGGACATGGGACTGCATATATAGGATACTGCGATCCTTGTCGATCCCCATCGCCAGACACAGCGCCATAAAACGCATCGCGTTGTCGTGCAAATCCTGCGGGTTCTGCCGCACGGTAATCGTGTGCAGATCGGCAAGCATGTAGATGCAACGGTGATCGGGATCGTCTTGCATGAGCCGCCAATTCTTTACAGCTCCGATATAATTGCCCAACGTCATGACGCCGGACGGTTGAATGCCGCTGTAAATGATTTTGCTCATGTTGTTCTCCTTTTTCGGAAACCGCGATCCGAATATATTATGATTCAGTATATCATATCCGCCCGCGCGTGTAAAACAAAAACAGCGCATGACAAAGGGCGACGGTGTAATTTTTTCATGAAATCCGAAAATTACACGCCAATCGCCCCGATTGCATCGCCCGAACGCTCGCGTCCGATGCGACGAAGATCAATTGTTGGTCGTATACTCGCCCTCGTAATCGCTGTCCTGACGGATATGCGAGAGATAGGATGTATTCTGATACACGCGCACGTAATCGATCTCGAACAATCCCGCTCCGCCGTCGTGGTCGAACTGTCCGATCCGCATCCCGTGCGGTCCCCAGCCGTCGCCCGCGTCGATCTCGCAGGTAAAACGCAAAAATTCCGCAACCTGCGCCACGCCGCCCGCGTCGGTCGCCCAAGTCGCCTGTCCGTCTATATAAAATACATAATGCGTCGGCGTCCACAACAGCGCGAACGTGTGGAACTCGCCGTCGTATAAATCATTGTCGCCGAGCGCGAAGATCTTGCCTTCCGAGCGTCCTTCCGCCGCATATCCGTCCCACAACAACGCATGTCCCATGCGGGAGATCTTGTCGTTGGTGGACAAAAACGCCGATTCGAACACGTCGATCTCGGTACCGTCCATGCCGTCGTTGCCGATCTTGCGCTGATACGTGGATTGCAGCCAAAACGCCGACCACATGCCGAGTTTGCGCGGGAAACGCACGCGCGTCTCATAATATCCGAACGCTTGTCCCCACAGGATATCGTCTTCCTGAATGGGTCTGCCGATATTGTTGTAGATCGGCTGTCCGTCGTCGCCCAGTTTATTGCGCACGCGCCGCGTCTCGAATCCGCCCGTATACCGTCCGCGCGTGTCGCCGGCTTGCTTGTTGGCAATCTCGACCGCCGCGCACACGTCGCACGCGTGCGTCTGCCGATATTCCGCGCGCACGACCGCATAGCCGTCCGCCGTAACCGAAACGAGATCGTCGCACCAGTAATTGGTATACTCGGGATGACTCTTGCTGTTGCTCGCCCAGCGCAGTCCGTGCGGGGACGTCGTCCAGATCTCGGGATTGAGCCCGTGATTGGACGCGTAGTCGGGCGTATAATCGAAATTGTCGATCAACGTCGGATACCAGCCCGCGGCGTTCGCATTCTCCTTCCCCGTCTCGTCCGCGACGTAATTGTCGCTCGTCAACCCGGACAGATCGGGCAACGCCGTCTCGAAACCGTTGTACTGAAACGCTTCCGCATGCGTGTTCGTACAGCCGCCGAACAACATGCACGCGACGATCGCAACGCCGAATACGCAAATCCATACTTTCTTCATGTAGCACTCCCTTGTACGTTCGTACGACACTATTGTAACCGATCCGACGACAAAAGGCAACCCCCTTATCCGACGCAAAAAAGCGCCGCCAAAGCGACGCTTTCAATCGTGCAATATCGATTTTATTTGACCTCGGTCACCCAGCCGAATTCGTCGGCGCAACGCTCGCTCTGAATACCGGTGATTTTGTCATACAAAAACGCCGTGATTTCGCCCATCTTTCCGCCGTTGATTACCATATCCTTGCCGCGGAATCCGATCACGCCGACCGGCGAAATTACCGCGGCGGTGCCGGTGCCGAACGCTTCTTTGAGCTGACCGTTGTCGTATGCGGCGACGATCTCGTCCATACCGATGCGGCGCTCTTCGACCCGATAGCCGTATTTGCGCAATACCTGCAACGCAGAATCCCGCGTAATGCCCGGCAAAATGCTGCCGACCAACGCCGGCGTTACGACGGTATCGCTGATCACGAAAAACATGTTCATGCTGCCGACTTCTTCGACGTATTTATGCTCCGCCGCATCCAGCCACAACGCTTGGTCGTAGCCTTTGCGGTTGGCGTACTCGCCGCCCATCAGACTGCAAGCGTAGTTGCCCATGCACTTGGCTTCGCCGGTGCCGCCGATCGCGGCGCGCACGAGATGCTCTTCGACCAGAATTTTGGTCGGTTCCAAGCCGTTGGCGTAATACGATCCGACCGGCGAAAGAATGATAAAAAACTTATAGCGTTTGCTCGCGTGCACGCCGAGCATTTCTTCGTCGGCGATCATCGTCGGACGAATGTACAACGCCGTGCCCGGCGCGGTCGGGATCCAATCCTGTTCCAGTCGCAACAACTCGAACAACGCGCTTTTGACGACGTCCGCGTCGATCGTCGGCATGCACATCCGCGTCGCGCTGCGGTTCATGCGCGCAAAGTTGTCGTCGATCCGGAATACCGTGATCTTGCCGTCCTCGGTGCGGTACGCTTTCGCGCCCTCGAAGATGCCCTGCCCGTAATGCAACAGATTGGTCGCGGGCGGCATCGAGAACGGAGCGTACGGACAGATTTCCGGTTCGCCCCAAGCGCCGTTTTCGTACTCCATGACCAACATGTGGTCGGTAAAGTATTTGCCGAATCCCAATTTGGACGTATCGGTATATTTTGCTTTGGGAGCAGTCGTTTTGGTAATTTTCATATTTCCCCTCCGTAGGAGTTATTTTCCCGTTGTCTCGAACGCGTAGACGCCTTGCCCGATCTTGCGCACGTCGGCGCGTCCCTGCGTCAGATCCGCAATCCGATCGGACAGCGCCTGCGGCATGTGCGGCGCGATGCGAAAACAGAATTCCACGCCGTTGCCGTATACGGGCGCGTCGGTTGCGCCGCCCGCCGCGCGCACGCTCTGCATCAGCTTGTCCGCAACGCCGTAATCGCAATGCACGCAATACGCTTCGGCGGATTTGTATCGCGTCATCGGCGCGCGATCCAGCGCGTCCGCCACGCTGCCTGCATAAGCGCCGACCAGTCCATTCGCCCCGAGTTTGACGCCGCCGAAATACCGAGTCACGACCGCCAAGGTACGGCATACGCCGCGCTTGCGCAATACGTCCAGCATCGGCATGCCGGCGGTGCCTTGCGGCTCTCCGTCATCCGAAAATCGCTGCGCATTGCCGCTGCCGTCGCACACGACCGCATAACAGTGATGCGTCGCGTCCGAAAACTCTTTGCGTATTTGCTTTATCTGCTGCGTCGCGTCGTCCCAATCGACGATCGGAATCAACGTCGCGATGAAGCGGGATTTGCGCACGACCGTCTCGCAACGAAACCGCTGTGCAACGCAAAGATATTCCATTATGCCATCGTCACTTTGACGCGCGCCTTTTTGCCTTTGTGCAAGACGAAGCCATTGGCTCTCTGCTCGGGCGTCGGCGCAAACGCGATGTCGTCCACCTTGACGTCGTCCACCTTGACGCCGCCGCCGGCGATGACGCTGCGCGCTTCGCTCTTAGACTTGCACAATCCGCACGCGCACAGAATGTCGACGATATTGACGACCGACGCGTCAATGACGCGTACTGGCATGTTGTCAGCGTCCCCGCCGAACGCCGCTCTCGCCTGCGTACGCGCTTGCTCAGCAAGCTCCTGTCCGTGCACGATCTTCGTGACTTCGTATGCCAAACGCTCCTTGGCGGCGTTGATGCCTTCGCCGTCGCACGCGCACAAAGCGTCGATCTCCTGCAAATCCATATACGTCAACAACTGCATGCACTTCTTGACGTCCACATCGGCGACGTTGCGCCAATACTGAAAAAATTCGTACGGAGACGTCTTATCCGGATCGAGCCACAAAGCGCCCTTCTGCGTCTTGCCCATCTTCTTGCCTTCGCTGGTCAAAAGCAATTGGAACGTCATCGCAAAAGCCGGCTTGCTCTCCTTGCGTCGGATCAGATCCGCGCCCGCAAGGATGTTGGACCATTGGTCGTCGCCGCCGCATTGCAGCTTGCACCCGTGCGTACGGAACAGATGCAGAAAATCGTAACTCTGCATCAACATATAGTTGAATTCCAAGAACGTCAACCCGCGCTCCATCCGCGAACGGTAACACTCCGCCGTCAACATTTTATTGACCGAAAACAACGACCCGATGTCGCGGATAAACTCGATATAATTGAGCGAATCCAGCCAGTCGGCGTTGTTGAGCATGACGGCGCCGTTTTCTCCGTCGAACGTGAAGAAACGCGACATCTGCTTGCGGAAGCACTCGCAATTGTGACGGATCGTATCGTCGGTCATCATCTGCCGCAAATCGGTGCGACCGCTGGGATCGCCGATCTTGGCGGTGCCGCCGCCGATCAGAACGATCGGCTTGTGACCGGCGCGCTGCATATGGCTCATCGCCATCAGCGCAAGAAAATGCCCGACGTGCAGACTGTCCGCCGTCGGATCGAACCCGATATAAAACGGTACGCTTTCCTTGCCGAGCAACTCGTACAAATCGTCTTCGAAAACGGTCTGTTTGATAAATCCGCGGGCGCGAAGCGTGTCCATAATATTGGGTCGATTCATGATTGTATCTCCTTTGCATGACGCGTGCGTCGCGCAAAAACCGCGCATCCGCACCGATGTTATATTGTATTATATCACTCATCCGATGCTATGCAAAGCCTTTTGGCGCATCTTTTGCACAAAATCGAAGAACGCGCGCACCGCATGCGGATAAGAACGAATTCCGATCGCATACTATCGACGAAAACCAATCATAAGGAAGGTTGCGATTATGAAACAAACCAAATATTCCCGACTCGCGCTCGCTTGCGTCGTCGTATGCTGTCTGGTCTTGGCGGGCGCGCTCGTCGCGTGCAAACCCAACGACAACGCGCAGCACGATCCGACCGGAACGGCGCGGTTTACGCCGGACGATTTTATCCAACTCAAACAATTCACGGCGGTCAGTTCGCAATTCCCGGACACGACGCTGACCTATATCCGCAAGGACAACACGATCACGTATCAGACGACGATGCCCGATACGCTGCGCGGCGGCACGCGACCGATCTATTACGTCCTTTCCCCGCAAGATAACCGCGAATATACGGACGGCGCTTGGCGCACGATCGCGCAAGCCGACGTGGACGACTATGTCCAAAGCATCGACAACGCATGCGGTCTGGTCTACCACAACGTGCAAAAAGCGTATTTCAAACCCGCCGGAGACAACGTGTGGGAAATCGAGTCCGAACATTTCTTCCGCGAAGCGTTTCGCCAAAGCTATGAACTGTATTTCGGCAAGGACTATACGGACGCGGAATTCGACGCGTCGTTCGACACCGCCAAAGGCGAACTGTACGGCAATCTCGACGATTATACCGTGACGCTGGACTGCTCCCAGCCCGATACGATGCGTCTGAGCATCGCGATGCGCGCCACCGAAACGACGATCGCGCATACCGTCACCTACACGTACACGGCGATCAATACCGCGACGATCGATCTGCCGCCGCAGGAATAACGTCTGCCCGTACGCGACACGGACGCGTCCCCGTCATCGGGGGCGCGTTTTTGCATGCGCGGATATTTGAAATACTCTTCCAAAATCGATTGATATTTGTCTGTCGGTATGCTATACTCAGTGCGTGAAAAATCAAGGAGGATTCCCAGACAATGGAATATTCACATGAAGTACTGAATATGTGCAAAGTTGCCAAGGGCGCCAATCACGGTCCCGCTCCGATTCCGGAAGAAGGCAAATGGGTACAGTCCAAAGAGATCAAAGACATCAGCGGTCTGACGCACGGCGTAGGCTGGTGCGCGCCCCAACAAGGCGCCTGCAAGTTGACGCTCAACGTCAAAGACGGCATCATTCAGGAAGCGCTCGTCGAAACGATCGGCTGCTCCGGCATGACGCACTCCGCCGCCATGGCAGCGGAAATTCTGCCCGGCAAAACCGTTTTGGAAGCGCTGAACACCGATTTGGTCTGCGACGCGATCAACACCGCGATGCGCGAGCTGTTCCTGCAAATCGTGTACGGCAGAACGCAATCCGCATTCTCCGAAGGCGGCTTGCCGATCGGCGCGGGTCTGGAAGACTTGGGCAAAGGTCTGCGCAGCCAGGTCGGCACGATGTATTCGACCGCGGATAAAGGCGTCCGTTATCTGGAAATGGCGGAAGGTTACGTCACCCGCATCGGCTTGGACAAAGACAACCAAGTCATCGGTTACGAATTCGTCAATCTCGGCAAAATGATGGAAGCGATCGCAGGCGGCATGTCCGCCAACGACGCGCTGGCGAAGTTTACCAACAACTACGGCAGATTCAACGAAGCGGTTCAGAAAATCAACCCGCGGAAACAGTAAGGAGGCGCCCTATTATGGCTATTACGTTTGAGAGCTATTCCAGAAGAATCGACAAAATCAACAAATGCCTGCAACAATACGGCATCGCCGATCTCGAAGCGGCGAAAAAGCTCTGCACCGACCGCGGCATCGACGTGGAAGGCATTGTCAAAGGCATCCAACCGATCGCGTTTGAAAACGCGGTTTGGGCATATACGGTCGGCTGCGCGATCGCGATCAAGACCAACTGCGTGCGCGCCAGCGAAGCAGCCGAGGCAATCGGCGTAGGTTTGCAAAGTTTCTGCATCCCCGGCTCGGTCGCGGATCAACGCGCCGTCGGCTTGGGACACGGCAACCTTGCCGCGATGTTGCTGCGCGAAGAAACCAAATGCTTCGCGTTCCTTGCGGGGCACGAGTCCTTTGCCGCTGCGGAAGGCGCAATCGGTATCGCCCGCACCGCGAATAAAGTGCGCAAAGAGCCGCTCCAAGTCATCCTGAACGGCTTGGGCAAAGACGCCGCGCAGATCATCAGCCGCATCAACGGATTTACGT
>CAJTKI010000055.1:10371-10826 GCA_910576875.1 uncultured Christensenella sp.
AAGTCGTACGCACGACCGCTTACAGCGACGGCGAACGCAGCAAGGTTCGCGTCTACGGCGCCAACGACGTCAACGAAGGCGTTGCGATCATGCGTCACGAGAGCGTCGACGTTTCCATCACCGGCAACTCGACCAACCCCACGCGTTTCCAACACCCCGTCGCGGGCACCTACAAAAAATGGTGCGTCGAAAACGGTAAGAAGTACTTCTCCGTTGCATCCGGCGGCGGCACGGGTCGTACCCTGCATCCCGACAACATGGCGGCGGGTCCCGCGTCGTACGGCATGACCGACACGATGGGACGCATGCACAGCGACGCGCAATTCGCGGGATCGTCTTCGGTACCGGCGCACGTCGAAATGATGGGTCTGATCGGCATGGGCAACAACCCGATGGTCGGCGCGAGCGTAGCTTGCGCGGTCGCGGTTCAGGAAGCTCTGACCAAATAACAGAAT
>CAJTKI010000056.1:0-4552 GCA_910576875.1 uncultured Christensenella sp.
CGAGCGACGCATAAACAAAATAATAAACGGAGGCGAAACATGCGAAATGCAAACGATTGCGAAATCACGCAAGAGAAATATCGGCTCGCGCGGGAGCACAACGTTTTTATCGCCAAAAAGAAATTGGCGGAAAACGTTTACAGCGGCGCGCGGATGAAAGGGATTGACGTCACGTTTGCGGAAACGCAGGCGATCGTCGACGGCGTCAATGTCGCAAGATTGCGCGTGCGCGAGATCGTCGTCATACACGATCTGCATGCGGGTTGGAAGCAAATGCTCCGTCACGTAGACGATCCGATGACGTTGGATCTTGTCTGTGCAATCCACGCGGCCGTATCCCGCGCGGGGAGACGCTTGCAAAACGACGACGTCTCGATCTCGGGTACGGCGCATATGCCGCCGAGTCCGCGGCAAGCGGACGTCGCATCCGATATCGACGCGATCCTGCGCGCGCCAACGTGCGCGACGGCAAAGGCGCTGGAACTGTATGCGCATTGTTGCAAATCGCAGTTGTTTGAAGACGGCAACATGCGCACCGCGTGCATTGTCGCCAATCACGTTTTGATCGCAAACGGATGCGGGTTGTTGACGGTCGGCGATCGCGACGTCGCGCCGTTGCAAGCAAAGCTTCGAGACTATTGCGACGATGACGCGCACAAGTCGGCGTTGTTGCGATTCTTATACGACAGGTGCGTCCACCGAGCAAACTTCGAGTACGGCGCGCAAAAAGTTTAACGAACGCGATCGACCGTCGATCCGCCGCGGATCTAAGATCCGCTCGATTCGCGCGCGGCGCGGCAAATGTATTCGACGATTTTGGCGGGCGTGTCGCGGTCGTATCCGGACGCGGACAGCTCCATGTGTCGGGCGCGTTCGATCGCGGCGACGAGCGTGTCGGGCGTCAGATCGCTCTGATCGAGCAGGATCGCGAGACGGCGATCGGCGAGTTTGCGCGCGTTGAGCACCTGATCGCCGCGGGAATTGCCCGCGGGCAGCGGCACGTATACGACGCGTTTGCCGAGCGCGGTGATTTCGCCGCTGACGCCCGCGCCGCAGCGGGAGACGATGACGTCGGCGGCGGTCAGATAATGTTCGATATCCTGCGCATACTCGATCTGCGCGTAACGGGCGTGTCGGACGTCGGATTTGTCTTTGCCGACGACGTGCAGAACGAAATAGCGTTCGCACAGCGCGTCGAGCGTTTGGAGCACGACGCGGTTGATCGCCTGCGCGCCGAGCGATCCGCCGACGATCAGCAGAACGGGCGCGCCGTCCGGGATGCGATGTCGCGCGCGTACGATCTCCGCGTTGCCGCGAAAGAGTTGTTCGCGCAGCGGATTGCCGACGACGACGGCGTTGTCCGCGTCGTACGCCTGCTCGTCCGCAAGCAATACGTAGCGCGCGTATCGCGCGGCGATGCGATTGCTCAGTCCGAGCGAGGCGTCCGACTCGTGGCAGACGATCGGGATGCGCAGCGACTTGGCGGCGAGCACGACGGGCAGCGCGACGTAGCCGCCTTTGGAAAACACGACGTCCGCGCCGAAATCGCGCAGAATCTTTTTGGCTTTGCGCACGCAGCCGGGCAGCACGAACGGGATCGCGAGATTGCGTCCCATGTGTCCGCGGTCGAATTTGATGCTGTCGCAGTGGCGCAGCGGAATGCAGTTGCGACGGCAGATGTCTTGCTCCATGCCGTCGGCGTTGCCGATATACAGGATGTCCGCTTTGCGTGCGCGCAAATCGGGGACGAGCGCGATGTTGGGCAGAATATGTCCGGCGGTGCCGCCGCCGGTGAGCACGACTTTCATACGAAATCTCCTTCGTGTCAGAATATGTATGCGGGCGGCAAAACGTGCGCCGATCGCGCGCGTCCGATTAAGTATGTCCGATCGCAAGCATTCTTATAGATCTTGCCGGAAAACGGTTGAAAAATTCCGCTATATCGTGTATGATAGGATAAGCGAGACTATATCTTGTGTCTCGGCGCTAGGAGAATCATTATGAAAGAATCGACTTTTTCCGCGTATCGGGGCTATCCCGTGCATCTGTACGTCTGGGACGACGTGCCCGCGCCCAAAGGCGTCGTGCAGCTCGTCCACGGCATGTGCGAGCATCTGGGACGGTATGACGAGTTTGCGCGGTTCCTGAACGAGGCGGGCTATATCGTACTGGGCGACGATCACCGCGGACACGGCAAGACCTGCGCGGACAAACCGCTCGGCGTCGTGCCGGACGGGGATTGCTTCGAGGATACCGTGCAGGACGAAATCCTGATCACCGCGTATGCGAAACAGACGTGGGGGCTGCCGGTCGTGCTGTTCGGGCACAGCTACGGATCCTTCCTGTCTCAAAGATATATTCAACTCAACTCGTCCGAGATCGTCGCTTGCGTGCTGTGCGGCAGCGCCAAACAGGATACGCCCGACGTCGATCTGGGCAAGCGCGTCGCGACGATGCAGACGGCGTTGTTCGGGAAAGACAAACCTGCGAAGATGATCCGCAAGTTGTCGTTCGGCGATTACGACAAGCAATTTACCGATCGCGAAGTCGGATTTGCCTGGGGCAACCGCGATCCGGAAGAACGCAAAAAGTATCTTGCCGATCCGCTGTGCGATCAGACGATGTCGCTGGGATTCTACAAGAGTTTCTTTACCGCGCTCAAAAATCTGTATCGCGAAGACCGTCTTGCCGGCGTGCGCAAAGATCTGCCGATCTATATCGTCAGCGGCGACAAAGATCCGGTCGGCGGCAGCGGCAAGCTCGTCACGCGGCTGTACGAAATGTACAAGGAACTCGGCGCGGACAAAGCGGAGATCAAACTGTATCCGGACGCGCGGCACGAACTGCTCAACGAATTGAACAAACGCGAAGTGTACGCGGACGTACTCGAATTCATCATCAAATCGAACCGCTGACGCGCAGCGGGAAAATACGGCTCCGATCCCGACGCGGGACGGGGCGGTCGGGGAGAACGGCATGGAGAATTATGCGGCAAAGGATCTGGACGTCCTGGAAGGACTGGACGCGGTGCGTTTGCGCCCGGGCATGTACATCGGTACGACCGGCGCGAAAGGCATGCACCATATCCTGTGGGAAATCGTAGACAACGGCATCGACGAAATTACGAACGGATACGGCGATACGATCAAGATCGACATCTATCCGGACAACAGCATCAGCGTATGGGACAACGGACGCGGCATTCCCGTCGATATGCATCCCAAACACCATGTGCCGGGCGTGGAACTGGTCTTTACCAAACTGCACGCGGGCGGCAAATTCAACAATAAAAATTACGGCTTTTCGGGCGGTCTGCACGGCGTGGGCGCTTCGGTCACGAACGCGTTGAGCGAATGGCTGACCGTCGATATTTTCAAAAACGGCACGCAGTATACCGAACGTTTTCATTCGCCTCAGGTCGGCGAAAAGATCGTCTCGGGCGCGGTCAAGGAAGGTCTGACGAGCAAGGCTTGCGACAAAAAACTCAAAGGCACGCGCGTGCACTTTTTGCCCGACAGCAGGGTGTTCGGCAAGGAGCTGTACAGCTTCGAGATCATTTCCAAACGCGCGAAGGAACTGGCGTTTCTCAACGGCGGTCTGCACATCGTCGTCACCGACCACAGACAGACGGACGAACAGGGCGCCGTCAAGAGCAAAGAATACCATTACGAAGGCGGCATCAAGGACTTCGTCTCCTATCTCAACAGCGGGAAGTCCGTCCAATATCCGCAGCCGGTGTTTGTCGAACGCAAGACCGATCGTTTTCTCGTCGCGCTCGCGTTCCAGCATACCGATTCGTACACGGAGAGCATTTTCAGCTATGTCAACAACATCCCGACGACCGAGGGCGGCACGCACGAGACCGGATTCAAATCCGCGTTTACCAAAGCGTTCAACGATTTCGGTCGCGCGAAAAACATCATTAAGGACAAGCAGCCCAACTTCAACGGCGAAGATTACCGCGAAGGCATGACCGCCGTGCTGACCGTCAAGATGCAGAACGTGCAGTTCGAGGGACAGACCAAGACCAAGCTGGGCAATCCGGAAGTAAAAAACATCGTCGATTCGCTGTTGGGCGACGCGCTCAAAGAGTATTTGGTCAAAGCCAAGAAGGATACGATCGACGCGATATTCGCGAAGGCGGGACTTGCCGCCAAAGCGCGCGAGAGCGCCGCGAAAGCCAAGGAAGTCGCGCGCAAGATCAACAGTATGACCGGCAGCGCGCTCGTGGGCAAGCTGTCCGCGTGCACGGGACGCAAGGCGGAATTCAACGAATTGTTCATCGTCGAGGGCGACTCGGCGGGCGGCAGCGCGAAACAGGGCAGAGACCGCACGTTCCAGGCGATTTTGCCGCTCAAAGGCAAACCGCTCAACGCCGAGAAAAAGCGCATCTCCGAAATCGTCAAAAACGAAGAAATCCTGTCCATCATCAATGCGATCGGGACGGGGTTCGATAAGGATTTCGATCTTGCGGGGCTCAAATACAACAAAGTCATCATTCTCGCCGACGCGGACCAGGACGGCGCGCATATCCGTTCGATCTTGCTGACGC
>CAJTKI010000056.1:4562-5334 GCA_910576875.1 uncultured Christensenella sp.
TTCTTCTTCCGCTACATGAAAGAGTTGATTACGGACGGGCACGTCTATATCGGCATGCCGCCGCTGTACAAGATCACGGACAAGAGCGGCGCGCGATACGCCTACGACGACGAGGAACTCAAAAGTCTGATGGAGACGGCGGGACGCAATTATACGTTGCAGCGATTCAAGGGGCTGGGCGAAATGAATCCCGAACAGCTGTGGGAAACGACGATGGATCCGTCCACCCGTTCGTTGATGCGCGTCACGATCGAAGACGCCGCCGACGCGGATCGGTTGATCACGACTTGGATGGGATCGGACGCCGAATCGCGCAAACAGTACATCTACGAATACGCCAACTTCAACAAAGTGGACAGTTACAAAGAGATCAATTCTTGACGGTGAACTATGGCTAAACAAGTGAAAATCGAAGATCAATCGAGAATATTCGAAAGCACGATCGAAAACATCATGCACAATTCCATGATGCCGTATTCGGAGCACGTCATTCTCGATCGCGCGCTGCCGCGCGTCGAAGACGGACTCAAACCGGTACAGCGCCGTATCCTGTATACGATGATGGAATTGGGCGTTACGCCGGACAAGCCGCACCGCAAATCGGCGCGTATCGTCGGCGACTGTCTGGGCAAATACCATCCGCACGGCGATTCGTCCGTCTATCAGGCGATGGTGCGTCTGGCGCAGCCGTACAATACGCGGATGATGCTCGTGGACGGACACGGCAACTTCGGCAGCGTGGACGGCGACTCCGCCGCCGCGATGCGGTATA
>CAJTKI010000056.1:5344-10511 GCA_910576875.1 uncultured Christensenella sp.
GTTTGACGCCGCTTGCGCTTGAACTGTTGCGCGATCTGGACAAGGACACCGTGCCGATGTCGCTCAACTTCGACGACTCGCTGGAAGAGCCGGATATTCTGCCGGGCAGATACCCCAATCTGCTCGTCAACGGCGCGATGGGCATCGCGGTCGGTCTGGCGACGAACATTCCGCCGCACAATTTGGGCGAAGTCGTCGACGGCGTCGTCGCGTATATCGACAACAGTCGCATTACGCTCAAAGAAATGATGCAGTACATTCCCGCGCCGGACTTTCCGACGGGCGGGCTGATCGTGGAATCGCCCGAGATCGAGAAGAGTTACGAGACCGGCAAGGGCAGAATCGTCATGCGCGCCAAAGCGTGCGTCGAAAAGGACGGCGATAAAGAAGTCATCGCGATCACCGAGATCCCGTATCAGGTCAACAAGGCGGAATTGCTGCAAAAGATCAACGATTTGCGCGAGAGCAAGAAAGAGCTGTTCGGGTGCATTTCCGACATCGTCGACGAGTCCGACCGTACCGGCATGCGCTGCGTGATCAAACTGCGCCGCGACAGCGACAGCGAAAAGGTGCTCAGCGCGTTGTACAAGCTGACCGATCTGGAATGCGCCTTCAACGTCAATATCGTCGCGATCGCGAACGGCAAGCCCGAGCAGCTCGGCTTGTTGGCGATCATCAAATTCTACGTCGAGTATCAGCGCACGATCATCTACAAGCGCAGCCAGTACGAATTGGCGGCGGCGAAGAAACGAGAGCATATCTTGCAAGGTCTCGTGATCGCCGTACACAACGTGCGCGAAGTCGTCGAGATCGTCCTGAATTCCAAGACGTACAACGAGTCGAAAGACGCGTTGAGAATGAAATTCGATCTGTCCGAAAAGCAGGCGATCGCCGTGTTGGACATTCCGTTGAAGCGTCTGAACAAACTCGATATCGGCAAGATGGAAGAAGAGCTTGCCGCGCTGCGCGAGCGGATCGGCGAACTGGAATCCATCCTGTCGTCCAAGCGCAAGCAGCTCGCGATCGTGCGCAAAGAGCTGTTGGAGATCAAGAAAAAATACGCCGACCCCAGACGCTGCAAGATCGTCAGCGCACAGGAAGCGGCGGTCAAGAAAGTCGATCTGAACGCGAAGATCGAACGCAGCGGCTATCTCGTGCTTACGCACGGCGGAGCGTTGAAATTCCTGTCTTCGCGCGGCTATCAGATGGCGAGCAAAAGCATCGAAAACTGTCAGGAGAACGATTTGGCGCGCCGCGTGATCGCGTGCGACAACAACGCCAACGTGATCGGCTTTACCGCCAAGGGCAACGCGGTCGTATTCAGCATCGATTCGCTCGAAGACGACAAGTGGAAGTCCAAGGGCGTCAATATCGCCAAGATCGCCAAAGTGGACAGCGACGACGAGTTGATCGACATTTTGCGCGCGGACAGTCTGACGGGCAAAGAACTGTATCTGTACACGTCGTCCGGCATGGTCAAACGTTCGGCGGGCGAAGAGTACCGCACCGATAAAAAGGCCGTGTATCCCGCGATCGTGCTCAAAGACGGCGATACGCTGCTCGGCGTGGAGGTAGTCGACGACGAATGCAAGTTTATCCTGTTCGTTTCCGACAGCGGCATGGCGCTCAACGCGCGCGCGGATATTCCGCAGCAAGGGCGCAAGGCGGGCGGCGTAAAGGGCATTATGCTCACGGGCAAGGATCGCGTCGTCTATGCGGCGCAGAACTTCGGCGCGGGCGAAATCGTCGTCGTCAACGAGACGGGCGCGGGCAGACGCGTGTTGTTGCCGTCGATCGAGCCGTGCAGACGGTTCTGCAAGGGCGTCAAGCTCAACGACGCGGACAAGCAGGGCGCGATGAGCTTTGTCGGCATCGTGACCGAACCGTACGATTTTGCGGTGATTTTGCCCAACGGCGAGACGATTTCGGTCAATACCGAAGAACTGCCGATCGAAAACAAGACCAACAAGGGCAAAAACGTGCTCAAAGCGCCTGCCAACGGCACCGCCGCGCTGGTTGTCGCGAAGTGTCTGCCGCATCGGTTGATCTGATCGGCGCAATCCGAACAAACGGGCAGGGCGATCGCCCTGCCTTTTGCATATCCGATTCGCGCGTCGAACCTCGCGGGAAGGGGCGAATTCGCGCGTTGCGATGTCCGGACGATCTGCTGCGGCGGCGCGACGAAAGCGTCGACGATCGGAGAAAACCGCGACCAAACATGTCGCCCGAATACCGAACGACGTCCGGAAAGCGGACTTTTTGCGCGATTTGTTTGCATTTTCGGTCGAATTGCAATATAATATAACCAATTCGGGAAGAGAGGTTTGGCGGAATTGAAAAAATTCGGTAAAATCGTAATTTTTGCTTTTGTCGGCTTGTGCATCGTTTACGGCATTGCGGTGATCGTGTATACGATCAAAAATTCCGAATCGGTTTTGGTCGGCATTATCAGTTGTTTTCCCATTGTGCTGATCGGCGGCGTGATGAGCATGATTCTGTTATTTTCGGCGCTGGGAACTTGGGGGACCGTCATGCGAAAATTGGGACGCGGCGCCCAAGCGAAACAGTACGAAGGCGCGGTCAAACAGAGTGAAAGAGAATACGAATCGGTCAAACGCGATCCGAAAACCAATTACGGCGCTTCGTCGCAATGGCAGTATCGGGCGAGCGGCGGGTATTTTACCAAAAAGCGGGTCTTGGCGAGCTTTATTATTTTGTGCGTGGGCGTCGTGCTGTTTTTGATTTTCTATGCGGTTTACGGCAACCAATGCAAAATCGCGTCCAATCCGAATTTTATCGAGACGACCGCAACCGTTCAGCCCGTCAGAGTGAAAGATACCGACGAGTATGCGATGTGTTATGTGTACTGGGTCTACGATGCCGAAACGGATACTAATCGCGGTTACGTTTTCGACGGCGGGCAAGCCAGCGGCGTAAACTTTCGGGAAGGCAAGACGATAACGATCTGCTACAACGTCCACAATCCCGAAATCGCACGGACTAAGCCGAATCCGAATTTGGTGCTCGCCGTCGCGATTTTCGTAATAAGCGTCTGCGGCGTTTTGGCATTTCTCAATCTTGTGACCGCATCCGATTCGGTTGTGGCGATCGGCGCGGGGGCGGGGTTTTTCCTGTTTGCGTTCGGGATCAATATTCTCATTTCCCAATCGGCAGGGCTTACGTTGGCGGAGACGTTGTTTTGCGGACCGCTGATTTACGGCGCGAATTTGTTCGGCATGCTGGGAATCCTGTTTATGGCGTTCGGCGTGTTCGGCATTTTAAGACGGATATATTATCGAATTTATTGGAGGAGAAACAGCGGCAATGAGAGAATCGGATAACAGAGAGTATCGCAACGACGACGAGTTGTTCGACAGCAAATGGGATTCGGGATCGGATTCGGATTTGAATTTGGATTCCGATGCGGATTACGAAACGGACGAGCGCATGCAGGCGACGACGGACGAAATCGTTTATACCGAAAAACCCAAGTCGAACAGAGGCTCCAACATCATGGTCATGATCGCCATGTGCGTGTTTATGGCGATCGGGGTTTTCATGCTGTACATGGGTGTTTCGAGCGTGATCCGGCAGATGAGCTACGAGAAAGTAGACGCCGAAGTGATTTCGGTCCGGACGTATATCAGCAGGGACAGCGACGGCGATTCGACGTTGATGGCGGTGCCGACGTACGCGTATTACGTGGACGGCGTGCGATACGAAGTCGAGAGCGATTCCGCCAGCAGCGCGAACATCGCGCCGATTGTCGGCGATATCGTTACGATCCGTTACAATCCCGCCGATCCTGCGGAGATCGTTTCTGCCGGATGGATATGCATTGTGTATTTCGTTTTCGGATTGGTGTTCGGCGGCGTCGGCTTGACCGTATTCGTCTGTACGCTGACGGGCAAAATGCAGTGGGAGCCTTCGCGCGGACGGCACAGACACAGATTCTGAGCGATCGGAGCGATTCCGACGGCTGCGACACAGCGCAGAAGATTTTGCGTCGAGCTTTGCCGCTTGACGGCAATGGGAAAGCGATATTCGTATCGCGATGGCAATCGTTTTCATACTGCAACGCCGAACGGATTCGTTCGGCGTTGTTTTTTGCCGAATTGCGCGCGATGCGACATGCGGGAAAGGTTTGAAGACAGACAAAGCGTATCTGTCGCCGATGCAAGGCGCGTGCGCAGGGCGGCACGCGAATCCGCATTTTAATCCGCAGTACGCGGCGCAGGATCGCTTTGGTGCACAACGGGGACGAAGTTGTTCCACATGCCGTCGGGCGGCGATTTTGCAAAAAGTATCTTGCGGGCAATAAAAAACATCGGCGCGTGTAACCGTCGCCGATGCAAGGCGCGTGCGCGGGGTTGCGCGCGTGAATTCAATCCGCGGTGTGCGGTGCGGGGATCGCTTTGGTGCGCAACGGCGGATGCACGTAACCGTTCATGCTGTTGAAGACGTTGCGGAAGTGGTCGGCGATACGTTCCAGATTGCTGATCAGAGACAGGAACACGCCTGCGGCTTCCGTCGTGCATACGCCGCCGGACAGACGGATGATATGATCTTTGGCAAGTTCTTCCTGATACGCGTCTACGCGATCTTCGTACGTCTGGATCGCGTCTTTGAGCGAAATGTCGCGATTGGTAAACGCGGTGATCACGTGATCGTACAGTTTGTCGACCGCAAGTTTCATTTCGTCGACCTGCCGGATCGCCGCGTCGGAGAATGCCGTCTTGCCGGCGATCAGTTCCTGCGCGTATTCGATGATGTTTTCCGCATAGTCGCCGACGCGCTCGATGTCGGAGATGACGTGGTAATACGATGCGATCTCGCGTTCGTTGATATAGGAAATCTGCATGGACGAGACGTTGACCAGATATTTGGTAATCTCGCTGTTCAGGAAGTCGATATTGCCTTCGCGTACGCGGAACTCTTCCGCTTTGGAGACGTCGAGCGTCGTAACCGCTTGCATGGACAGATCCAAGTTGGTCTTTGCCATCGCCGCCATGCTGAGAATCTCTTTGCGCACCATCATGATCGCGATGGAAGGCGTCGCGAGAAAACGCGCGTCGATATAAGTGGTCTTGTATTTGGGCGCGGCGTCGGTGTCCGCAGTCGCCGCGGATGCGGGCAGTTGGACGGCGGCGGGTTTCTTTTCGCGTAT
>CAJTKI010000057.1 GCA_910576875.1 uncultured Christensenella sp.
AGACGGGCAATCCGGACAATCCGAATAATCCCGATCCGCCGACAACCGATCCGGACGCGCCGACGCCGCCGGCGGGGAGCGGAGATTCGTTGGCGAACGCGAAATGGTTCCGTATCGTCATGTATGCGATCGCGGGTTGCGTCGCGGCGATGACGCTGATGATGTTTGCGATTTGGATGTCGGTCGCGAGTATTCGCAGAATGCGCAAACGCAAGATTGACCGCACCGCAAACGAATCGTAGTTCGCAATTCGCAATCAAAATGCCGCTTGATACAAGCGGCATTTTCGTATCGACGGTACGCGTCGGTTATTCAAAACACAGATCTCGAATCGCGGCGTAATAGATGTCGTACATTTTGCGCAGATCGCGCAGGCTGACGCGTTCGTCCTTTTGGTGGATCGTAGACGGCATGTCGGGGAAGATCGGACCGAATGCCACGCCCACCGGCAATGCGCGCGCATACGTGCCGCCGCCGATCGCGATCGGCGCGGCGTGTTGTCCGGTGACGGATTCGTACGCCGCGAGCAGGCGGCGCAACAGCGGATGATCGGGATCGACGTAAAGCGGATCGTGATAGTGTACGATCTCGACGTCGCAACCGCCCAAAGCGTCGGCGATGCGTCGAGCGACGTCTTGTTTGTCATACGTGACCGGATGGCGCACGTCCAAGATCAACTCCAACGCCGCGTCTGCGACGCGCGCGACGCCGACGTTGCAAGTCAGCGCGCCGGATTGTTTGTCTTGCAGACGAATGCCCAGTCCGCTGCCGTCGTTGCAACACAGCGCGTCGCACAGGCGCGCATAATCGCCGCCGATTGCGTCGGACAGATAGCGCAGGATATGCCACAGCGCGTTGTCGCCCTGCGCGGGCGTGGACGCGTGCGCGGGCGTTCCGGCGGCTTGCAGATAGGTCTTGCCCGCGGTCACCGTGACGCGCAATTGCGGATCGTCGCACCGCGCGTGCAGCGCGCCGTCGCAGACGGCGATGCAGGACGGCATGACGACGTTGCCGCGCGATCCGCCTTGCAAGTCGATCAGTCCCGTCGGCAACGGCAGACGGATGCGGTAATGTACAAGTCCCTTTTCGCAGTAAATCGCGGGAAAATCCCCGTCCGGCGAAAATCCCTGCGGCGGCAGCGTATCGGTTTGCACAAAGCGTTCGATGCATTTCCAGCCGCTCTCTTCGTTGCCGCCCCAGATCATGCGAATGCGTTTGGACGGACGTCGGCCTTCGTCGATCAACTGTTTGACCGCGTACAGACAGCACAGCATCGGACCTTTGTCGTCCAGCACGCCCCTGCCGTAGACAACGCCGTCGCGCAGTTCGCCCAGCGGGTTGGCGCTCCAACCCTCGTCGTCGTAGGGGACGGTGTCCAGATGTCCCAGGATCCCGAACGCTTCGCCGTCGCCGATCTCGCATACGCCGTAATAGCCCTGTTCGTTTTTGGTGTCGAAGCCCCAGGCGCGCGCGCAGTCGAGCACGTCCCGAATACACGCGCCGACGCCCGCGCCGAACGGACTGTCCGCGCACGGATCGGACTGGACGCTGTCGATCGACAGCTGACGCAGCAGATGTTGTACCAATTCGCCGAAATAATCCATAGCATCACTCCTTACGGTCGAGACGGAAAAAGTCTTATCTATATTATACGCCCCAACGCGCGAAAAGGAACGCTTTTTTGCGCAAAAATCCGCGCGGATTCGTATGCAAACGCAAAAAACCGTGCTATAATAAGGGCAATCCAACGCACAGGAGCAGGCATATGGAAAAAGTCAGAACGAGATTTGCGCCCAGTCCGACGGGATTCATGCACGTGGGCAATTTGCGTACGGGGCTGTACGCGTATCTGTTCGCCAAGCAGGCGGGCGGTACGTTTGTGTTGCGCATCGAAGATACGGATCGGGAGCGTTACGTGGAAGGCGCGGTGGACGTGATCTATCGGACGCTTGCGACGGCGGGCATCGTGCATGACGAAGGACCGGACAAAGACGGCGGATACGGACCGTACGTGCAGAGCGAGCGCAAAGGGCTGTATCTGCGCTATGCCGAGCAGCTCGTCGAACGGGGCGGCGCGTACTACTGTTTTTGCGACAAAGAGCGTTTGGAGACCTTGCAGAGCGCGGACGGCGTGCGTAAGTACGACAAACACTGTTTGCATCTGTCCAAGCAGGAAGTGCGGCGGCGGCTGGACGCGGGCGAACCGTACGTGATCCGCCAAAACGTGCCGACCGAAGGCGTGAGCGAGTACGACGATCTCGTATTCGGACACATCTGCGTCCCCAATGCGGATATGGAAGACAACATTTTGATCAAATCGGACGGCATGCCGACTTATAATTTCGCCAACGTCGTCGACGATCATCTGATGGGGATCAATTATGTGATCCGCGGCGTGGAATATCTGTCCAGCACGCCCAAATACAATCTGCTGTACGACGCGTTCGGGTGGGAGCGTCCGCATTACATGCATCTGTCGCCGATCATGAAGGACGCGCAACGCAAGTTGTCCAAGCGGTACGGCGACGCCAATTTCGAAGATTTTCTTGCCAAGGGCTATTTGCCCGAAGCGATCGTCAACTATATCGCGTTGCTCGGCTGGAGTCCCAAGGACAACCGCGAAAAACTCACGTTGGACGAACTGATCGCGCAATTCGACGTCGCGGGAATTTCCAAATCTCCGAGCATTTTCGACGAAGCGAAGATGCGTTGGCTCAACGGCGAATATATCAAACAGATGACGCCCGAGCAGTTTGCCCGCGCGGCGGAGCCGTTTTTCGCGCGCAGCAAAGCGGCGGGCATGTACGATCCGATCGAACTGTCCAAACTGCTCATTCCGCGCGTGGAAATTCTGAGCGAGATTCCGGACAAAATCGACTTTTTGGCGGAGTACGGTCCGATCGATTCGACGATGTACGAGCATAAGAAGATGAAGGTCACGCAGCCGATCGCGTTGCAGGCGTTGCAGGCGTGTTGCGACGCGTTCCGAGACGTTGCGCAAGCGGATTGGACGGACGAACGGCTCAAAGAAATCGCCGCGCAGATCGCGTCGCGCGAACAGCTCAAGAGCGGACAGGTGTTTTTGCCGTTGCGACTGGCGTTGACGGCGGCGGCGAGTTCGCCGGGCGGCGCGACGGAAATGGCGCAGTTGTTGGGCAAAGACGAAAGTATGCGGCGTTTGCAATGCGCGATCCGAGGACTGCAATCGACGGTTCGGACCGATCGGATTTAAAAATTCGTTAAAAAATCCACAAATGTGACGGTTATCTCCGCTTGTCGAAAAGACGGGCGGAGATTTTTATATCCGATCGCACTAAAAAAGCATATGGATATAAGTAACAATTGTATCGACAAAATGGGTGTTGCAAACTTGCAGGACAATATGTTATAATATAACTGCAGATAGCCGCGACGTAGGAAGGGAGCCGTCGCGCGCATAAGGAGAAAGATATGAAAAAAATGGCATTATACGGCAGATCGCTTGTTTTGTTAATCGTGATCGCAACGTTGTGCGTTTCGTCGGCAGCGGCTTTGTCCGCCTGCGGCGGAGGAGAAGCGACGTTGCATTTTTATATCGGGGACGAACTGCTTAAAACCGTCGCGCCGGACGAAAACGGCGCGTACAGTCTGCCCGACGCGACGCGCGACGGATATACGTTCGGCGGCTGGTATCTGGATCAAGGCACGTGGCAACAGCCCTTTACCGAGACGAGCGTCAAGGACGACAAATTGAGCGGAGAAATCAACGTCTACGCCAATATGACCGCCGTGACCTATACGATCTCGTACGAGCTCAACGGCGGCTCCAACGCGTCCGCCAATCCGAGCTCCTATACGGCGGCTTCGACGGTGCGATTTGCAGAGCCGAGCAGACAGTATTATAGCTTCGGCGGTTGGTATCGCGACAGCAATTTCCGCAACCGCATCACCGATACGAGCGGCGTATACGAGAATCTGACGCTGTACGCGAACTGGTCGGTGCGCACGCACAAGGTGACGTATCATCTCAACGGCGGCGACAATCATCCCGACAATCCTGCGACGTTCCGCGAGACGGACGCGCGCATCGAGTTGCAGGCGCCGACCAAACAGGGATATGCGTTTGCCGGTTGGTATTCGGACGAGGCTTGCACGCAGTCCGTTCCGTGGATTAAGAAAAATACGACCGCGGACGTCGAACTGTGGGCGAATTGGGAGATTTCCAAAGACAGTTTCCTGTTCACCGACGTCGAGAACGCGTTCGGCGGATGGGGCAAGGCGATCGCCAAAAATCCCGCGCGCATTTTGCCCGCGGATCTGGTCATTCCCAGCCAGATGGACGGCATGGACGTCTTGCAGATTACGGATTACGGATTCCGCGACGCGATCTGCACGACGATGACGCTGCCGACCAAGTTGCAGCGGATCGGAGTCAACGCGTTCGCGCGGATGAAGAATCTGAGCGGTATGGTCGTGATTCCCGACAGCGTGACGATGATCGGCAAAGGCATCTTTCGCGAGTGCGATCGATTGGAATACGTCGTGCTGTCGTCCGGATTGACGTCGCTGACGCAGAACACGTTCTATCAATGCAGTTCGCTCAAATGGGTCGTGTTCCCCAAAGAGATTACCGAGATTCAGAACAACGCGTTTTTCGAAGCCGGCGGCAACAACGGCGTGACGATCTACTATACGGGCACCCAACAACAGTGGAACAATATCCATGTCATCGGGACCGCGCCGCAGAAGATCAGCTACTATGTGGAAGCCGCACAGGACGTCCCGACGGACGGCGGCAGTTATTGGCACTACGGAGCGGACGGCATGCCGACGCTGTGGGAGTGATCCGATATCGACAACGATTCGCAGACAGCCGCAAGGCTGTCTGTTTTTTTGCTCGCGCGCAATCGGCGCGTTTTGCATCGCGCAGAAGATTGATAACTTCCATGCCTTTTGCAAAGCCTATGCCGCATACATCGCCGTCGGGATAAAACAGACAAAGGGTCGGCGCATAGATCCGACGACTTCGATTGCAAGCCTGCTCAGATCGATATACGGCGTCCCAACTTTTGTCGGGCAGAC
Organism: uncultured Christensenella sp.; assembly: GCA_910576875.1. Taxonomy (GTDB): domain Bacteria; phylum Bacillota; class Clostridia; order Christensenellales; family UBA3700; genus MGBC101980. Next base: position 5,062 of record CAJTKI010000057.1, read on the forward strand.
CGAGACCCAGGCATGTTTGCATAAATACCGATGCGAGCGAAGTTTGTCGCCGTAAAATCGACGGGACGAGCGGATCTCTTCGGTGTTTGTTTCGCGGAATATGCGCGGGGTCGGAAAAGCGGTGCGCGCGGCAATCGTATCGACAAAACGAGTGTTGCAATTCGTATCGGGGACAAAAAGACGCCGCCCCTTTTGCGGGGCGGCGCATGACGTTTGTAGATGCCTTAGGCGGGTATGATCTCGTATGCGTATTTATCCGGCTCCGGCAGGATCGTTTGCAGATTGCCGTCTGCGTCGAGATATTGCGTATACGCCGCGTCGTAGCGCGGGATCGAGAAGTTGGAGGGATAATACGTGACGAACAGTTTGAGTGTCGGCGTATCGTTGTGATCGGTGATCTTGTCCAACCGTCCCTGCGTAAAGCGCAGATACACCGGATAATAGACCGATCCGTCCTTGGCGGTCATCTGTTTTGCGCCGTTGTTCAGCGCAAGGGATTTGTGCGCTTCGTCCAGTTCGAAATAGAAAGTCGTGACGACGCCGTTGATCGACACTTGCGTCGGCAATAGATCGGAGTCGAGCAGATTCTGCGCGATTTGCAGGATTTGCGCGCGGGTGTATCCTACGGTTTCCTGTTTCGCGCGGCAGGTGCCGACGGCAGCTTGCGTCGCGCCGGTACGCATTGCGTCGAGTTGCTCAGCAAAGAACGTCGCTTCGTCCGACTGCTTGCGCAACGAGACGGCTTGGGCAAAGTCTTCGGTTTTGCCTTTGCCGATGCCTTTGAGCTTGGTCGAGCGAACGTTGATTTCGCCGTTGGACGCAAACTGATACAGTTGATAGTCGTCAAACGTCGCGTTTTTCGTATCCGTCTTCGTCGACAGGGATGCGCCAAATTGCGCGCCGACATACGTCGTCTTGCCGATCGACGTCTCCGCGCGTTGGATGCGCATGCCGTATTCGTTGACGTTGGCGGTGGACGGATCGTCGCAACGGTATTCGATCAGATATTCGACCTGCGAGATCGCGTCGATCGCCGCGCCGTTTGCAAGCGTATCCGATCCGATGACGTATTGTGTTTTGAGACGGTAATTTGATTCCGCGGCGGACGCGTCCAAATAGGATTGTACTTTTTCCCATTCTGCGCGTACTTCTTCCGGATTGTCGCTGAATTTCCACGTTTTGGCGCAACCGCCGAGCATCACGGCGCACAGGACGGCGATCAGGATCGCGCCGACGATCAGCGTGCGTTTATTCTTCCTCATGACGGGTTTCCTCCTCGGCTTGGTTGTCTTGCGCGTTCAGCATATCGGCGCGCGCGCTCGCAGCCTGTTCGGGCTGACCGGGCGTCGCTTCGAGCGTCTGCGATTGGATGGAATTGTCTTGCAGCGCGCGGAGCAATTCTTCTTGCGTGATTTCGCCGTTTGCGTGTTGCGCGTGCAAGGCGGCGCGTTCTTCTTCGGTCAGTTCCGCTTCCAGGATTTCGCCGCTGGACAATACGCCCGCGTCGGCAAAGCCGTCCGCTTTGTTTTGCTGTTTGGCGCGCAATTTGAGATCTTCGATGATCTGCGCGTGTTTCTTTTCGTTGAGATCCCAGAACAGGAACGGCAGCAGAAACAGCACCGAGCCGATGCACGTCACCAACGCCAATATGCGATACATCGGCGCGCGCAGCGACGGATCGTACAGGAAGTCATAGTTGTCCAACAATCCGAAATACGTATTGATCGCCGGCAAGAGCAGGTTGGTGCCGAGCATGACGATGGATCCGATGATCGCAAAGTTTTGCGAGAATCCTTCCAGTCGGTCGCCCGTCTTCCACTGTTGATAGTCCAGCGCGTCCGCGTTCATGGCGGGCGAGGTGATCATCTGCACCGCAACCGCCCAGTACACGACGTACAACACGATCGCCAGCCCGACGAACGAGTTGGGGAAGAGCATAAATACGCCCGCCGCGACCGCAACGATCGCGTTGGTAAGCAAGACGGTATTGCGTTTGCCGAGCAGGCGGCACAGCAGCGGCGCCAGCGCCATGCCCACGAGCGACGCCGTACCCATGATCAGCGTCAGGAAAGATTGGGTCACTTCGTTTTGCAAAATGTAGATATAGCCCCAAGTGAGCAAACCCGTTATGCCGCCGCGCGCGAACGCAAACCAGCTCGATATGTTGTTGATCCAGAAATAGCGGTTGCCGAGGATCGCTTTCATGCCGTCTTTGAATTTGACTTTGGCGACGTATTTTTTTGCGACGACGACGCGTTCTTTCGTGCCGAAGTACGCGATCAAACTCAGCGCCGCGCCGATTACGCCGAATACGGGGAAGATAATCTGATAAAATCTTTGATCGAGCTGTCCCAACGGGAAGAGTTTGGAGATCAGCGGGAAGAAGAATCCCGTGATCGTCGGCGCCATCGAATAGACGATCGACGATACCGAGATAATGTCCGCGCGTTCCGCCGTGTTAGGCGAGATCAATTGCGACAACTGAATGTACATCCCGTAATAGAACTGATAAATAAAGTTCATGAAGATGAACACAACCCCGATCAGCGTGATGATCAGCGTATGCGACCAGTTGGGCTGTACGAACGCGACCAGCGAGCACAGCACGACCGACGGAAATCCTAACCATAATATAAAGGGTCTGGCTTTGCCGCGGCTGCTGTTTTTGGCGCCGACGTTATCGATCCAATAGCTTTTGAGGGGTTGGGAGACGAGCGTAAAGATCGTGTTGGCGGTGAGCAGGATCGTCAATTCGTTGGGCGTCATGCCGTAGATCGATCCGAGCAGCAGACAGTTGGTCGACAACGCGATCTGACCGACGACCGCGGCGACGAACATCACGCCGATGCCGCCGACCGAGTAAGCGGCGATTTCTTTGTTGGAGACGTATCTGCCGTCGGCAGGTTTGTTCCAATGCAAAAAAATGCCTTTGATCATATTGACAAGTTTCGACATATATTCCCCCTGTGTCGCTTGTAATATGCGTCCGGCTCAGCCGCGCACAACATCATCATAACAGATATTTGCGCGGTTGTAAATACCGAAATTTATTTGCTCCGTACGGGCGTATTTAGTCTCGATCTCGTATTTTTGCGGCGGGTGACGGTTTTGCGCGGTATCGTCGGGCGTTGCATTTTCGCGGGCGGAATTTGCGCAAATCGCTTTACTTTTGCAATCGACTGTGGTACGATATCCATGCATTTTGAAGGCTCTTCAAAATCCTTGCCCCCGATCACCTCGGGGGACGCTATCAGACCACAAGGAGGTTTTTATGAACAAATACGAGCTTTTGTTTATCATTGACAACGACGTCGCCGACGAAGCCAAAGAGGCCGTCATCGACCGTATTACCAAGGTTGTCACCGATAACGGCGGCGAAGTCGAGTCCATGGACAAGTGGGGCACGCGCAAATACGCTTATCCCATCAATTTCAAGACCGAAGGTTACTACGTACTGGTCAATTTCAGTGCGCCGACCACCGTTCCCGCAGAGATCGAGCGTTTGGTTCGCATCATGGATGAGACCGTGCGCTGCATGATCATCCGCAAGTAAGGAGTATTGTATGAACAAAGTCATCTTGATCGGCAATCTGACCCGTGACCCCGAAGCCGGCACCACGCCGAGCGGCGTCAATTATTGCAGATTCGCCATCGCGGTCAATCGTAGATTCTCTCGCGAGAACAACGAAGTAGACTATTTCAATATTTCTACTTGGCGCGGTCTCGCCGACAACTGCGCGCGTCTGCTCACCAAGGGCAGAAAAGTCGCGGTTACCGGCTCCATTCAGATCCGCAACTACGAGGGACAAGACGGTACGAGACGGACTTCTGTCGACGTTACCGCAGACGAAGTCGAGTTCTTGGGCGCTCCCGCGGGCGCTCGCGCAGACGGCGACGGCGCTCCCGCGCCCGCTCCGTCCCGCAGAGCCGACGATATCACGCAGCTTACTCCCGTAAGCGACGAATTACCATTCTAATAAGGAGAGTCCGACTATGAGCGAAGAAAAAGTTGTTGCCAAACGCCCCGCGAAGAGAATGCCCCGCAAAAAGGTTTGCATTTTCTGCGTGGATAAGGTAGACGAAATCGATTACAAAGACGTTGCGAAATTGCGCAAATTCATTACCGAAAAGGGCAAAATCCTGCCCAGAAGAATGAGCGGCGTTTGCGCGAAGCACCAAAGAGTGCTTGCCGAAGCGATCAAACGCGCGAGAGTCATGGCGCTGTTGCCGTACGTCGCGGAATAATCGCGTCATTGCATTGTACATTGCGACCGTCCGTCGGACGGTCGTTTTTATTTGGCGCGGATCGGCGGCGGATCGCCATGTTGGGCGGCGCAAAGCGGCGGCAAGGAGATACGCAAGTCTGCGGAACGGCGATACACAAATCGCAAGCCCGCGGATCGGACGGGATAGAGTGCCGCGTTGGCAAACAGAGCGGGTATATCGAATGAAATTTGCCGTTTCGCGGTATCGGGGAGGGTGTCCGTTGTCGGATTGCATGCGCCGCGATCGATATATACGAGTCAAATACGGGGCGTTGCAAAGCTGTCTTGCGGGAATGCAAAAACGGGGCGAATCCGCCCCGTTTTGCGATTCCATACAGTTCATGGAATATAACATTCCATGAACTTTTTACACATTTATATTAGCCACAATTTTATTTAAAGTCAAGACAATCGTCCGTCAAAGTGCCGAAAGGCAATATTTTACAACGCTATTTGCGGTAAATCCGATAACTTTTCCTATAAAATCAGCTACCCAAATTCCGATACCCTACAATAGTTCATGGAATGTTATAATCCACGAACCGTTGTGTAGAAGTCGGGACGGACTAAGAGTACGTGTCAGGAAGTGTAGTAGCATGTTGAAACGCAAGATCGGACAACGATGGACGACAGCGATTTTGTCTTTCTGCGTATTGATTTGTATTTCGATTGTATTGTGTAGCGGATTATTCGGATTGCAGGATTCGAATGCCGCTTTTGCATTTGACAACAGCAATTTGAACGATTCGACGACTGTATCGGTCGGAGAACTTTTGTTGGACGACTACGATACGTCCGTAAGCGGTAAAAAAGTATTCGGAGAAAACTTTTGGCAACTGATTGACAGTCTGCGCGGCGAAGGGGAAGAAGATGCCGAGATCGCGGATTTGTCCGACAAAAACGCGGACGCAATTCGCACTGCCAACGGCGGCAAGGATATTGTCGTTGAGATCGACGACAAATTATGGACTGTGACGGATCTGCGCAAGCTGGACAACGGACAGGTCATCGCGACGATGTGGCTGGCGACGAGCGCGGAGACGTCGCAGTGGAATCTTTGGTCCGAG
>CAJTKI010000058.1 GCA_910576875.1 uncultured Christensenella sp.
ATCGTGTTCAGCATCATGCAGAGTTTGACGTCCGGATTTTTGTCCGCGCAGACGAAAGAGATCATCTATTTTGTCTGTTACAGTTCCATTCTCGTGATTTTGCTGACGCAAATCGCCGGACTGGTCAAAATGACCGTATATACGGTCGGGCGCATGCAGTCGTTGATGGAATTGGCGTTTCCGATACTGGTAACGTTGATCACGATACTGGGCGGCGTCAGTACGTCGGCGGTTTTTCGTCCGATGATGAGCGTCTTGACGACTTCGATCTCGATGTTGATTACAAAACTCGTCTTGCCGATGTTTATCGCTATCATCGTGTTTTGCGTGATCAGCAATCTGACCAAACACGTCAAGCTCGAACAGATTACCAAATTTTTTCATTCGTCCGTCAAATTCGTATTGGGAGGGGTGTTCGGACTGTTTATTACCTTTTTGTCCTTTCAGGGGTTGACGGGGAACATTACGGACAGTATCTCGATCAAAACGGCGAAATTTGCGTTGCAAAGTTATATTCCGATTTTGGGCGGCTATTTGTCGGACGGATTCGATTTGGTCATGGCGAGCGTGGTATTGATCAAAAACGCGTTCGGATTCGTCGTGCTTTTCCTATTGTTGGGTTGTATCATCGTGCCGGTATTGAAAATTTTGATCTTCTCGTTGGGGTTAAAGCTTGTGAGCGGGATCATCGAACCGATTGCGGACAGCCGTATGAGCAAAATATTGTACGGCGTATCCAAAAATATGTCGCTGCTGGCGGTTGCGATCGCCGGCGTCGGATTTTTGTTTTTGATTACCGTGATGCTCGTTATCTATACGTGCAATTTCGGAATGGGGGTGTAAGATGTCCGGATGGATTGCGTCGATTGTCGGAATCGTATTGTTGGGGGCGTTGGTTGAAATCCTTTTGCCGGACGGAGACAGCCGCAAATATATCCGCGGCGTGTACGGTTTGATCGTCGTGCTCGTAATCGTCGCGCCGTTGCCGAAATGGCTGGGGATGTTCGGCAATTCCGATGCGGAAACACCGTCGTCGGATCAACAGATTTCGATCGATCGGGAGTATGTGGACAAGGTATGGACGCAGTGTCTGGAACGCGATGCGCAGAGCATGGAGCGCGTTTTGAAAAATAACGGATATCCGAATGTAAAGGTTGTTCTAACCGCGGGACAAGGCAATATATATGTAGTAGGGCGTGTCCGGTTGGATCTGACGCAGGACGCTCAGGCGCTGGAAAATCGAGAAGACGTGGAGCGTTTGGCGAAAAAGCGCTTTCCGAACGCGGAGGTGATTGTCGTTGGAACATGAAGACGAAAAGGCGAGCGCCAAAAGCAGTTGGAAGGAAAAGTGGAAGTCGTCCAAACAGTTGCAGATCATCGTGGCGGTTGCCGTCGCGTTGGTAGCGATCGCGATCTACTTCGGAGTCAGTTCGCTCGGCGGCGTAAGCGAAACGGGCAAGCCCGTATCCAGCGGCAATGACGATACCGCGCAGCGGATCGCGGCGATCCTGTCGGATATGGAGCAGGTAGGCGATTGCAGCGTCATGATCACGTATGACGAGAAAAAGCCGAGCGGAGCCGATATCGGCAATCACATCGTCGGCGTCGTCGTTGTGGCGCAAGGCGGGAGCGATATGCGGGTCAAACTTCGAATCATCGATGCGGTGTGCGCGCTGCTCGATGTGGAAGGCTCGAAAATCAAAGTGTATCAAATGAAATAAACATACATTTCTTGGAGGTATCTTATGGCAAAAAAAATCGCAATCAAAAAACTGTCGCCCAATGCAAAAAAAGTCATTGTGCTCGGTTGTATGGTGGCACTGCTTGCCGTGACGGGCGTATTGAATTTCGTCCTGAACGACAGACTCGGTTCGTCCTCTGAACCGCCCGTAAACGGCGGCGCGACGGTAGAGACGTTTTTCAGCTCTTACCGTGCGGACCGTGAAACCGCCCGTGCGGAAGAATTCAGCTATCTCGATGCGATCATCGCGTCCGCCGATTCGTCCGAAAGCGTGAAAACCAGCGCGGAACAGAAGAAGTTGGAATTGCTCGCCAACATTGAAACCGAACTCGTGCTCGAAAACCTGATCAAAGCAAAGGGCTTCGAAGACGCGGTCGTCACGATGAGCACCAACAACGTCAACATCATCGTCAACAAGGCGGAATTGACCTCGGAAGAAGTGTCGCAGATCCTGAATATCATTTTGGGCGAAACGTCGTACACCGCTACGCAAACCGTGGTCGTACCGTATCAAGTATAACGAGTATTATCGCTTGTCATTTTGCCAATATTATGCTATGATAATAGCACGGAGGCTCGTATGGCAAGAGAAAAGAAATCGCAGGAACCGTTGATCGACGATACGTACGTCAATGTGATCGCATCGATTGCAGGAAGCTCCGCCTCTCAGGTGGACGGCGTGGCGTCCGTGTCGTACGAAGCGGGTCTGAATGGGAAGAATTTCAACTTTGGCAAGAATAAACGCAGCAATGCGATTATCGTCAGAATCGGCAAAGGCGAAATGGTAACCATCGAAATTTCCGTCAACGTGTATTACGGTCGGATCATCCCGCAAGTCGTGTGCCGTTTGCAGGAAAAAATCAAGGAAGAAGTCGAGAAGTCAACCCGTTATAAGGTAAAAAACATCAACGTAAACGTAGTTGGCGTCGTCGCGGCGAACTGAAACTTTCCCCCTTGCTTGCAAGGGGGTATTGTCATGCCCAAGGAGAAATACTATGTCGAGAAGAATTGCCAGAGATTATGCGTATCGGATGATCTTTTCGTATTTGTTCAAACGCGAAATGGATTGGGACGGCGTGGAAGAAATCGTCGGCGCGGAAAACTTGAATGCCAAAGACGCGGATTATCTGCGGCGCGTATTGACGCAGACGCAGGATCATTTCGACGAATTGAGCATGTTGATCGCGTCGCATGCGAGAAACTTTCGTTTGGAACGTATTTTTAAGCCGGATTTGGCGGCGTTGTATCTGGCATGCGCGGAGATGCGCTACCTGTCCGACATCCCCAAATCGGTATCGATCAGCGAAGCGATCGAATTGGTAAAACAATATTCGACCGATCAAAGTTTTTCGTTTGTCAACGGAGTTTTGGCGGGCGTATACAGACAATTGGAACAAAAGGAGTAATCGGTATGTACATTTACGGCAAAGAAGTATCCAAAACCACGCGCGAAGAATTGGCGCGTCACGTCGCGGAGTTCGGATCCCGATACGGGCGCGTGCCTTGTCTGGCGGTCGTCTTGGTCGGCGAAGATCCTGCGTCGCAGACGTATGTGCGCAATAAGATTCTCGGGTGCGAAGAGGTCGGTATTCGGTCGATTTCGCGCGTCTACGAGGACGGAACGCCGCAAGAGACGATTGCGCAAGAGTTGCGCGCGCTTGCCGCGGACGATGCAGTAGACGGTATTTTGGTGCAATTGCCGTTGCCCAAAGGATACGACGAGCGCTATCTGCTGTCGTTGATTCCGGACAGCAAGGACGTGGACGGATTCAGCCCGAACAATCTCGGATTGCTGTGCATGGACAAGCCTCGAACAGTCTCCTGCACGCCGTTCGGCGTGATGAAACTGCTGGAAAGTACCGGCGTTTCGCTCGCCGGAAAGCATGCGGTTGTCGTCGGCAGAAGCAATACCGTCGGCAAGCCGATGGCGATGCTGTTGTTGTCTGCCGATTGTACGGTGACGGTGTGTCACAGTAAGACGCCGGATTTGTCGGCGTTTACGCGACAGGCGGATATATTGGTTGTTGCGGCGGGTCGTCCGAAAATGGTCCGTGCCGATATGGTAAAACCGGGCGCAATCGTTATCGATGTCGGGATTAACCGCGTGGACGGCAAGCTGTGCGGAGACGTCGATCCCGACGTCGAATCCGTCGCGTCTTATCTGACGCCCGTGCCGGGCGGCGTGGGACCGATGACGATTTCGATGCTGCTGTACAATACGTATCGCGCCGCGGTAGCGCGCGAAAACGCCTGAGTCGCAGTTTTATTTGCATATGCAGCGACAGATTCTCAACGTCAGCGTTGTCAATATGTATATCCAACAGATCTTCGACGCCGAAGAGATGTTGCACGGCATATGCGTTTGCGGAGAAGTTTCCGGCTATAAAAACGTAAAAGGACACGCTTATTTTACGTTAAAAGACGCGCAAGGACAGATTGCTTGCATTTGTTACAATGCGGCGCGGACTTACATGCCCAAAGAAGGGGAACTCGTGCTCGTTACCGCGCGCGTGGATTATTATCCCAAATTGGGCAAACTGAGTTTGTATTGCGACGCGATCGAGCCGTACGGCGCGGGATTGATGGCGGCGCGTCTGGAAAAATTGCGTTTGCAATTGGAGGCGGAAGGATTGTTTGCGGATGCGCATAAGATCCCGATCCCGAAATTTTGCAAACGCATCGGCGTCGTTACGTCTGCGTCCGGCGCGGTCATACACGATATCGTGACGACGATCCGACGGGTCAATCATAATATCGATATCGTTTTGTACGATGTGCGCGTGCAGGGCGAGCGCTGTGCGGAAGAAGTTGCGCGCGGCTTGCGCGTGATGGATGCGCGCGGATACGATGCGATTTTGGTGGCGCGCGGCGGCGGATCCGCCGAAGAATTGATGCCGTACAACGACGAAGTCGTAGTGCGTCAAATCTATGCGTGTAATACGCCGATCCTGTCGGCGGTGGGGCATGAAAGCGACGTGACGCTTTGCGATATGGTTGCGGATATGCGGTGCGCGACGCCGACCGCCGCGGCGCAAGCGATTGCGTATCCGACGGACGATATTCGCGAGTTTGCAATCGATTGCATGCGCAGGGCGGAATCTGTATGCAAGCGCGCGATTCAACGCGCTTCGGAGCAAAATATCGGCTATGGAAGAATGATAAATCGATTATTTGAGAATTATTATTCTAATTTAACGTCAAAATTGAATCAATATATAACCAAAATCAATTATTTGGGAGAAAAACAACGCAGCGTTCGAGAAGCCGAATTGCGGCTGCTCTCGGCAAAATTGGACGCGTGCAATCCGATTCGGATCTTGCAACGCGGGTATTGGCGTATGCAGTCGAATGGAAAAACGCAAGTCGGAATCGAAGGGCTGTGCGTCGGCGCGGAAGTTACGATGATCGGACATTCGGGCAAGGCAAAAGCAAAAATTACGGAGATCGAATATGAAGCTTGAACAGGCATTGACACAATTGGAAGAAATCGTAAATCAAATGGAGCGCGGCGATCTGGAATTGGATCAAGCGTTGCGTTTGTACGAAAAAGGCGTGCGACTGTGCGCAACCTGCACGCAGGAGCTGGAGCAGGCAAAAGGCAAATTGTTGATTTTGCAGCAAAGCGCGCAGGGATTGAGCGAGCAGCCGTTTGATCCGGAAGGAGACAAACTGTGACGGATCGGGAAGCGGCGCGCATCGAATTCGAACGCGTATTGGCGGAATATTTGTCCGGATACGAAACGGGCGTGCCGGATATGATGACGCCGATGCGGTATGCGATAACGAACGGCGGCAAACGGATCCGTCCGATTTTGTCGTATTTCGGCGCGGAGTTCTGCGGAAAATCCGCACAGGACGTACAAAATATCGCTTTAGCGATCGAAATGATTCAAAGCTATTCTTTGGTGCACGACGATCTGCCTTGTATGGACAACGATACGATGCGTCGGGGAAAACCGACCGTACACATCGCATACGGCGAAAACGTCGCGGTGCTGGCAGGGGACGGATTGTTGACGATGGCGTTTGAAGCGGCGCTCGACGCGCGATATTGCAATGCGTATACGGCGCGCGCCGTCGCGTATCTTGCGCGCGCTGCCGGCGCGGACGGCATGATCGGCGGGCAATACATCGATATATCCGATCATACGGATCGGGATTACGGTTTGCAAGACGTCACGGCGATGTATCGTCGCAAAACGGGCGCTTTGTTGCGCGCGGCGTTGTGCGCATCGGCGATCCAGTGCGGAGCGAGCGAGACGGAACTTGCGGATTTGGAGCGGTATGCGTCCGATCTCGGCATGGTCTTCCAGATCACGGACGATATCTTGGATATCACGGCGTCCGCGCAACAATTGGGCAAGGACGTCGGCAGGGACGCGGATTTGGGCAGACGCACCTACGCGCAAATCGTCGGACTCGATCGCGCGCGCGAAGATGTGCGCGCATATGCGGATCGGGCAATCCAAACGATTGAAAAATACGGCGCCCGTGCGGAAAAATTGATCGCACTGTGTCGGGAATTGACAACGCGCGCGTATTAAGATACAATAAAGTCGGCGGTCTATTCGGCGATCGAAATCCATATAAATACAGTATGAATTACGATAGGACGCCGAAATGTCGACCGAGAAAATTTTGCAATAAGCGCTTGGAGCGCCGCAACAAGCATGCGTGGGCAATGCGGATAACGTGTTTGACGTTTGCGCTTGCGATCGCTTGCAGCGTATTGGCGCAGCTTGCAACGGGCAACGGAGATACGGCGGTCACGGTATTGTTGTTGGTATTCATGATACTGGTGAGCATACTGTTCGACGGCATCGGCGTCAGCGCTGCGTCCTGCGATCTCGACGAATTGCGCGCGCAAAAAGATCGACTCAAACCGCAGGTGTACGAACGCGCGATGCGCATGGCTCGAAACGCGGAGAAGGTCAACAACCTGTGCAGCGACGTGGTCGGCGATATGTGCGGTATCCTGAGCGGCGCGTGCGGTTTGACGATTTCGTTGCAACTGGCGGCGGACGGCGTCAACGGATATTGGGCGTCGGTGTTGGTATCCAGCTTGATTGCCGCATTGACGGTCGGCGGAAAGGCGTTTATGAAAGGGTATGCGGTCGGCAACGCATGCGAGTTTGTACTGTGCGCGGCGCGCATGACGGAGATTTTCCGTATCGGCGGAAGCGGATCGCGCGCAAAAAGGAAGGGCAAGGCGAAACATGTTGGAAAACATTGAACATCCTGCACAAATACGGAATTTTACTTTGGCGCAACTCGAAGAATTGGCGCAGGATTTGCGCGGCGCGATCGTACGCAGCGTTTTGAAAAACGGCGGGCATTTGTCCGCCAATCTCGGCGTCGTGGAATTGACGATCGCCATGCATTGCGTATATGATTTTGCATACGATCGATTGATTTGGGACGTCGGACATCAATGTTACGCGCACAAAATTTTGACGGGAAGAAAGGATCGATTCGAGCAATTGCGGCGCAAGGAAGGCATATCCGGATTTCCCAAACGCGAAGAAAGCGTTTACGACGCATTCAATACCGGACACGCTTCGACGTCGGTATCGCTTGCGTGCGGCATGGCGCGCGCGAACTCCGATCCGCAACGTCAAATCGTCGCGGTGCTCGGCGACGGCGCGATGACGGGCGGGTTGGTCTACGAAGGGCTGAACGACATCCTGAATGTTTCCAACAAATTGACGATTATTCTCAACGACAACGATTTGGCGATTTCCGAAAACGTCGGCTACGTGCGCAAGCATTTGCAGAAGTTGCGCGACGGCGGCAGATCGAGCAAATTTGCCGAGTTCGGTTTGGATTACATAGGTCCCGTGGACGGGCATGATCTTGGCGCGTTAAAAACCGCCTTGACCGCTGCGCGCAACAATAAAAAATCCGTACTCGTGCACGTGATCACGCAAAAGGGAAAAGGATACGCGCCGGCGGAAGAAAATCCGACCAAATATCACGGATATTCTCCGAATGCGGCAGACGAATGGTCGTTTTCCGAACAGGTCGGCGAGACGCTCGCCCGAATCGCCGATGCGGACGCGGACGTCTATGCCGTGACGGCGGCGATGGAAGAAGGCACGGGATTGGAGCGCTTTGCGCTCGCGCATCCAGACAAAATCATCGACGTCGGCATTGCGGAAGGGCATGCGACGACAATGTGCGCCGGCATGGCGTGTATGGGGAAACATCCGTATTTTGCCGTATATTCGACCTTTTTGCAACGCGCGTTCGACAATCTGTTGCACGACGTGTGTCTGAATGATTTGCCGGTCACCGTCTGCGTGGACCGTGCGGGCGCGGTCGGGGGAGACGGCGAGACGCATCAGGGAATATATGACTTGACGTTTGCGCGCGGCATTCCCAATCTGGCGATCGCATGTCCTGCCGATTATGCCCAATTGGACGCGATGTTGCGATTCTCGCACGACTATCCGCATCCGATGCTGATACGGTATCCGAAAGGAAAATGCAAAAATCCGCGCGCGCTGTCGCACGATCAAGTATTGCCGGGACGGTGGGAAATCGCATTCGGCGACGAATCGGATCCGATCGTTTTGCTTGCTTGCGGCGCAACGATGGTTGCGCAATGCTGTCTTGCCGCCGAAATTTTGGCGCAAAAAGGCGTGCGCGCTTGCGTGATCAACGCGTGTTTTGTCGCGCCGTTGGACGGAACGATGCTCGATCGGATCGGCAATCGCAAGTTGATTGCGGCGGAAGATCACGTGTTGTGCGGCGGTTTCGGAAGCGCCGTCGTCGAATATTATGCGCAACATAAAATTTCCGCGCGCGTGCGCATGCTCGGCATTACGCAACCGCTGTTGTCGCAATGCGATCAGGCGGATATTTTGCGGGCGAACGGGTTGGATGCGGACGGCATCGTCGATGTAGTATTGTCCGATTGTGCGCAATGAGACTGGATGCGCGCGCGGCGGAAGTTTTCGATTTGACCCGTACCAAAGCCAAGCAATTGATTTTGGACGGCGGAATTACCGTCAACGGACGCGAAATCCGAAAACCTGCATACGAAACGCAGGATTCCGATTGTTTGGAACAGGTTAAGACCTTTGCCTTCGCGTCGCTGGGCGGAGATAAGTTGGAAAAGGCGTTGCAAGATTTTGCTTACGATTGCGGCGGGCGCGTGTGTCTGGATATCGGCGCGTCCAACGGCGGATTTACCGATTGTCTGCTCACGCACGGCGCTCGTAAGGTATACGCCGTAGACGTGGGAGCGTGCGCGCTGGCGGAACGTCTGATTGTGGATCCGCGCGTCGTCGTCAAGGATCGGACGAACGCGAGAGCGTTGACGGCGCAGGATTTGGGCGAATTGTGCGATCTGTGCACGATTGACGTGAGTTTTATTTCGTTGGAACTGATTTTGCCGGCGGCGGCGAATTGTCTGCGCGCGGGCGGCGATATTTTGGCTTTGATCAAGCCGCAATTCGAATGCGGCAAAAAGTATTTGTCCAAGACGGGAATCGTGCGAGATCCGGACGTGCATCGACGCGTATGCGCGCAAGTCGAGCGTTTCGCCCAATCGATCGGATTGGAAAAATTGGGTTTGACCGATGCGCCGATCAAGGAAGATAAGAATCGCGAATTTTTGATTTACCTGCGTAAAAAGTATTGAATATTTATGCAAAATCCGCTATAATTCAGGTATGAGATTCGGACTGTATCCCAATAGCGGTCGTGCGGAGAGTTTGCTTGCTTGTCGCACGGTTGTCGATATTTTGAAATCCAAAGGCATTGCATATGCGATCCGCGCGGACGTTGCCGAGCAATTCGGCGGCGAGCCCGTATTGAGCGCGGAAGAAATGGCGCGCGCTTGCGACGTGGTTGCCGTATTCGGCGGCGACGGAACGATGTTGAACGCGGTTGCGCATTTTGCATCCAACAACGTGCCGTTGTTGGGGATCAATCTCGGCAAAATCGGATTTTTGACCGAATTGGATCACGAAAATATCGAATCGGCATTTTCGGACGCGGTAGATCGCATTGCGCGCGGGGAATATCGCATCGAGCGCCGCGCCATGCTCAAAGCGACGTGTTGCGGACAGACGTATTATGCGTTAAACGAATTTTTGCTGTCCGGCACCGACAATTGTCATATCGTCAATATTCGGGTCGAGATCGACGGGACGTTTGCGGACAAAATCCGTTGCGACGGCGTCATGGTTGCGACTCCGACCGGATCGACGGCGTATTCGCTCTCGTGCGGCGGTCCTGTGCTCAGTCCGAGCGTGCGCGCTTTGATCTTGAATACCGTGTGTCCGCATTCGTTGCACAGCGTGCCGATGGTGATTTCGGACGAAAGCAAAGTCACGTTGATCGCCGAACATTCGAACGTGCAGCTGACTTACGACGGCAAAATTGCGGCGAATTATCCCGATCGGGTCGTCGTGGAGTTGGAGCGCAATGCATTCGACGCGTCGTTTGTCCGTTTGGAAAAAGAAAACTTTTATCAACGTCTTTTGCAAAAACTGAGTTACTGGGGAGAGTGAGATGCTGAAACGTCAACGTCAACAATTGGTGCTGGAATTGATTAAAAACAACGAAATCGAGACGCAGGAAGATTTGGTTGTATGTTTGAGAAACGCCGGTGG
>CAJTKI010000059.1 GCA_910576875.1 uncultured Christensenella sp.
CGGATCGTTGCCGATCGATACCGTCGTGCGCGCCGGATTGGTCAACAACCGATAATTGCCGCTGTTGTTCCCGTCCAAATACGCTTCGATCGTAAACGTCTGCGGATTCTCCGGTCCGATGTTGTCCGCGATCACTTTGTCCGCAATCGCCTGCCGCCCCGCTTCGTCGATCCCCAACAGACTGCCGTCCGGCGCAAAGTACTTATAATGCACGATCTTGCTTTCGCCCGTCGTGTATTTGGGATCGCAATTCAGTTCTTTGAGATAATACGTTCCGCTTTGCACGGGTTTCCATTTGACAACGATGCCTTTGCCTAAGATCTCCCAGTTCAATACCAAGTCTGCGGGCTGCTCGAAACACGCGTCGTCGTACTCCAACGTATTGCCCGCGACCGTCGCCGTATACGCGTTGACCAGCGTACCGCTCGCGTTTTGATAGTCGAAGATCCCGCCGGGGGCGCTCAGTCCAAGCGGCAACGTCGTCGAATCGATCTCGACGCGGATGATTTTGCCGTCGTTGTATTCCAGCTTGGTCGTGTCGGGATCGTAGACGTTGGACACCGTACCCGTATCCGTCGTGTATTTGTACTTCCATTTGATACCCGACAGATCGAACGTCCCTTTCAAAACTTCCCAATTCAACGACAGTTCGATCTGCTTTTGATTGTTCGCAAACAGATAGTCGTCGTGCACGATTTTGAGCAATACTTTGCTCGTGTAGCGGTTGACCGTCGAGCCGAGCGCGTTGCTGTATCCGTCCGCGTACGTCGTACCGTTGAACGTCGTCGTCAGCATATCGATGTCCGCGATCGGATTGCCGTCGTCGTTCTTGGGCAATGCCGACGCATCGACGCTCATATGATGCACATACGCCGCATACTGCTGCCTTGTCCCGTACAACGCATATACAAATTGCGCATTGTTCGCAATCGGCGCGTGATCGGGTTGTCCCGCGATCGGATTGCCGTCCGCGTCCGATACCGTATGCAACCACCCCGCGCCGCTCAAATCCACCGTCTTGGCATGCACGACGAACGCGCGCGGCATGCCTGCGGCGGTCAGTGCGCTCGCGATCGAATAATCCGCGCTTTGCCCGACGCTGTTGTCCAACGCCGCGCTCAACGTGTATTTGCCGATCGCGATCTTGGACAGATCGATCGTCGCGACGATTTGCGCGCCCGTTTGCACGCCCGCGACGCTCACGCTTGCGCCGCCCGTCGCCGCATAGACTGCGGACAGCCCGATTGTATCGCCCGATTCGATCCCCGTAGCGGTCAGCGTCGCCGTATACGGATCCCGGATCGTCCAATCCCATATGCCGTTCGGCACGTCGCTCTGCAACGACAACGTCAACGATTTTGGCGCGATCTCGATCTTGACGGAACGCGTTCCGCTGCCGCCGGTCGCGTCGAACCAAAACATTTTTTCCGTATCCCGCAACGTCAGGTCAACCGAATACGTACCCGCCGCTTTTACCGTCACCGTACCCGTCGCCGCATCCACCGCAACGCCGTCCGCGCCGATCGTCGCGCCGGACGGGTCGGTCGCCCGAACGTTTGCGATCGCATACTGCGTCGGATCGTAAACAAACGCGTGCGCGATCCCGTCGTACGTCTGCGTATGATCGATCGGCACGTCTGTCGGCGTCGCCGCATCGGCAACCGCTTTGGTCAAGTTGAGGTGCAACGCGGGACGCACCGCATACGCGTCGTTGGTACGCCCGTAACTGTATGCGCCGGTTGTGCTCAACGCGTAGACGAAATTGGCATAGTCATAGCTGCCGGTACGCAGCCAAGTCTGTTTTGTATTCGCGCGTTGCGAATCCGACAAACGCCACAATCCCGAAGCGACATTGACGCCCGTCTCCGCGATGCTGGGCAGCCACAAATAATCGTCCGCCCACTCCGCATAATGCGATTTGACGGAGTAATTCATATCGGTCACGTAACTTTCGAGCTGCGGCGTGCCCCAAGCTTCGTTGGGACAAGTGCTCCAATGCGTCGCATCGAACGCGCGCATGCTCTCCGTCTCCTGATACGCAACCTGCCGCGGACGCACGATATAATCGGTCAACGAGATCTCGTTGCCGTCCGCATCCTTGACGGATTGCATCGTAAACTTTGCGTACGCATGCGTGCTCTTCTGTGCGATTTTCGTCAGCGTCGAAGCGCCCTGCGTCGCGACGTATCCGCTGCCGCCGCTGTTGAGCGCTTGCGCCCGTATCAAAGAACTGCTGTACATATTGCCGGGATAGGCGCTCTGCGGCGTATGGGCTTCCCAGTTGTTCCATTTGGACGTTGCAGACGACGACATCAGCCACAGCGTCGCGATCACGTTGCCGTCTCGATCTTGCGTCACGTGCGTCACCGTCCAATCCTGTCCACCGAACGCGACGACGATATCTTGATTTTGATCGATTCTCTTGCGGATATCGTCCGCCGTTTGGACGCCTTTTCCCGCCACGTCGCTCAACCGCGCACGCCCGCTCCCGTTGGCGATATAGCCGAATAGATCGACCAAACGTTCGCCGTCGAATTTCAATCCGTCCGTCCGCGATGCATAATCCGACAGCAACAGTTCGCCGACGCGCACGCCGGAAGACGGATTGGCGGCGGCATACGCCGCGCCCGTCTGCGTCGCCGCCGCAACCGCGAGCAAACAAACCGTCAGCAACAAAATCGTAACCGTGATCCGTGTAATGCGGCGCAAAACGCCGCGTCTTGTCCGTTCCATTGTATTCGTTCCTATATCATCGAATTTCCGTATTCCGTCCCGTCCGCACCGTACAATACGCTTGCGGAAAAGTTCATGGAATAGATCATTCCATGAACTTTTTGAGTCCGAACCGAATAGAATATAGAAAAATCACGCCGCGACGACGCGCAAAATCCGCAAAAACGGCATTTGCCTTGACATCTTTGCGACAAAAGGATTAGAATAAAGACAACAAAGGTACATGGAATGATCTATTCCATGTACCTTTTTGACGCAAAAAAATACGCCGTATTATCGGTCGATCGCGCGCCGATCGACTGCGACAACGACGTTTTGCAAGCGATTCCGCAAACCTTTATTATATGGTAAATAAAACGCGCCGCCCGTTCAGATTTCCAGCATATGCGCGTATATGCCGTGCGCCGCGACCAACTCGTCGTGCGATCCGACCTCCGCGATGCCGTCCTTGGTCAGCACGACGATCCGATCGGCGTTGCGCACCGTAGAAAGACGATGCGCGACGGTAATCGCGGTGCGTCCCTTGCAAAGTTGTTCCAGCGATCGCTGGATCAGCCGTTCGCTCTCGTTGTCGAGCGCGCTGGTCGCTTCGTCCAGAATCAGAATCGGCGGATCTTTGAGAAATACGCGCGCGATCGAGATCCGTTGTTTTTGTCCGCCGGACAGTTTGACGCCGCGCTCGCCGACATAGGTGTCCATGCCGTCCGGCAGGTGCCGTATAAAATCTTCCGCGCCCGCTTTGCGCGCCGCGTCCCAAATCTCGTCGATCGTCGCGCCCGGTCTGCCGTATGCGATA
Organism: uncultured Christensenella sp.; assembly: GCA_910576875.1. Classification (GTDB taxonomy): domain Bacteria; phylum Bacillota; class Clostridia; order Christensenellales; family UBA3700; genus MGBC101980. The sequence continues at coordinate 3,530 of CAJTKI010000059.1, forward strand.
TTTTCCGCGACCGTACCCGCAAACAAATACACGTCCTGCTGCACCGTCCCGATATTGGCGCGCAGCGATTGCACCGTGACGTGTCGGTTGTCGACGCCGTCGATGCGGATCTGACCGCCGTCGATCTCGTAAAAACGCGGAATCAAATTGCACATCGTCGTTTTGCCGCCGCCGGAAGGACCGACGATCGCGATGTTTTCGCCCGCGCGAATCGTAAGATTCAGATGCGACAACACCTGTTGCGCGTCCGCGTCGTAGCGGAACGTCACGTCGCAAAATTCGATGTCTCCGCGCACGTCGCGCAGCTCGACCGCGTCCGGCAGGTCGGCGATGCGGATCGGCTCGTCCATGATCGTGAAAAAGCGCTCGATCCCCGTGCGCCCGCGCTGGAACTGTTCCGCAAATTCAACGACGCGTCGAATGGAATTGAGCAACGTCGTCACAAACAGCAAGTACGCCGTATATTCGCCGACGCTGATCTGTCCGACGATTAGAAAAACCGTTCCCAACGCGATCACCGTCGCGTACATGATCCCGTCGAAGATGCGGATCACGCTGTGATATCCCGCCATATGGCGATACGTATCCTTGTAAATATCCAAAAAGCGCTCGTTGCCGCGCGCGAACTTCTCGGTCTCGATCCGCTCCGCGGTAAAGGACTGGACGACGCGCATGCCGAGCAACGCGTCTTCGACCTGCGCGTTGATCTCGCCGACCTGCTCGCGTCTGGCGCGGAACGCTTGGGTCATGCGCTTTTTGAAATACCGCGCGCACAGCAACATCAACGGAATCAGCGCAAACAGCGTCAGCGTCAACCAGATGTTGTACGTCGCCAAAATCACGAACGTCGCGCCGATCTGCACGCCTGCGATAAAGAATTCTTCCGGACAGTGGTGCGCAAACTCGGTGATCTCGAACAAGTCTCCGGTAATCCGCGCCATGATCTGTCCGACTTTGGTGTCCGAATAGTACGAAAAATCCAACTTCTGCAAGTGTGCGAACAAGTCGCGGCGCATATCCGTCTCGATGTGCGCGCCCATGACGTGTCCGATATTCTGCATATAATAATTGGCAGCCGCGTCGACGACGCGCAAGAGAATGTATACGCCCGCGATGATCAACACCGACCGCACGGTCAACCGCGCCAGATCCTGCACCGCCGCGTCCGTGATATAGCGCACGACGACCGGAAACGCGAGCGCGCAGAACGTCGTCAACAACGCGCAAAACAAATCCAACGCCATCGTCTTGCGGTACTTGGCGTAATACGGCAAAAATCGCCGAATCGGAGAGGGTGCGGAATGGGATTTTCGTTTCATATACTGCGTATTATAGCAAGATCGGCGAACGTTTGTCAACACGGGCGCGGGCGCGGCGCGCAAACGCGTACGCCCGTATCGCGACGAAGAACGCCCTGCGCGGCAAAACCCGAATGCGCAATAAAAATAGCGCCAAATTCTTGAAAAATCCGCCGAAATACCTTATAATAGGACGCGTGACATGCGTGTCCCGACCATTACCATCTACGGAGGCATTATGAAAACTATAGGCACGATCTCCCGCGGGATCAAAGCTCCGATCATCAAAAAAGGCGACGATCTGGTATCCGTCGTAGTCGATTCCGTCCTTGCCGCAAGCGAAGAAGGCAAATTCGACCTGCAAGACCGCGACGTCGTCGCGATGACCGAAGCCATCGTCGGCAGAGCGCAAGGCAATTACGCGACGCTCGATCAGATCGCGGCGGACGTGCGCGCCAAGACGGGCGGCGGCACGGTGGGATTGATCTTCCCGATCCTGTCGCGCAACCGTTTCTCGATGCTGCTCAAAGGCATCGCGCGCGGCGTAGACAAACTGATCATCCAGTTGTCCTTCCCGTCCGACGAAGTCGGCAATCCGCTCATCCCGATCGACGTGCTCGACGAAAAGGGCGTCAATCCGTATACGGATACGTTTACCGAACAACAGTTTTACGATACGTTCGGCAAAATCCTGCATCCTTTCACCGGACTGGATTATATCGAACTGTACAAACAAATGGGCGGCGAAGGCTGCGAAATCATCCTTGCCAACAATCCCAAAGAGATCTTGCGCTATACCGACGTCGTCATCAACGCCGACATCCATACGCGCAACCGCACCAAACGCATTTTGCAACAAGCGGGCGCGAAGGCGTTTACGCTCGCGGACTTTTTGACCGAAAGCGTGGACGGCAGCGGATACAATCCCCAATACGGACTGTACGGTTCCAACCTGGCGACCGACACGTCGGTCAAACTCTTCCCGCGCGACGGTCAGCCGCTCGTGGACGCGATTCAGGCGGAATTGCTGCGCCGCACCGGCAAGCAGATCGAAGTCATGATCTACGGCGACGGCGCGTTTAAGGATCCCGTCGGCGGCATCTGGGAGCTTGCGGATCCGGTCGTCTCTCCCGCGCATACGCAAGGCCTGCTCGGACAACCCAACGAACTGAAACTCAAATATCTCGCCGACAACGCGCTGGGCGATTTGTCCGGACAAGAAGCGGCGGACGCGATGAAATCGTTGATCCGTCAAAAGAAATCCAATCTCGTCGCCGACATGGCGTCGCAAGGCACGACGCCGCGGCGTCTGACCGATTTGCTGGGCAGTCTGTGCGACCTGACCAGCGGCAGCGGCGACAAAGGCACGCCGATCATCTTGATCCAAAACTATTTTACGAACTACGCGAGCGAATAACGCACTGCGCGCACATCGACGGGACGGCGACAAGCCGTCCCGTTTTGTCGTACGCAAGGCGGCGCCGTCTGCATAAATCCGCGATAATGTCGAACGTTTATGCAAGATGTGTACGAAAATATCGCAAAATTACCAGATACTGCCATCGACATTGCTCGGTCAAACCTTGACATACAATTTCCGCAAGGGTATAATAAGATTACGGTGCAATCGCCGCGGGGGAGCAAACCTTGGTTATCTTCAAACAGGTTATCGATATACTCAACTATATTTTTATGGCGATACTGGGCGTCGGGTTTCTGCCCCAGATCATATACGTATTGCTGTTTTTTCTCAAACCCAAGCGCTTTCCCAAAGCGCAGAAGTTGCACAAAGCGGCGATCGTAATTCCCGCGCACGACGAATCCGCGGTCATCACGAGCACGGTAGCCGCGATGTCCAAACAAAACTACCCTGCCGATTTGTTTCGCGTCTACGTGATCGCCGACAACTGTACCGACAATACGGCGGAGCTTGCGCGACAAGCCGGCGCCTGCGTGCTGGAACGCTTCGACGACGAAAAACGCAGCCGCGGCTGGGCGTTGGACTGGGGGACGCAACGCATTTTGGACGAAGATCCGGAGATCGAATTTTTCGTCGCGTTCGACGCGGACAATCTCGCGCATCCCGATTATCTGACGTATATGAACGACGCGTTCGACGCGGGCGCGGAATTGGCTGCCGGATATTCCAACAGCAAAAACATCGACTACAACGTATCCAGCGCGATTTCGGGTCTGTATTATCTGCGCGATTCGCGCCTGTGCAGACAGCCGCGTTCGGCGATGGGTCTGGATCAGAATTTGAGCGGTCCCGGCATGATGTTCGGCGCGAGTATCATTCGCGAATCGGGCTTCGACGCGCATTCGATCAGCGAAGACGCGGAATTTACGTGCAACCGCCTGCTCGCAGGCAAACGCACGCATTACGTCGATCAAGCCGAATATTACGAAGAACAGCCCACGACGATGAAAGACGTGTTCAACCGCAACATTCGCTTCGGACACGGACTCAACCGCATTTTCTTCAATCACGGCATGCGCATGGTCGGCAAATTCTTTACGACGGGGCGGCTGTCGTATATCGACATCTTCCTGCAACTGATGTTTATCCCGATCGCAATGATTTGTTGCGTGTGGATTCCGCTGTATTACGGATTCTATCTGGTCGAAGCGTGCGTTCGCTTTGCCACAGATCCCAATCTGCTGTACGGCTGGCTCAAAACCGCAGGTCTCGCAATCGGCTGCATCTTCTATCTGCCCTTTGTGCTGCAAGCGCTGTTCGTCGTGTTGCTGGAACGCAAAAAGCTCAAATGCAAACCGGCGAAACTGATTTTCCCGTGTTTGGTGTTCCCGTTCTATATGATCGCGTATATGATTTCGATCGCGATCGGCACGTTTACGCTTAAACCCAAATGGAAACACATCAACCATCACGTCAACGTCGATGCGGACGCGTTTTTCGATACGAACGCGCCGATCGTCGACAACGAACCGCTCATCGCCGCGGACGTCGATCCGCAAGCCGATGCGTCGTCCGAAGACGACGGACAATCCCCGTCCGACGAGTCGCAGACTTGATCCCGACCGACATACGCAGAGCAGCCGCTTCGGCGACTGCTCTTTTTGTTGTTTTGAAAACGGATTGCCGAATATAGTCGTTATTTGTTCGTATCTCCGCCCTTTTTCGCTTCGCGCGCTTTGGCGCGTTCCGTCCGCGCGACGTAAACCTGATAATTGAGTTTATGAATCCATCGGATCAGTTTGCCGAACGGATTTTGCCGCGGCTGACGGTTGTCGGTCTCGTAGACTTCGACCGTCTCCAAATACGGCTCCAACCGACATTGTTCCACGACGATCGCCAATCCGTCGCATACCGTAGGGCGGAACAGCGCGATTTTCTTGTGTCCCACCGTCGTCCCGCGATAAACGCACCGCTCGCGCGCGCCGTCGATCGCATAGATCGCGTAGCGCTCGATCCGCTGGGAATAGTCGATGTCTTCCGCCAAGACGACTTTGTCCGCTTTATACGGGCGGTCGAAACGCATCTCGATGCGATACGTATCCGCAACCGCGCGCGGCGAATACGTTCCGCCCGTCTGCATATCCTGCCACGACATGCCGTCCTTGGCGTCGGGACAATCCGCGCGCGCAATCTCGATCCGATGCGCAAACGCGCTGTCGATCCGCGCCGCCAATGCGTCCAGACGCTTGACGTCCGCGTCCGCGATCCTGCCGCGACAATCGGGCGGGATATTGAGCAACAACATGCAGTTGCCGCCGACCGAAGCATAGTAAATGTTGAGCAGATTGTTGACGCTGCGCGGCTTTTGATTGGGATGATAGAACCACCCGCGCCGAATCGACACGTCCACTTCCGCAGGATACCAAATAAATCGATCGAAATGCGACAACACTTCGCGACTGCCCAGATCTTCGCTGACGACGTCCACGTTGACGGCAAAGCCGTCCGCCTGCTGCTGCGAATTGTCCTGCACCTTTTGTAAATCGAATTGGAATGCGGGCACGACGTTCCATTCGCTCGCTCGGCAAATGCCGGCTTCGTTGCCGACCCAGCGCACGTCCGGACCGCAATTGGAAATCGCGCAATCGGGCTGTAAGCGATGAATCAAATCGAAATAGCGTCCAAAATCATATTTCTGCACCGGCTTGCCGTCCATATAGGATCCGCACGCGCCGTCCAGCCATACGGTAAACAACGGTCCGTATCCGGTCAGCAGTTCTTCCAACTGCGCGCAATAAACGTCGTTGTACGCGTCGCTGCCGTAGCAATCGGCGTTGCGATCCCACGGAGAAAGATACAAGCCCAGTTCCAGACCGAATTTGCGACAGCTCTGCGCCAGTTCGGCGACGATATCGCCTTTGCCGTCCTTGTACGGGCTATTGCGTATACAATGCTCGGTCGTCGCGGTCGGCCACAGACAAAATCCGTCGTGATGCTTGGCGGTCAGGATGACGCCTCTTGCGCCGACGCGCCGCAACACGTCGCACCATTGGTCGGTATCGAGATCGGTAGGACAGAATCGACGCGGATCTTCCTTACCGTCTCCCCACTCGCGATTGTAGAACGTATTCATGCCGAAATGCACGAATGCGTAAAAGCCCATCTTCTCCAAATGCTTTTGATTGGCATTGGGCACGACGGACACGTATTGCAATAGCGAATCTTCCATATCATCACTCCCGGAACATATCGTTACCGCCATTCTACCATACGCCGCCCCGTCCGTCAATCCGCAAAAAATCCGCTCCTCATGCCAAACGACGCTGTTGCCGCCGTCGGAACGGGCGCGCCGCGCCGTTCGATTATTCCTTGCGCGACTGCGCTTGCTTGCGCATTCTGCGCATCGCATCGACCGCAAACCAGATTGCAATCAACACGATAAATATCCCGCCGACCAACGACACCATCGTGATCATAACGATACGGAACCATTTCGCGTTCGCCAACGAATCTCCGCTCCCCGCCGGCTGCGTCGGCGCGTCCGGATCGGTTGTCGGCGGATCGGGATTATTCGGATCTCCCGGATTGATCGTCTGTCCGTACGTGAACATCTCCGAACTGCTCTGCGTCGGCACTTCCAACACGTTGCCTTCTTCGTCCGTGATCTCGAAGTTCTCCGCGCCCGCGCC
>CAJTKI010000060.1 GCA_910576875.1 uncultured Christensenella sp.
TGGTCGCGACGGCGCGCACCGTCAAGGCGACGCATCCGGACGCCAAGGTCGTATTTATCGGACCGTGCGCGGCGAAGAAACTGGAAGCATCGCGTCGTACCGTGCGTTCCGACGTGGATTTCGTCATCACGTTTGAAGAGCTCGACGGCATGTTTGCCGCCAAGGAGATCGATCCCGCCGCGATGGCGGACGATCCGATGCAGGATGCGACGGCGATCGGACGCGGATACGGCGTTGCGGGCGGCGTTGCGTCTGCGATCGAGCGTTGCGTACACGAGTATTATCCCGACGTCGACGTCAAGATCGAGCATGCCGAAGGGCTTGCCGACTGCAAAAAGATGCTGATGCTTGCCAAGGCGGGACAAAAGAACGGTTGTTTGATCGAGGGCATGGGTTGTCCGGGCGGTTGCATTGCCGGCGCGGGCACGAATATCCCCGTCGCCAAGGCCGCCGTCGAAGTCAAGAAATTTTGCGCCGCGGCGGATCGCGCGCTGCCGGTACCGGATTCGGATCGCGACTGATTTTTGTTTTTGCAACGTACAAGACCTGCCGTTCGGCAGGTCTTTTGCATGCGCTCGAATCGCGCGATTTACGGATGAAAACGACGCGTCTGCGTCAGACGGCGCAAAGCGTTTCGGCGCGTTAAAAAAGTTCATGGAATAAGCTATTCCATGAACTTTTGAGTACAATCGGCTGTAATGCCGGCATAATTCGATCTTGCGGATCCGTTCTGACGACGGTATTTGCGTGTGGTAAATGCTTTTGACTTGACATGCCGCAACTTTTGGAATAAAATAGTAATAGAAAAGTTCATGGAATAGCTTATTTTATGAACTGTTTTCCAACGGGTCGGAATGCGAATAAGAGGAATAATCGGGAAAACGGTATTATGAATACAGGCAAAAAAACGACAGATGGTTTGCGATTGGCAATTGCGACTGCAATTGCGATCGTACTGGTGAGCATATCGGTATGTTGCGGCATATGGTTTGCGGATTCGGATGCGGTTTACGCAATGGATACGACCGCAACCGCGCAGGTCGGAGAATTGTTATCCAATCATTACGAGACGCGCACGGACGGCAAAATATTCAATCGTAAGACGTTGGAAGATTTGTATGCGGCGTTAGGCGGCGCGGGAGCGAATCTTGCTACGGTTTCGGCGTTGGGAACGCGAGATGCCGCAGACTTGCGCGCGCAAAACGGCAGTCAGGATATTGCGGTCACGTTCGGCGATTACGAATGGACGGTTACGCATTTGACGCAGGATCGCAACGGCAATACGATCGTGACGCTGTGGCTGACAGAGAGTACGACAGATATGGAATGGAATCTTTGGCTAGACGATTCGAAAGCGCTCGCTTATCCGAGCGATATGTATTCGACCAGTTACATTCGCGCAAAAGGGCTGAACAGCGGCGGTTGCGGATATGTTGCGTCGCCGGCGGATGCCGACGGCGTAAATAAAAAATTGACTCAAATCCCGCAGGATGAAACGCATGCGTTTGCGATTTTTTCGATGGCGACGGCAAACGATGCAAGCGGACATAATCGTTCGGTACTTCCTTATCTCGTACAGCCTCGAGACGTTGCTTATCAGGAAACGGAATCTTTGAAACCATATGCTCCGAGCAATTGGAACGTCTCGCCCAATGAAGCTTACGGATCGTCAATTGCACCGAGTGGAGATTATATTTACAAAACGCATTATAACGAATGGGCGGACGATTATTTATGGTTGCCGAGTATTGCGGAGACGGGTTGGGGAGATGCATCCGGTTTTTGGAAATTATCGATCAATCAACGCAGTAACGTCAATCATACTTGGACACGCAGCGGACATTTCAATGTTGCGTCTGTTTCTTTCGGTTTACATAGCACGACTACGAATTATTACGATACATACGTGACGACGCAGTTGGCGGTGCGTCCCGCGCTGCATCTGAATTTGACAAAAGCGGATGCGGATACCGTAGAGCCGATTGCCGTGCCGTCCGTCGGGATGACGCAAGCGGATAGAAATAAACCGTATAACGGTGCGGCACAGACTTTTGCGTTGAGCGAATATTATGCCGCCAATATGCAGATTACGGCAATTACCGGCAAAGATCCGGCAGGAAACGCGATTACCGCAGACATGTCGTTCGATGCGGCAAACGGTACCGTTCAAGCAAAGTATGCGGGGACATATCAGGTAGAATTGAATCTGACGTCGTCGGCGACGGACTTTTGGACGACAGGCAACGACAGCACGGGCAAACGCGAAATCGAGTTTACGATACAGCCCAAGCAATTGTCCGTATCATTGTCCAGTAACGTGCCCGACGGCAAATGGGAATGGGCGTTAGAAGATGCATATACGGCGACGATTACAGCGTCCGACATCGAATCGGGCGACACGATCGGCATGCAGGCGATCTATACCGACAAGACGAGCGGCACAGCCCGCCATGTCGCAGGCGTGCAATCGGGCGCAGACATCGTCGCGACGGTGGATTTGTCTAAGATCGCGATCGGCGAATATATGTTGACCGCCGCGTTGGACAACACCGTCGGACAGAGCATCAACTATTCGATCCGAAACGGATTGAATACGGCGGGTATCCCGCGCGCGTTTACCGTGTTGTCCAAGAAGATCGACACGAGCGCAATCACTTGGCAGTATACGGCGTTGGGACCGAGCGGCAACCCGATCCCGAACGGCGCGAATCAAGCGGACATCGCGAGCGGCAAGCAGATCGTGTTCGCATATTTCGGGACGCTGGACAGTTACGGCGCGGTGACGAACAAATTGGAAATCAAACGCAGTACCTTGCCGAGCGACGACCAAGGCAATTTGCTCGTCGAGATCGACAATTTGACGTCGAGTTTTAACGGCACGACGTATACGGACGGATACAGCAATCAGAGCGGATCGTCGGTCGCACACTATACAACCAAAGTATTGCTTAAAATCGTCCATGACGACTATCTGTTCGACAACAACAAGAAACAGATCGAACTGACGATTGAATGGGAGATCGTCAAAGGGACGTTCGATCTGTCGGGCGTCAAATGGAAGTACAAATACACGACGGATACGGGGATCGTGACAGACTACTATGATCCGAATGCGACGGTGTTGGAGTACAACGACGGCGGACGGATCAGTGTATCGGTCGATGCGGCGACGTTGCCGCTGGGGTTGGAAGCGCCGGACGGCGGATTCGACTACAACAACGGCGAGAGCGGGACGCGCGTACAGAAGTATACGACGACTTTGGCGGGGAACTCGCTGGAATACGATGCGGGATGCTTCGAGCAGCCTGCGGACTTGGTGTTGGAATGGGAGATCGTCGGCAAGGGGATCGAAGTCAAGTGGAAGCGAGTCGCGGCGGGAGCGTATTTCTTGCGCGAACTGAATTGCGATCCCAAGTACAAGGAGATCGTGCATTATCGCTACTACGACGCGGCGGGCAACGAGCTGGGCGCGGACGAAGCGGGACGGCAGGCGATCGCGGACAAGGTTGCGGCGGAGAACATCGGACCGGAGAATCCGCAGAACTTCAAGATCGTCGCGTACTTGGACGGAACGGGAAGCGAGAATTACCGCTTGAAGACGGATCCGGCGGAGACGATCGTCAAGATCGGCAACGACGCGATCACGACGATTAAGGCGGAGATGCCGCAGTCGGTGGAGTACGACGGCAACGCGAAGTACACGCAAGACGAGATCCAATTCACGGGCGCGCCGATTCGACCGACGGACTATACGGTGACGTATTATGCGGGAACGGATCTGGCGGACATGAGCAAGAACACGAAACTGGACGGCGCGCCGACGGACGCGGGCAAGTATGTGATCGAGATCGAGATGCATGACGATTCGTATGTGTTGACGCCGAGCGTGTTTGCGGTCGAGATCGCCGCAAAACAAGTCGCGGTGCCGACGGTGAAGGAAGCGACGTTCAACGGAACGGAATACAGCTTGCTCGATCTGTTGACGGGATTTGATGCGACGTTGATGACGTTGGATCTGGTGACGACGGCGACGAATGCGGGGACGTATCGCGCGACGGTGACGTTGCCGAATAGCAATTACGTTTGGGCGACGGCGGACGGCGCGACGGGCTCGCAGGAATACGAATTGTCTTGGACGATTGCCAAAGCGAAGTTGAAAGAACAATGGGTCGGCCAGGCAGACGGCAAGCAGACGTTTGTCGTGTCGGACAAATATGCGGATTACGTGCAGATCGTGTACGAGTATTACGACGCGGACGGGAATCTCGTCGCGGAGTCGGATCTGATCGCGGGACAGACGTACAAAGTGGTGGCGAAACTGGGCGCGGCGAGCGCGGAGAACTTTGAGTTCATCGACGTCAACGGCGAAGTGACGACGACGCCGAGCCAAAGCGAAGCCAAGCAATTTGTATACGGCAACGATCCGAACAATCCGAACGGATCGGGTAACAACGGCAATTTCGCGGGCGGCACGAGCGAACCGTGGTTTAAGATCGTCATGATTGCGATCTTGACGGTGTTGGTCGTTATGATGCTGTTGTTGTGCGGTATTTGGATGACGGTCGCGCGCAACGGCAGACTGCGCCGCGCGCGGGAAGATCGCAACGCATCCGACCGCAGATAATCCGAATCGCTCCGATGTGTCGCCGCGTGCAAGGTCATTTCGAAAATGATGTGCGGGCAAAATTAAGCAACGACGCGCAATCGGCAATCGAGACCGTTGACAAACGCTCGAAAAAGACGCAAAAAAGTGCAAAAAAGGTGTCATAAAAGTTGGAAAATACTTGACGCGACATGTTAGAATCAGGACGGAAGCGCAGAGCGGAATACGAAAATTTCGCACAGCGCATAAACGACGCGGGATCGGAGACGGTGCCGCGTCGTTCGTTGTACCTTGACAACCGAATACCGCGCCGCAAACGGCGGCGCAACCGATCGTCCGACGCATGTCGCGTCGTCGGATAAAACGCGCGATCGCGAAAATTTTTCGCAGGTCGCAATCGTCGCGTATAGCGGAGCGCATCGCGGCAATACTCCTATGCGGAGGTTGACATGAAGACGAAAATCATTTGTGTTTTGGCGCTGATCGCGGTGTGCGCGGTCGGTCTGTGCATATGGGGCGGCAACTCCGATCCGTCCGAGCAATATCTGCGTATACATATCCGCGCGAACAGCAACGAAGCATGCGATCAAGACGTGAAGTATGCCGTCAAGCAAGCCGTAGTCGATACGCTGACGCCGTATCTGGCGGGCGTGCAGACCAAGGAGCAGGCGATGTCGATCGTCGAGAGTCGCTTGCGCGACATAGAACGCGCCGCCGATCGCGTTTTGGCGCAACACGGCATGGGATACGTATCGCATGCGGCGTTGTGTCGGGAGCGTTTTCCCGACCGCGATTATCAGGACCTGACGTTGCAGGCGGGCGTATACGACGCGCTGATCGTATCGCTGGGCAGCGGGACGGGGGACAACTGGTGGTGCGTCGTGTTTCCGCCGTTGTGTTTCGGAACGCAGGAGCCGGAGCAGGTACGGTATCGCTCGTGGATTGCGCAGATGTGGAAAAAACTATTCGATTAGGAGCAGTTATGAAAGAACAGACTTGGATCCGCGTCGTCGCGGGCATGCTCGTCGTACTGGCGCTGACGACTGCGGCGATCGTATTTGCGACGATGGGGACGCAAGGCGACGCGCAGCCGACCGCGGTGCTCAAACAGGGCATGAGCGGGACGCAGGTGCGGACGTTGCAGACCAAACTCAACAGCCTGGGATTCAATTGCGGCAAGGTGGACGGAATTTTCGGTTCTAAGACGACCGCCGCCGTCAAGCGATATCAGTCGAGCAAAGGGTTGGTCGCAGACGGCATCGTCGGCGCAAAGACTGCCGCGGCGCTCGGGATTTCGCTGTCCGGCTCGTCGAGCACGAACAGCAGTTACAATTCTTCCGACGTCTATCTGCTTGCCAAGTGCATCCATGCCGAGGCGCGCGGCGAGCCTTATACGGGACAGGTTGCGGTCGGCGCGGTGATACTCAATCGCGTGCGCAGCAGCAAATTCCCCAACACGATCGCCGGCGTGATCTACCAGCCGTACGCGTTTACGGCGGTCAACGACGGACAGATCAATCTCGAACCCAATCAGAGCGCGTACAATGCGGCGCGCGATTGCATGAACGGATGGGATCCGACCAACGGCTGTCTGTATTATTATAATCCGGCGACCGCGACGAGCGCGTGGATTTGGTCGCGTCCGGTGCTGTTGAAAATCGGCAAACACAGTTTCTGTAAATAAAGGAGCGTTATGGAAAATACAAACAACCGTCCCGCGCGCGATCGCAGACGCAAAATCGCCGTCATCGTTGCCGCGGCGGTCGCAGTCGCGCTGATTGCGACGCTGGCGTCGCTGGTAGGCGTATTCGCGTACCGCAACGGCGCATGGAACATGCAGGTGGACAACCTGTACCGCCAATCGTACTATACGTTGTCGGATAATCTGCTGACGATGGAAAACAATCTGTCCAAGATCCGCGTGACGCGCGGCGAAGAGTTGCAGCAGGAATTGTTGATGAACATTGCGTTGGCGGCGCAGTCCGCGACGTCGTCGCTGGCGGCGCTTTCGCACGGCGGATACGATATGACGCCGTTGATCAAATACTGCAACCAAGTCGGCGATTACAGCAGTTACGGCGCGCGCAAAATCGCGTTCGGACTGGGGCTCAACGACGATGATTACAAGACGTTTTCGGATATGCACGCGATGACGTACCGCATCGCGAACGAACTGAACGCCGTGCGCGACAAAATCACGGACAACGGCGAAAAATTCGTCATGGGTCTCGGGCAGATGGGGCAGAGTTTGAGCGCGGCGTTCGAGAGCCTGAGCGGGGCGGACGTCGAATATCCGTCGCTGATCTACGACGGACCGTTTTCGGACGCGCTCGATTCCAGAGAAGCGCTGGCGCTCAAAAACATGGAGTCGATCGATCCCAAACAGGCGGACAATTACGTCGCCCGTGCATTGGGCGGACGCATCCTCAAATCGTTGACGTACGTAACGACCAACGAGAGCGCTTTTGAAACGTATCTGTACGAGTTTACGACCGAAGACGGCACGAGCGGCAGCATACAGATTTCCAAACAGGGCGGCATGCCCGTCATGTGGGATACGGACGCGAGCGTGGACGATCCGCGCATGACGCAGGAAGAGGCGGTGGAACTCGCGCGGCAATATTGCGACAAGATCGGTTTGCCGTCGATGGCTCCGGTCTGGGCGTGCGTCAGCGACAGCATCGTGTACGTCAATCTGTGTTATAAGCGCGACGAGACGATCTATTATCCCGACATGGTCAAGGTCAAAGTGTCGTTGCAGGACGGCGCGATCGTCGGATACGAGGGACTGAATTATCTGTACAACCATACCGACCGTACGTTCGGGACGCCGACCGTCGGCGAAGAACAGGTGCGCGCCGGAGATTACGGACGCATGCAGATCTCGTCGGTACGGCTGTGCGTGACGCCGATGCCGGGCGGATCGGAAAAACTCGCGTGGGAAGTCTACGGATCGGTGGACGTGTATCGGTTCTTCCTGTTTGTGGACGCGAGCACGGGCAAACAATTCCGGATCATGCAGGTCATCGACAGCGACGAAGGCGAACTGTTGATGTGACTTAGGCTCGATCAGGCGGGAAATGCAAAAAATTTCCCGCCGATTTTTTGTCGCGAGAAATGCGCGCAAACGGTTGAAATATTCCCGGCGGCGTGCTACAATGTGGGTACAAGTCTTACGGAGGGATTATGGACTCTCACAGTAGCAGTTCCCATATCAACCGCGCATCGGACGGCATGCCGTGCGGAGCGAGCCGTAAATTCCGCATCTTCCAAATTGCAAAAGAATTGATACAACATACTTACGGAGGCAAGGATGAAACCCTTTTTTGAGTCGGTTTTCAACTTCGACAAAGAGGCATCTAATATGGCAATCATCGCGCTCGACGGCGCGAAGGAATTGGGCGATAAGGTAGATTACTACCTGACCAATTGGTTTAATCGCGAAGCGAAAGACAAGGGTCTGAATATTTGCAAAGATACCTTTTTGTTGAAAAACGTCTGTCCGCGGTTTACGACGGGCGACGGGAAGGGCTTGATCAAAGATACCGTTCGCGGCAAAGATCTGTATATTTTGGTCGACGTGGGCAACTACTCGTTGACGTACAACATGTTCGGAACGGACAACCGCATGTCGCCGGACGACCACTATGCGGATCTCAAACGCATTATTTCCGCGGTCGGCGGCAAGGCGCGTTCGATCACGGTCGTCATGCCGAGTCTGTACGGCGGACGCCAGCATCGCCGCAACGCGCGCGAATCGCTGGACTGCTCGCAGATGCTGCACGAATTGGAGACGATGGGCGTGAGCGACGTGATTACGTTCGACGCGCACGATCCCCGCGTGCAAAACGCCGTGCCGCTGATGGGCTTCGACAACTTTTTGCCGACGTACCAGATTCTCAAAGCGATGCTGCGCGCGTATCCGGACGTCGATATCACAAAAGAACACTTTATGATCGTCAGCCCGGACGAAGGCGCGATGAGCCGCAATATCTATTATGCGTCCGTGCTGGGCACCGATCTGGGCATGTTCTATAAGCGTCGCGACTATGCAAACATCGTCAACGGACGCAATCCGATCGTCGCGCACGAATACATCGGCAACGACGTGTGCGGCAAAGACATCTTCGTCGCGGACGACATCATCGCAACCGGCGACAGCATGCTCAAACTGTGCAACGAGCTCAAAGAACGCGGCTGCGGCAAGATCTTTTTGACTGCGACGTACGCGCTGTTTACCGAAGGCGTAGACAAATTCGAGAAAGCGTATCAGGACGGTTTGTTTACCGCCGTGCTGAGCACGAATCTCACGTATACGACGCCCGAGCTCAAATCCAAACCTTGGTTTGTGCAGGCAGACATGTCCAAGTTTATGGCGTATATCATTTCCGCCGCGGATCAAAACAAGTCGCTCTCGTCGCTGCTCGATCCGCACGATAAGATACACGAGTTGATCGAACGGTTCAACGCCGGAAAGCCGGAACAATTAAAACTGGATATCGAAGAGGAGTAAACATGAAAATTCAGTGGCTTGGGCATTCCTGTTTCCGATTGGTGGAATCTACCGGCACGGCGATCGTGACCGATCCGTATGATTCCGCAATCGTCGGATACGAGATGCCCAAAGTACAGGCCGACGCGATTACGCTGTCGCACCAACACGACGACCACAATGCCGTGCGCAACGTACAGCCCGCTTGCGGGACGGTACTGGACAAAGCGGGCAGTTGGGACGTCAAGGGCGTGGGCATCGCGTCCGTCGTCAGCCATCATGACGCCGAACAGGGCGCTCGGCGCGGCGTCAATCATATCTTCAAATTCCGGATGGACGGAGTGGATCTGTGTCATCTGGGCGATATCGGCGAAGAATGCACGACCGAGCTGGGCGAATCCATCGGCACCGTCAACGTGCTGATGATCCC
>CAJTKI010000061.1:0-878 GCA_910576875.1 uncultured Christensenella sp.
TAATCTGCGGTGGCTGTCGTAGTCGAGCAGGAACCAATCGAGCTGTTTGTGATAATCCCATTCGATAAACTGCCCGAACTCGCCCCCCATAAACAACAACTTTTTGCCCGGATGCGCCATCATAAAGCCGTAGAACGCTTTGAGTCCGTCGAATTTTTCTTGATATTCGCCCGGCATTTTGCTCAACAACGAACACTTGCCGTGTACGACCTCGTCGTGCGAGAGCGGCAAAATATAGTTTTCGCTGTACGCGTACGTGATCGCAAACGTGATCTTGTTGTGCATATCCTTGCGGAAAAACGGATTGGCGGAAACATAACATAGCATGTCGTTCATCCAGCCCATGTTCCATTTGAAATTAAATCCGAGTCCGCCGTCCGACGCGGGTTTGGTCACCATCGGGAACGCGGTCGACTCTTCCGCAATCATCAACACGCCCTTGTGCTTGGTCAACATCGCTGTGTTGAGTTGTCTGAGAAAATCGATCGCTTCCAAATTATAATTGCCGCCGAACGCGTTGGGTCTCCACTGCCCGTCCTTGCGTCCGTAATCGAGATACAACATCGACGCGACGGCGTCCACGCGGATTCCGTCGATATGGAATTCGCTCAGCCAAAAATCCGCCGAAGAAATCAAGAACGACTTGACCTCGTTGCGTCCGTAATCGAATACGCGCGTACCCCATTCCTTGTGTTCGGCTTTCCAACCTTCTTGATATTCGTACGTCGGCGTGCCGTCGAATTCGTACAAACCGTGCGCGTCTTTGGGGAAATGCGCGACGACCCAATCCAAAATGACGCCGATACCGTTGCGGTGGCATTTGTCCACCAGATAACGCAAGTCGTCCGGCGTGCCGTAACGCGACGTCGGCGCAAACA